>NZ_CP081878.1:1385555-1694444 GCF_022170825.1 Exiguobacterium acetylicum | reverse complement strand
GAAGCTCGATCGTTCCGAGTTCCGGATCAACGATGTTTGCTGCGTCCTGCTCGTCAAAAAAACGACTATGTTTGCCGTTGACCGTCGCATCATCGAGTCCGATCAAGCGAGCTTCTGCTTCAGGATCAATTCCGGCAATCATCGTATCGCTCCCGAACTCTAACAAAGGTTCTTCGCCGAGCGCAGCAGGTGAGACACCGGATATGGTGGCGTTCTCATCTGGCGTCCAACCGGCAGCGATATAGTTGACGGAGGAATATTTTTCGACGTTCAGTCCGGTGTTCTGTTTGTCCGTGATCGTCAACTTATAGACGCCGTAATCATCAAAACGATGCGTCCCGAGGCTTGCTGATGTCGCATGATTTCCAATCATCGCGATGGGAGCAGCGACGTCGACATCCGTAATGGCTTGAATCGTTTTGTATTGTTTCATCGTGATACCACCGTCAAGACCACTCATATAGTTCGGTTCGAGTAGTTTGAGATCTTCCGTCACGCTCCGGCTGTTCGGCGGACGAACAACGATATCGTAGGAGGATTTCCAGCGTTTTTGCAACTCGTCGACGACCGTACCGTTGTTCGCTTGCGTCGTGCCAATCAAGTAACTCAGTCCAGTACTGACGACAAGTACGCCGACGAGTAAGAGGATGAATCGTTCTTTATTACGCCACCAAGAATTCCAAATGAATCGTAGCACGCTCTTCACGTCCTTTCTTAACATCCTATGTAAAAAGCGCTTACACATTCATGCAAGCGCGGCAGTTCATAACTCGATCTTAATTGCATGCGTTTTCGGGAATGCGTCGGAATCTGCGAGTAAGACGAACGTTTTCGATTTGTCCGGTACTTGATAAACGAGGTCGATTTGAGCACGTTGCGGAGCATAATACTGATGACTGTTTCGCCATGCCTTCGGATTATGGCTGACATAGTCGACTATCTTATATTCGTTGCCCTTACCGTCATTTAGAACAAACAAGTTCGGTTTGTAGATGCTGTATCCTCCCACGGTCTCAGTTGTATCATGTAGGACGAGTGGTACTGTTACGTAGCGGTAACCCGTCTTTTCTTTTAGCTGCAATTCTTTTGGGGGAGAAGCTAAAAGCGCTTCAGCACGAAATGACTTCTTTTTTAATTCCGGATCACCGGGATACGTTTTAACAGTTCCTTGCTTCATCAATTCTTGAATCGATTGGATACGATCTTCGGTTGTTTCGTTGACACCAGCTAATTTCGTTTGCGATGAGACGTTGACGGGTTGATCCTGATGTGAAGACCAGTACCAACCAGCACTACCAATCAGGGCAAGAGACGTCACAAGGATAGGAATCGTTTTACGAGAACGTGGCATGTAAACACTCCTTTTCGTTGAATTGTCAGAATAGTTATAAAAAATATACTATTTACAAGGAATGGAAACAAGCGATAAGACAAAAAATGGGATAAAAGTCAGGAAATGATTCCCGGATTGATGAAATGAGGTAAACTAAAGAAAATACACATTCAGCATCATGCTGTGTCGGAGGGAGGAAAAAAATGAATCAAGCTGACATCGAACAGCGATTACGAGAGGACGCAGAAGTGCAGCTCATGCTGACCATCGTGGAACGACTCGATTTACCGGATTGGTGGATTTGTGCCGGTGTCCTTCGTTCGAAGATTTGGGGCATTGATCAAAACGCACAGTCGGACATCGATATCGTCTATTTTGACCCCTCGGATATTTCTGAAGCGACGGAAAAAAGACATGAGCGGCAGTTATGTAAATGGGTAGATTTACCATGGTCGGTCAAAAATCAAGCACGGATGCATCTCGTGAACGAGTTGCCACCGTACGCATCAGCGCAAGATGCGATCGCACAGTTCCCTGAGACGGTCACGGCAATCGGTGTGACGAAACGAGATAAGTTCCAATTATACCTTCCATACGGAGCAAGTGACTTTACGGATCGAGTCATTCGACCGACACCATCTTTTCAGGTTGGTACGGATCGTCATTCGATTTTTCAGCGACGGGTGAATGAAAAAGGATGGAGAGACGATCCGAGGTTACATATACAGACATGAATAAGAAGGAGCTTACGCTATGAAGCGAGTCAATTATAAAAAAGCGATCCCTCTTTTAATGGTGGGACTCCTCTGTATCAGCGGATGCACGCCGGAAAATAATGTCGAGGTGAAGGAAAAGATTCAAGTTGATGGAACGAGCATCTATGACAGTGGCGCCTATCCGACTGCGGCTCAGACCGCCGAGCATCAGTTTAAGTATGACTTGAGTGACAAATCCACCTATACCTTTAAAAAAGATGACTTCCGAGTGGACGCTCGACTTGGTGACTTTAATCTACTGCTAGCAAGCGTGTTCATAGGACGATACGATACGCTCATGATTTACGAAAAAAAGTCGAACTGGATGTTAAGCAGTTCGATGGATTTCATTCGGGATCAATCAACGAAAGGTGAGATGATCGAAGGGAGTCTAGCATGGGAAGGAAACAAGAAACGAATGAAGACGACCCTCGTAACGAATCGTCATTATACGGTGATTGAGACACGATTAAAAAATGAGGACGTTCCAGCGCAATTCGGAAAACGGACGCGCACCATCAACGGGCTACAAATCCATGTTCAAAAACAAGGAAAACAGTTGAGTCTTGCCTATCAAAGAGGAGCAGACGTGATGTGGATCGTCAGTGATCGACCGGAAGAGACGATCATGCGATTGATTCAGCAATCACCGGATAGTCCGATTGAATCGCTTCTCACGGAGTAAGCAGTTAAGTAGGTCAAACATACAAAAGAGACGTCTCTGCTCAGACGTCTCTTTTTGATCACGAACGATAGACCAATTTAAGGTAATGCGCCATACGTTGCCAAGCCTTCAGCGCGACGTCTGCATCACCGTGATGTGTAAAGGCATGAGCTTGACTCGCGAACTCTTCGTGTTCGACAGCGACGCCTGCTGCATGAAGCCGTTTCGCGTACTGTCGTGCTTCCTGTGCGAGGGAGTCATGCTCAGCTGTCAGGACAAGCGTCTGTGGTAACGCTTCGAGTTGAGCTGCATAAAGAGGCGAAGCGAGGTGGTGGTATGCGTCCTCCGCACGAGAAATGTACATCGCATTGAACTGCCGCGCTTGCTCAGCCGGTATCGCTTCCTCGAAGAACGGTTTATCCGCTGGATCCGTCGCGAGATCAAGCGGAGGATAATCCAGGATTTGAGCGATGAGCGGTAGGGGGCTTGCCTGTTCGGCATTCCATAAAGAGATCGCAGTCGCGAGATTGCCACCGGCACTATGACCGCCGATCGCGATGCGTGAAGGGTCGAGATGAAGCGTCTCGGACTGCTTAAAAATCCACTGGACGACTTCATAAGTGACGTGGACCGGAACGGGAAACGGATGCTCCGGGGCTAGCGGATACTCGATATTGAGCACATGACAGTTAGCGGTCTCAGCGAGAAACAGATTCCATGGTTCGTCCATCTCTGGCGTTCCGGTGATGAAACCGCCACCGTGGAAACTGATGAATCCAGGTAACGTTTCAGTTGCATCAATCGGCGAGTGGAGTAAAACTCGCACGTCGCCGATGGACGTCGGCACCTGTAGCGTAGTCGTTGTAGCGTGTGCTGGATGAGGCGGCGTGACTTTAGGACGATCCTCATCCGAGCGGATCTGTTTGGCAAGCTCAAGCATCTCATGACGATTCATCGAATTCCTCCTTCATGTCTACCTTGATCATACCGAACGGATCACTCGATTTCACGTTTCGGTTCGTTTTCCGCTAGTTTCAGGAAAAAGCAGCACGAGTTTGATACACTTTTTAAAGAAACAAAAATCGAGAGGATGATCCAGATGCCAACACTCTATATTACGCGTCATGGCGAGACGGAATGGAACTTAGAAAAACGGATGCAAGGCTGGGAAGACTCTTCCTTAACAGAAAAAGGTAGACAAAATGCGCGAGACCTCGGTCATCGCTTACGTGACATTCCACTGGACCATCTCTATATCAGTCCGATTGGTCGCGTCCAAGAAACGGTTCGGATGATGAATCTTGATCCGTCGATTCCAGTCACCGTCGATGAACGTTTGCGAGAAATGCACATGGGGACCTGGGAAGGACGAACGGCGGCGGAAATTGAAGTGGCGCATCCGCTTGCCCATGCGACATTTTGGCAAACACCACACGAATACATACCGGAATCCGGAGAATCGTTTGACGAGGTCCGCGAGCGGATCCTATCATTTTTGGAACGACTGGCTGATCATGAGGAAGACGAGAACATCATGATCGTGACGCATGGCATCTTCTTGAATATTTTGCTGACGCATCTTCATCAAAAACCGTTCGCGACGTTATGGGATCCACCATTCATTCATGGAACGAGTTTGACGATCGTTGAATATAAGGACGGAGAAGCACTGATTCAATTAGAAGCCGACATGTCGCACGTCTTGGTGGACTAAAAAGCGGCGTATCTTGCTTTAATACGCCGCTTTCCTTATTTTGTTTTCGTCAAATAAATCAAAATTGCTCCTTCGTCTTTTCCTACTTTAAGACGTGGTGATCGTAAAGCATCAATCGAACGACCGATGATCGTTTCTCCGGTCGTATAGCGTTTCAGGAGTAAGGGATAGAATGAAACATTCGTCTGTTGCTGATCATTGAATTGACCGCTGTCAGTCTGGACATTTTGAGGTAAGGTGTACGCCGTTTTCGTCTCAAGAATGCCATTGTTCGCATCCAGCGAATAGGTGAAGGTATGAGAATCGTTGAGCAGGTTCAAATCATACGTCAACTGGAACGGCGTGCGATCGTATGTACCGGCAGGAATCGATTTGTCGATCAGCACCTCAGGTGGTTCTGTATCGTCAAATTGGACCGCTTTGAGCTGAAGTGGACGATCGAGTGTGCCAGAAAAGTAAAAGGTCTGTTGTTGGAGCGACTCTTCCTTTACGGTAGAGGGTGTGATTGAAAAGGAAGGCTTCTTGATCATGACGGTTTCTTTTGGAAGGACGGTTGCTTCTGTAGCACAACCAGCAAGCAACAAGGGAAGGGTGAATAAAAGCGCATATTTCATGACGTATTCCTCTTTTCCATAGTCATAGTGAATCGGGATAAAAAATAAAATATTCAAAAAATTAGAAATGATACCTAGATTGTACCAATATTGTTCTCTCTAAATAAAGGAGGAAATCATGAAAGGGAAATGGTTAGTAGCGACCGTCTTACTCGTCGGTTGTACATCGACGGGGGATGAGGCTGAATCTACGGCGAAATCGTTATATGTCGCACCAAGCGGGAGTGACGACAATGCGGGAACGCTGAAGCATCCGTTTAAAACGGTTCGACAGGCGACAAAAAAAGCGACTGCCGGAACGACCGTCTACTTGCGAAAAGGAACGTATCGAGAAGCGATGAGCGTTAGATCTAGTGGAACAAAACAGCAACCGATCACTTTCCGAAACTATCAAGACGAACGAGTCGTCTTAAGTGGAGAAAAAATCAAAGATCGAGATGATGTCTTACCGATCATAAAAATCAAGGATCGGCAATACGTGACCGTTCAAGGTCTAACGATTGAAGCCGTTCAATCCAAACGAGCGGACGCAACACCAATTGGTATTTTAGTCACAGGATCAGGGTCGCATATCACGTTGAAGAACAATACAGTTCGTCGCATCAAGACGTTAGCAACAGACGGAAATGCGCATGGGATTGCTGTGTATGGAACGGGAGCGATTCGTCACTTAACTGTCACCGGCAATCTAGTCGAACAGAACCGCCTTGGAGCGAGCGAAGCCCTTGTCTTAAACGGGAACGTCAAAGATTTCCGAGTGACGAAGAACGTCTTACGGGATAACGATAATATCGGCATTGATTTGATTGGATATGAAGGGATCGCTCGTTCAAAAAAAGACGATTATGTCCGAGAGGGAATCGTATCGGAAAACCAGGTCTACCGGACGTCGAGCTACGGAAATCCTGCTTATGGGAAGGAATACAACGCAGCAGGTATCTATGTCGATGGTGGAAAAGACTTAACGATCGAGAAGAATCTTATCGAAGCGAGTGATATCGGAATTGAAGTAACAAGTGAACATGCAGGACGATACGCAGAAGATGTCATCGTTCGTCAAAACGATTTGCGACGCAATGTTTACACCGGTATCGCGATTGGCGGCTATGATGCGAAACGTGGCGGTACAAAACGCGTTCGGATCGAGAAAAACAAGTTAATCGGCAATGATACGAAAGGACTCGAAGGAGGTCAATTGCTTGTCCAACACGATGTGCGTGACAACAAAATCATCGGGAACACCTTCAACGGTTCGTTAAGTGTCGCCCATTACTTCAAGACGAGTTCTGGGAACCAGTTTGAACAAAATACGTTCAAGGATACAAAACGTTTCATGTGGCGCGACGCCTCATATAAAACGGAACAGAGCTTCCTGAAAGCTGTTCGAAAGGTAGAATGAAGATGAAGAAATCGGAACGACTACTCGCTTACTGGATCCGCATTCCGAGACGCTGGCGGCTCATACCGTTGACTGCCTTCTTATTGACGGTTTGGACGATCGAAGGAGTTCGTTTTTTATCGAGTCGAGCGTTACATCTACCGACCATTCAAGACGTGATCATTTGTCTTATTCCAGCGATTCTTTTATTTAGCGATTCTTTTATTTATAGTATGGAAAACAAAAAGTCCGAAGTCCCCACCGAATTAATGAATCGAAACAAGGAATTTGGATAGGTATCCTCGAAAAAGGGAGGGTAGTTCAATTAAAAGGAGGAATGATGATGACGAAACTGACGATTCAAGCCGTAATTGACCGTCCAGTCGAGACGGTGTGGGAAATGTGGAATGAACCAGAAGACATCAAACGCTGGAATGCAGCATCAGATGATTGGCATACGACAGCGTCAGAGAATGATTTGACGGTCGGCGGTCAATTCACGAATCGCATGGAAGCAAAAGATGGCAGCATGGGATTTGATTTCACCGGTACGTACGAGACGATCGTGCCACATGAACGTATTGCCTATGTTCTTGAAGATGGACGTCAGGTGACGATCGACTTCTCAAGAAATGGAGAACAAACAGAGGTCGTCGAGACATTTGATGCGGAAACGATGAACCCGCCTGAGATGCAACAAGCGGGTTGGCAGGCGATCCTTGATCGTTTCAAGGCATATGCGGAGTCGAAGTAAGTCTTTCGCTGCGTAATTTTCGACCACGACGGTCCATCAAGGCGGAAATACCACCAGATTCATAACGACGAACCCAATTGTACAATTGTTGATACGATACATCATGCCGTCCGGCGATGTGTTGGTAATCCTTAGCGGCTGCCAAACAATCGAGGACGGCATTCATGCGTTGTTCTAAAGTGCTAGTTGGCATATGCGTCTTCCTCCTTGTTGCAGCTTTCTAAAGACCACGGTTTTAAGTTAGACGTTACATGTTCGATTGAAGCAAAAGGATCGAAGAAAAATTGATGCGTCTCCTGTTCGTTCCTTTTGATGACTACTCGTTTTTCAAGTGTAGGCAAATGAACGAGAAACGAGATGTGCAGTTCTGTAGAAGTGGACGAAATCGAAATGTCGGTGGCATACCGCTTTTTCAATTGTACGACTGCTGAATTTGCAGTGATGTACAGGATATGCCGATTCCAGACCTCTGTGCTAAAGAGTGAGTCAATCATGCGAACAAATGCGTGACCCGAGATGAACTGCATAAGATGAACCTCCTTTCATATATTATGTATAACCTACACATGTTTGAATAAAACCTATATTTCAGATATTACAAAAAACCACCTCCAGAAAAGAGGTGGTTTGCGTTATCCGGCTATTTCTAACATCTGGACAAAGGCAACGTCCGGATCTGTCGTCTCGAAGCGGTTCAACCAATCCTTGAAGTCGCCTTCGTACAAAATACGACCTTGATGAAGGAAGATGACATGGGCATCGGTATGCAACAAATCATGCAATTGATGCGTCGAAAAGAGACAGGTTTGTCCATTTGCCGTCATCTGATCGAAGCGTCGCATGATATGGAGTCGTGTTGCCGGGTCGACCCCGCTTGTCGGCTCGTCAAAGATGTAGAGCGAACGTGGCACCGTCGTCAACAGTGTCACGAACAGCCATTTCTTTTCCCCGGCGGACATCTTTCCGATTTTCATCTGCCAGAGGTGTGCGAACAAGTCAAGTTCGCGATGCTGTTTCATGTGCCGTGTATATGTTTCTGGCTTTCGATACTCTTTCAGACGGGCGAGCCGACCGACGAAGACGGCGACATCTTTTCCTTTTAATTCATCCGAGTAATAGATGAATTGTGTCAAATAAAGAATGTCTGCGATATCAGGCAAATCAAGCTCACCGGACTCGATCGGTAAGGCACCGGTCATACAATCGAACAGCGTCGTTTTGCCGGCACCGTTCATGCCAATCAAGACGTTCAGTTTACCGGGAATGAGCGAGAACGAAACGTCATGGAGAAGATCGGGTGATTTCGGATAGTTGAAGCGTAGATGTTGAACGTGCATCTGAATCCTCCTATCGGGTCATCAAAGACATGAGATTAAAGCGTTTGACAGAGAGTAGACCAAGTAATAGATAAACGACAAGTACGACGGTCAAGATAAGCAACGATGCTCCCGTAACGTGCTCAGATACAGCAAGACCGAGTGTTTTCATGACATAAAACGGATTTAAGTAACTGTACCAACGATCCGGTTGAGCATTGGCAAATAAAAACAGCGGATACATGACGATGTTCAGCAACGTCGACATGCTCGAAATTTTTGCCGGAAGCATCGTCAAGGAAATGCTCGCAAAAGCAAGCGGGATGCTGAGCAACAAGACGAGATAAGCGAGTAACAACGTCAAAGGTGAGAAGAAGTCGAACACGAGCATCAGAATCGTCGTAAAGACCGTTAAACTAACGGCTGCAAACACGAGCTGAACGAGTACGAGTGCGAGAATACAACCAATCTTACTACCGGAAATCATGATATATGTCTTCATCAAGCCATGTTCCCGCATCCGGGCAAGTTGAAGACCGATTCCGTTCACGTAAATCGAAAGTAAGATATAGCCCCAAAAGAGTGCGAGGAACGATAAGAAACTGCTCTCGGTGAAGTCGAGACGTGACCCGAAGACAAAGGCGAGAATCAATGGGAAAATCAGAGACCAAAAGACCGGAATCTTATCCGTCAGCATGATTTTTAAGTAGAGTGTGAAGTAGCTAGGAATCGAATACATAGGGGCCTCCTTTGAATATGTCGATAAAAGCTTCTCTTTATGTACGAATTGATTTGGGAAAAAGTTCCGATTGCTAGAGAAGGTTAGGAGCACTCTGAAATTAACGTTTGTAAGGCATGAATGACTTTATCTGGCGCGTCGTGATGAATGAAGTGACCACTATTAGAAACATTAATAAATGATCCTCGAAGTGACTGTCTAGCAGTCTGTCGTTGCAACTCGTGCCACAATAGTTGCGCATCACGAGAGTAATGCTCTTTTTTACCGGCAGATAGAACGATGAGTGGAAATATGTAGTGCTCATCACTATTCGTCGCTTCAATACTTTCTTTGAAATCTGCGTATGTACACTCGAGCGTAAATTGGTTTTGGTACTTGGATTGGAACGATTTTGGCATCACTGGTAAGAAGCGTTGGATATAAGATTCTGGTGTTGCATCGATTAGCAATAGTCCACTTACTTCATTTGGGTACTGCGATGCAAATTGTCGCACTAACGTACCACCATAGGAGTGACCAACGAGAATAAATGGTGGTTTAAGCGATAATGTGCGAATCAATCGATGAAGACGATTCACGCTCTGTTGACTTGTCTCAGAGTTGTAAGGAGAACTGCCGCCGGTGTTCGTACGGTCGTACATTAAGATCGTACCAAGTGCCTCGATCTGATCTAAGATAGGATGCCAGGTTGAAAGATCTTGACCATATCCGGTTTCGAAGATAAACGTCGGTTGAGCGGGATCACCTAGAATTAGACGATAGTGTAACGTTGTTTCAGGTAACGTCATAAATTCAAAAGACATACGAGTCCTCCTATTTTAATGGGAATAAAAGTAAGAATACCAGAAACGAGCAAATATTGTAAACTGAATCAAAGAACAGGAGGCGGTAAAATGGAGTACTTATTAACATCCGGTGGAGTACAAAATGCATCGATTCATCAAGCGTTACTCGAGATGCTTGGAAAACCGATTGAAGATTGCCACGCCGTTGCAATTACAACGGCGTCCTACGCGTTAGCGAATGGCGTAGAACTGGCTACCAACTTCATCCAAGGCAAGGATGAGGCACCGATGGTCGGTTTAGGGTGGAAGTCGGTAGGACTCTTGGAACTGTCAGTCATTTCGTCGCTAGCGGAAGAAACATGGCGACCTGCTGTTGAAAAAGCGGATGTCATCCTCGTCAATGGTGGGGACCCCTTATTTTTGCATCACTGGTTCGTCGAATCTAAATTTGATCAACTGTTGCCTGAACTGTCCGGTGTCTATGTAGGGATGAGTGCCGGCAGCATGGTGCTTACGCCACGAATCGGAACGTATTTCGTCGGATGGCAGCAGACGCCGGAGCAATCAGACGCAACACTCGGTCTCGTCGATTTTTCGATTTTCCCGCATCTCGATCATCCGCAGTTACCGGATAATCATTTGCAAGCAGCAAAAGAGTGGGCAAAGACGCTGACGAATCCAGCGTACGCAATCGATGACGCGACGGCAATCCGTGTCATCGGTTCGAACGTCGACGTGATATCTGAAGGAGACTGGGTCCAGTTGCGATGACAACGATCTATTTCGTCCGCCATTGCGAATCGGTCAAAACGGGGAGTGACCAGGAACGAGGCTTAACCGAGGCAGGTCAACTGCAAGCGCAGAAACTAGTAGGATTCTTTGAAGCGATGTCGATTGACGCCATATACTCGAGTCCGATGCGACGGGCGAGTGATTCAGTCCGACCGCTTGCGAATCAAAGGAACATCCAGGTCATTACGGCTCCATTTCAAGAACGACTGTTTCAACGACTCGATGAACGATTAACGTCTGAGCGACTCGAGGAAGTAGTGAGTCAGTCATTTCTAGACGTCGATTACGCAGAAAGTGGTGGAGAGTCGAATCGGATGGCGCTTGATCGTGCTGTAGCAGCCATCGAAAAGCTCCGTGACAGGCATCCGAAACAGCAGGTGCTTGTCGCGACGCATGGTCTCATACTGTCGTTAGTTCTCGAAAGATATACTGGGCGAGCGGCGAACGAATGGCTCGATGCGATGTCGAGTCCAGCGATTCACCAGCTGACATTCGACGCCCTCGAGAAAGCGTTTCATGAACAGCTACTTTAAGGATTAAATCTGACCGCTGAAAATGAAACCGAGAAAGACTAGTAGCAATACACCAAGTGGAACGGCACAGGCGAGACTGACATATTTAAGGATTCCCGGCTCCCGCCGTCTGAAGGCGACAATCCCAAGTACGAGTCCGAACAAGTAAATGGCAAGTCCGATTGGAATAGTGATCATCGAGTTCGGTCCGAACGACCAATTGAGCGGTGGGAAAATCATATAAGCGATGAACAAGCCGAGCAGACTGAAGAAGATAGAGGTTTTAGCATATGTCATGGGAGAACTCCTTTTAGTTAAGTCTGTAAACAATGAATTCGAATCACCAACACAAAATCCTGCTCGCACCCGAAAATTTCCAGTTTGTCTTTTGCATGAAGGGGAACTATATCTAAAAGATAGTATCTTTTAGATATAGGAGGGACCGATGCCAAAAGAAAACATGACCCGTTACGCAATTCTTGGACTCCTTGCGAGTGGTTGTACGTCCGGTTATGAGATGAAGCATACGATCGACACGAGCTTGAATCACTTTTGGAAGATCAGTTTCGGACAAGTTTACCCGACACTGAAACGGTTAGAAGCGGAAGGATTAATCGTGGAAGAGGTCACGGATGGGGAACGAAAACAATTCGCCCTGACGGAAAACGGACATGCAGAGCTCGAACGATGGGTCGCTGAACCATCCGTCGAACTACCGGTACAACGAAACGACTTATTGTTGAAGCTTTATTTTGCCCGCCATGTTTCAAAAGACGTCACGATGCAGAAGATTCAGGAGCATGCGAGCTTGCTCGAAGAACGTCTCGAGACGTATCAGGCAATCGAGACGATGATTCGTTCTTATCCCGACTCAAACGACGCCGTTTATTGGTTATTGACGCTTGATTATGGCATTCGAAAGACACGTGCGTTACTCGACTGGTGTGACGCTTCCCTTAAGACCCTTGAAGGAGGAAATTGACATGAAACGGATCATTGCGACTCCGAACAAAGACGTCGTCGTGTTCATCATCGGGTTACGGATCAATCGCTTGCGCTCCGTGCGTCAGTGGTTACCGACGGTTCAAGCGATGGGACCGATGCTGCAAGAGTGTTATGAAAACGATGTCGGTCTGATTTCGCATGAGTCACTTTTCGGTTGGCGTTCCGTGACATTGATTCAATACTGGCGTTCAACGGAAGAATTGATGGCATATGCTCATGGTTCCCTTCATTTGACGGCGTGGAAACGATTCAATCAGAAGGCACGGACATCAGAAGCGGTCGGGATCTTCCATGAGACGTTCGAAGTCAGCAATTATGAGTCGATGTATGTCAATCTTCCGACAAGAGGTCTTGCGAAAGCAATTGGCGAGTCGGCAATCAAACCGCATCAAGAACAAGCAAAGAGTCGCTTAGCCGAACGGCAGTCGCAAGAGACGATCTGAATAGACAAAAAGACGGGTGCCGAGGCATCCGTCTTTTTATGTCGCGACTGGCGTTGCGGGTTCGAGTATCTCCCCACAGTTTTGGCAAATATGATCGAGCGTTTTTGTACACGGTTCGCAAAACGTACAAGCATGCGAACACTGATAGATCGTCGTTTCAATCGTTTCTTGACACCGGACACAGGTTGGTTGCATGAGTATCACCTCCTGTTAGTAGTATAAGAAATACTCCTCGATGAACACAGAAGGAGAATAAAGTAAAAGTCTATATTTTCCTTTGATTCCATGTTAATTTGAAGAAAGTGGTTTTGAATCAGAAGGAGGATGGAAAATGGATCAGATTGATCAACAAATCGTCCGGATCTTGCAAGACGATGCAAGAATCCCATGGTCGGAACTCGGTCGACAAATCGGGTTATCGGCACCAGCCGTCATCGAACGAGTCCGAAAAATGGAGGACGCAGGGATCATCGAAGGATTTCGCGCTGTCATTAATCCGGAGGCACTCGCGCAAGGGTTACTCGCAATCGTCATGTTCGAAGAGACACGTTGCGCAGGCTTGATTGACTTTTGTAAGGGACATCCAGAAGTCGTCGAGTGTCACCGGCTGACCGGTAGCTATAACTTTATGGTCAAGTTGCAAACGGCGTCCGTTACAACATTAGAACGTTTTCTCGATGACGCATCGGTCTTCGGCAAACCGTCGACTTGGATCCGATTGTCGACGCCGGTTCCGTTTGCGGGGTATACGATATGACGGAAGCGACCCGTCTAATCATCGAGCAACTGATGGGACCGGTCGAGTCTTTTGAAAAACTCAGTGAACAAGGGGGAACATCGACGGTCTACCGGATTGAAACGAAAAGAGGAACATACTTACTGAAGACTGCAACGAAGGCGAGATATCAAGAGTGGCTCGCAGAGGAAGCGATCGTCCTCAAAGATTGGATGAAACGCGAACCAGGGTTCCTTCCTGAGTACGTCGGCTTTTTAAAGACGGAACAGCAGAGTCATCTCTTGATGGGATGGCGAGAAGGGATCACGCTGACGAGTGCATTAGAACAGGCGACAAGCGAACAACGGATTCAGCTGTGGCAAACGTTCGGAACCTATCTCTTCCATTTTCATCAACGAACGACAGTGGGAACTTCAAGCGATTGGTTGACGGAACGTCTCATGACAGCAGAACGTTATGTCGCGTCTGGTTGGACGTCCGGAACGATGGATTTACTAAAACGATTAAAGTCTTCCTGTCCGAATCCGATTGCTGCTAGTTGGATTCATGGCGACTGTACGACGGATAATCTGTTGGTCGCAGCAGACGGTACGATGTCATTCATCGATGTCGGAGCGATGAAACCAGGCGATCGACGGTATGATATCGCTCTTGCGATCAGTCCAATTATCGATGATCCAGAAGCGCTCGATTCCTTCTATCAAGGATATCGGTTTGCTCGACTAAACAAATCAGAATTTGATTACTTCGAACATGGTCTGTATACCTTTTTCTAAACAGTTATTTTAAAAGGAGAGAAGAAATGAACCTCATGTTAATCGGTGGCGGACAACTGATTGCGCCGTCCCATCAAGTCATCAATCGTCATGTCTTTCAACTGACGTCATACTTACCGCATATAGTCTTCCTCCCGACGGCAAGTCGGGACGAGCGATTGTACCAACAACAATTTCGATCTACATATGAAGCGCTTGGGGCAACCGTCTCAATCATTACCTTGTTTGACGATAACCAAACGATTGATACACAACGACAACTATTACAGCACGCTGACATCATCTATGTCGGAGGTGGTCATTATCCGTTACTCGTAAAGACACTTGAAGACACTGGAATGGATGTACTTCTCAAGCACGCGGTCGAGCGTGGAACGTGGTACGTCGGTGTTAGTGCTGGGGCGATCTATCCGATGGAATACGGGATCCGAACAAGGGAGGACGGAACGGACTATTGCCTCGATACGGGGCAAGGTTGGCTCAGTGGCTGTCTTTGTCCGCATTTGAATCAAGAAAAAAGGGCAGCTCGGTTTCAGGGCTACCTTTCTCAAATGGAAAGCGCGATCGGATTGCCTGACGATACGGCGTATATTCAATCTGAGACGGATCAGTATATGTTAGGTGAAGGATACGAGCTGTATAAATGAAGATGAGCACCTCGAATTTTTGTTGCAACCTTTTTAAGAATTTCAAAAGATCAAAACGGTTGACGAATAAAAATAGAGGTGGTATATTTATCTCGAATTAAAGATATATGGATTAAAGATACAAAAGAGGTGAATGAAATGACACGACCGAATCCGAACTTGAAAGCACTGACAGTGATGGTGCGGGCAGTTGACGCGCTACATGAAGTCATCAAGAAGGATGTTGCGCAGTGGGGACTGAATCCGACCGATTTTTCAGTTCTTGAGTTGTTGTACCATAGGGGAAGGCAACCGATTCAACTGATTGGGAAAAAAGTCTTGATAACGAGTAGTAGCATCACGTATGTCATCGATAAGCTTGAAAAAAAGAATTACGTTTTCCGTAAAGCGTGTCCAGAGGATCGGCGCGTGACATTTGCGGAACTGACCTCTGAAGGACAACAACTGATGGAAACGATTTTTCCGGAGCACGAGCAAGCAATCAACCAGGTATTTCAAGGGATAGACCCGTCTGATCTCGAAGTTTTCATTCAGACAGCCAAAAAGATCGGTTATCAAGCAAAAGGTAATTAAATTTTTTTAGACTGATATCTCGAATTCGAGATAATAACGATTAGAGGAGCGATTTTTCATGAATGAACTAAAAGGTATCCACCACGTTACAGCGATTACGAGCAGTGCTGAGAAAAACTATGACTTCTTTACAAATGTCTTAGGGATGCGATTAGTCAAAAAGACCGTCAATCAGGATGACATTCAGACGTATCACTTATTCTTCGCTGATGATAAAGGATCTGCCGGCACGGATATGACGTTCTTTGATTTCCCTGGTATTCAAAAAGGATCACACGGGACGAATGAAATCTTCAAGACAGCGTTCCGTGTCCCGACGGATGCCGCACTCGAGTACTGGATCAAACGGTTTAACAAATATGACGTCAAGCACCGTGGCATCAAAGAACAGTTCGGTAAACAGACGCTCTCGTTCGTCGACTTTGATGAGCAACAGTATATGTTGATTTCTGACGAGCATAATCAAGGTGTCGCGTCCGGCACACCGTGGCAAAACGGTCCAGTGCCTCTCGAGTTCGCGATCACAGGACTCGGTCCAATCCACATCCGGATTGCGGAATTCGATAACTTAAAAGCGGTACTCGAACAAGCGATGCTGATGCGCGAAGTCGATCAATCTGGTTCACTTCACCTGTTCGAGATGGGTGAAGGTGGAAATGGTGCCCAAGTCATTGTCGAGCATAACGTCGTCCTACCGAGTGGACGTCAAGGATTCGGAACAGTCCATCACGTCGCTTTCCGCGTCGAAGATACGGCTGCTTTACAGGAATGGATTGAGCGGATGCAACAGTTACGCTTCAACACATCGGGCTACGTCGATCGGTTCTTCTTCGAATCACTCTATGCTCGCGTCGCACGAGGTGTCTTGTTCGAGTGGGCAACGGATGGTCCTGGTTTCATGGGTGACGAACCTTACGAAACGGTCGGAGAGAAATTGTCATTACCACCATTCCTCGAACCACAACGAGCACAGATCGAACAAATGGTTCGTCCAATCGATACGGTCCGGAGCACACGCAAGATCGAAAAAGAATATCTTTAAAAGAAAAGTAAGCTGACAGCATCTAAATAAGAGGAGGAAATGAAGATGGAGAAATTAAACATTGGCATCATCTTAGGGTCAACACGTGAAGGACGTCTTAGCCCACAAGTCGGGAACTGGGTCAAACAACTTGCCGATCAACGGGATGATGCAAACTATACGATTCTTGACATCGCTGACTACAAATTACCACTGCTTGGTGAAAAGGGCGGGGATGCGTCGGGGGCTGCTGCTTGGTCGAAGGATGTCGCAGCACAAGACGGATTCGTCTTCATCGTGCAAGAATACAACCACTCGATTGCAGCGTCACTCAAGAACGCGCTCGATTATCTCCGCGTTGAATGGAACAATAAAGCGGCAGGGATCGTCTCTTACGGTTCAGTCGGTGGAGCACGGGCGGCAGAACATTTGCGCGGCATCTTAGGGGAGTTATTGATTGCCGACGTCCGGGTACATCCAGCGTTATCCTTGTTCACTGATTTTGAGAACGGATCGGTTCTCAAAGCCGCAGCCGTTCAAGAAACATCAGTCAACCAAATGCTCGATCAAGTCATCCCGTGGGCAACGGCGTTGAAAACGATCCGCTAAATCTTTTCATACAAACCCCCTCATTTCGAGCTGAAATGAGGGGGTTTCACGTTATCATGTACAACACGACGTGACGCGGCGCAGATCCTTTTCTTGAATGTAAAGCGTGTGATGGCGGACTTTATAAGGAATGTCAGCCGCTTGAAGACGTTCAAGGTAGTGAACAGTCGGAGCGACCGTCCATTTCACATATGACGTCGCAGCATTTGGTGAGGCGAGACAGATGAGTAATAAGAGTGGAAGGATCCATTTTCGAATCTTCAACCGTATACCTCCTTTATTATTTCAAATACTGTATTAATGTTTTTATTGTTTAAAACCAAAACTGAAAAAAACGACTCACGTCAACAAAAAATAACTGACCATTAAACCGACTAACAGACCACTAAAGGCGAGTTGGTAGACAGGTGAACGATGAGTTCCTTTGTTTCGTTTCACTTGATAGAAGATGAAATAAGCCACACTGGTCACCATAATGAGGATGGCCAGTGTACTAAGTATCGTAGACATCAGCATTCCTCCTTATCGTAAAATCTTAGATAATGCTTTTCCTTTTGCCAGTTCGTCAACGAGTTTATCGAGAATGCGGATGTTACGGATATGCGGATCCGTTAGGTTTTCCACTCGAATCCCGCAGATAACACCAGTGACTAAAAATCGACGTTCGTTCAATTCGGGTGCTTGTTCGAAAAAGGCTGCGACGGATTGCGCTTGTTTTGCTTGTTCAAACGATGCTTGCGTGTGTCCGGTTAACCAAAGCATGATTTCATCCAGCTCATCTTGCGTCCGTTGCTTGCGCTCTACTTTTTGAAGGTATACGTTGTACAGCTGCTGCATCGGCATTTGAAATACTTTTTCATAACTCATCTGAATCGCCTCCTTTCATGGTAACATATGGGAAAAGATCTTGTGTTAAGGATTTCAATTTCGTTTTGGAGGTGCAGGATGAAATGAGACGTCGAATGATTGGGATGACTTTCATGACATGCTTAGTACTATTTTTAGGCGTCATGGGTGTAAAACTGTCGTATCAAGCCTTAGTCGATCCTCCGATCGATCAGTCGACGGGAAACTGGGTACATGTCCCGAGCACGATCTTACCGACTAAAAAAGTCATCTATGCGAAAAAAGATTTGATCACAAAGGCACTGGACTCTTCAAAAAATGGGCACAAAGGATATCGGAAAGAGCCGGATAAGAAACCTGTTGTTGAAGTTGGAAAGGGATCATGGACGGATGCGATCAATCAAATCGTTCGCATGACTCCATGGATGGTCGCTCTAGTGATGATCATCTATCTGTATCGTCGACAACGATTCAACCGCATGCAGTGGTCATTCCCATCAAAACATCAACCAAAACGAACCGCTCTATCGCTTCCGCTAACGTCTGAAGTCCAGTTCTCCTTAGAAGACAGTATCCTTGATTCAAAAATTCGTGAAGCGGTGCGCGCGTTCAATCGGTCACTTGCTCCAGCGCAGCAACGGCGGACACATGAGACGCTGACGGAGTGGTTAACACGCCTAGAGGTCACGGTTCCGCGTGAGGTCTATCAGCTCGTTCGGTATGCCGACGTGGCAGAGCAGACACTTGATTCTTCTCGACGGACTGCTTTCCTCGAACAACTTAAGCAAAATCAGACACGGCTCGTATAATCAGCCGTGTCTTTTTTGATGTCCACGATACTTGTTGAGGGCGAGCATATTTAAGAGGAACAGTGCTGCACCATAAAGGAATAGTCCGAGCCAGAACGGCCAGATGCTTGACCAACCATTGCCGTAGACAAGCACTTCCTTGATTGCACTCGCCCCGTAGAAGATCGGGGTGATATATCCGATGTTACCGAGTCCGTACGGAATCAAATCAAGCGGAATCAAACCCGAGAAGAAGATTTGCGGAATGATCGTAAAGGGAATCAATTGGACAACTTGTAATTCAGACTGGGCAAAGATCGAAATCGTTGCCCCGAACAAGACCGCGACGACGGCAAGTCCGAGCATCGTCAGGAAGACCCAGATGATCGAGCCTTCAGATGGCAAATCAAGAACGGTCGTCGCATATAGGACGACAAGAATGGCTTGGATGGAAGCGAAGACGCTATAACCGAGCGTATAACCGAAGATGACATCCGTTTGGCGAATCGGTGTCATCATCAAGCGCTCGAGTGTGCCACCACTGCGCTCCTTGACGAGTGCCATCGCGGATAAGATAAAAACGAAGAAGAACGAGAATAGCGATAAAAAGACGAAACCGAGCGCATCAAACGTCGATTGATCGACATCTCCGTAGAGATAGTTCGTCTCAAGTTGCATCGTCGGTTGCAGTGACGCCAGTCCAGCTTGAATCTCGCGTAGTGCTTTGGAACTTTTCGTCGAAGGTTCGCGGAGACTTAAGGACAGCTGATTGTCGCTCATCTCTAAGACGACGTCGACCGTTTCGTGATCTTTCAGATAGGCGTCCGCATCACTACCGCTATACGCTTTGATCGACAAATCCTGCTTTTCAATCGCTTGTGAGACCGGAGCTGGTACATCCTGGTCAATGGCGACGACTGGCGTGTAGTCATCGTTTCCAAGCAAGAAATAGATCAAGGTGAAGATTAATAACGGAGCAAGTAAAATCAGTCCGACGCTTCGTTTATCGTTCAACGTTTGACGGATGACCCGTCGTGCGAGTTGCCACATCACGTCACGTCCTTTCCGGCGAGCAGGAATAGTTCTTCAACTTTTCCGTTTTCCGTCTGGGCAAGCAAACGGTCGAGGGGGTCATAAGCGATGATTCGACCGTTATAAATCAATGCCGCTCGGTCACATTCGTTGATTTCATCCATAACGTGAGTCGAGACGACGATCGTTGTTCCTTGCGCACGAATTGCTTGGAATTGATTCCAAATCTGTCGGCGTAACACGGGATCAATCCCGACCGTCGGCTCATCAAGGAATAGGACGCTCGGACGATGTAGGATTGAGATGGCGAGGGACAACCGTTTCTTCATCCCACCAGAATAATGACGGACGAGCTTTTTTTGATCGGCGGTCAAATCGACGAGTGTCAAGACCTCTTCAATTCGTTTTGCCAAGTCCTGACGAGACATGTTGTATAAGGAACCGAAAAACTGTAGATTCGCAAGCCCTGATAAATCCTCATATAAGGCATCATTTTGTGGCATGAAACCGATCTGCGATAACATCTTGAAATTCGGCATCAAGGTGTCACCGATCTGAATCGAACCCGTATCTGCCTGGATCGCGCCGATCATTAAGCGAATCAACGTCGTCTTACCGGAACCTGACGGACCAAGCAAACCACAAATTTCACCAGACGGAATCAGGAGATCAATCTGTTGGAGGACGTTCTGTTGATGAAACGATTTGGATACACCGTGTAGTCGTAAATCCATCGTATTTCCCTCCTTTTATAAAATAATTATTGAACAACGTGTTGATTAATTTCATTATAAAAGGGAGAGAAAATGGGAGCAATGACCAATTGACGTCCATCTGTTGCTTAAGCGACACATCCCGACAAACTGTTGAAGAAAGAGGCGATTTCGATGAAAAAACAAGATTTACGCATCATTCGGACCGACCGCCGAATTCGCGAGACGTTCCTCGTACTGATCGACGAGGTCGGCTTTGACGCCGTGACGATCAAGTTATTGACGGAACGCGCTGAAGTCAACCGGGGGACATTCTATCATCATTACGCGGATAAATACGAACTGCTCGAACGGATGACGAATGAGATCTTTGAAAAGATCGAAGCAACGTTCGAACGGGAAATCCCGTTCGTTTTGATCAACAAAACGGAGGACTCTCCGTACCGGCGAATCATTCCGTTTCTGACGTTCCTTTACGAGCACCGGACACTGATGCGGATTTTACTTAGCCCGGCGAGCGACGGGATGTTTCGGAACCGGGTCCGTGATTATATGCAACAGATTCTGTTCTCGGGGTTACCTGAACAAGGAGAACGACTCGTTCCGGAAGACTATCTCGTCGCCTATCTTTCTGCTGCCCATCTCGGAGTGATTGAATCGTGGTTGAGTCATCCGAACGAGACAACACCGGAAGAGATTGCTCGGATCGTCTTTACGATTTCAATGGAAGGACCGTTCCGAGCAGCGGGGTTCCGGCGATGAACTTACAGGAAGTAGTAGCCTATATCGTTAAGGCATTACAACAAGAGCAAATTCGCTTCGGTATCGGTGGTTCATTGCTGTTAGCACATCATGGATTGCCTGTCACTCCGCATGACATCGACCTCGTTGTCGCGCTAGAAGACGTCGAACGAGCAGTCCAAGTGTTATCGGAAATGGGAACCATCGTCGAACAAGACGAGACGTCACTGTACGCAACACAAGTGTTTCAGGAATTTATCATCAAAGGAATCGATGTCGATCTGATGAGCGGATTACAGATTCGCCATGACGAGGGGATCTTTGTCTATCCGTTTGCTGAACAAACGATTAATGAGACAGAACTTCCATTTATGTCACTCGTCGATTGGTACGTCATCTATCAATTGATTCCAGGACGAGAACAAAAGGTCGCAATGATTGAACACTATCTTGCTGAGCAGGAAGTGGATCAAGAGCGACTGAAACAGCTGAGACGACTTAATCTCCCCCAAGTCGTCAGGAATCGGATATATCAATGGCTGAACTGACTCATAAGTCGCGCAATAAAACGACTTCGTTCGTTGCCGGTAAGTAAGCATGATCAGAGTCGAGTAGTCCGCAGAGTACGTACTGATCGAGCGTCTGGTCGAAGACATAATAGGGCTTTAATGTCAGATAAGGCATGAGTACGTCACGTATGACTTCTTTTGGCACGCTATTAGGCAACGGTTGCGTCGAGTCATGGTAGAGCGCGATAATCGACTCGTTATCAACGATTAGGCTGATTTCGTAAGTTTCTTCAATCAGGAGAATCGTTAAACGACGCTTGTAAGTAAGCGATGGGTCGTCATGTGTCCGGTGTACTTTTACGTTAATGAATGGAAAATCCCGATTAATTTCCTGAATTGTCCACGCTCCTGACTCTTCAGGATACTCCGCAGCGATGAGGTCTACAGCAATCGATTGACAAGTCGTCAATGTCTCATCTGTCAACGGTCGGTAATCCGGGTGTGGTGTTTGAGCTTCGGCATCGAGTGCCGTGACGGCGTCTCTCCGCTTAATCAATTTGCGCGTGTAGGAGAACGTAGAGGGCTTGTCCCATGTCACGATCTCGTTCATGGAAACGGACGAAGAGTCTGGATCACTTAAAGGATATGTGCGAGAGCCGTCTTGAGAAACAAAGATTTCTTCGATTGCATGCGCCTGTATTCGTTGTTGCTCACCAGGAGCTGAAAAGAACCGTAACTGTTGCGAAATGATTGGAGCTATTTGCTCGAGTGATAACGTGAACGATTCAGTCGGATAATTCTTGCTCAGCGCGGGAGTTCCATACACACTGAAAAAATCAAGCGCTCCGTCGTCCGTCAATTCAAGCGAAATGAAAAGACCAGGGAAGAGGCGAATTCCGTTTTGGCAGCTGACATACTGATACAGCGAATCTTGGTGCTTCAGTAACATAAACTCCTGGTCGAACGTCATTCCTAACTCTTGCTCTAGCCAGGAAGTCTGTGTGTCTGAATCACGTAAATCATCTGGAAGAGAATGAATCGTGACATCACCATGTTTGTTGATTAATGTCGTTCGTCGTGTAGCTGTATCGACTTGGATCTCAATCGTACCGTCTGGATAACTCTCGTCTTCAGACAATGGATCGTGATTGATGGGGAACCAACATGTCTCAAACGAATACTGCGTTTCACCATGGATTTTTTCGCGGTGATAGAAGGATTCATGTAGGACATAATCGTTCAGTTGATATTGATCTTGGATATGGGAGATTAAATCTTTCGTTAATGGATGCAACTCGTTCACTCCTTCGTATAGATCTTCACTTTATAGATTACGTAATAAGACGACCTCATTTGTTGCCGGTAAATAAGCGTGATTCGAGTCGAGCAAGCCACAAAGAACATAGTGACCTTTTGAAGCGTCAAACACATAACGCGGTGTGAGAAACAGATACGGACGTAATGCGTTGAAGATGATGTCTTGCTGATGACCTTCGAGCCCTGGTGTAGTAACAGAAGCGAACGCGGCATGGAGTTCCTGATTGTCGACCAAGTCAATCCAGTGAAGCGTCTTTGCGTCAAGGAGAATCGTGACGCGTCGATGCTGATCGACATAGGACGTCGGATGCGCGTGTGATAATTTAACAGCAAGGTAGGGATGTTGCCGGTGAATGTGCTGAATCATCCATTGTCCGGAATCGGCAGGGTACTCGTTTTGCATGATGTCTTTGATCACGGTGCGACATGCGTTCACAGTCTCCTGCGGAATCGGACGAAAATCCGGATGTTCGGTCTGCGTGATCACGTCATTTGCGGTCACGGTTTCTCCTGATTGAAACGGATGCCGTTCATGCGACTTAGACGATAAACCTGTCCAGGTTAACACATCATTCACTTCGATGGAGGACGTGAAATCTAGTTTACTTGGAACAAGGATAGTTCCTTCTTGCGTCACGAACGTCTCGGCGATAGTATGCGCATATTGATGTCCTGGTTTTGTATAGGAAAACCACTTTAGTTGTTGTTTAGTTAGCGATTCAATTTCTTCGAGCGTTAAGGCGAAAGGTTCCTGATTCACATGATGATCAATCGGATGAGGACCGTACATGAACAGTTCATCGAGTTGACCATTTTCTGTTAATGTCAGATGGATGAAGCAACCGGGAGACAGCCGGACTCCGTCGTGACAACTCGCGTAACTGAAAAAAGTTTCGTCTTCTTCTTCGAGCATGAAATGTGTACCATGGATCATGCCGGTTTCTGACTCGAGCCAAGCGATCCGAGTGCTTTCATTACGTAAATTGTCAGGTATGGAATGGAGAGAGGTCGGACCGTGTAAGGATAACGTCGTCGTTCGTTTCGTGCTAGGATTTATCGCGATCTGCACCGTTCCTTCAGGAAGCATCGTGCCATCCTCTTCCTCGATTACGGATGTACCACGCGGAATCCAGAACGTTTTGAAAGAGTAACCGATTTGGTCGTTCATTTTATTTTGCGTGTAGGACGATTCGTGGAGCACATAGTCAGTTAAACAATATTTTTCAATCATGTACTCAGTCAGCTGCTTCGTTAAAGCATGCAAGCTGTTCACTCCTTTTTTTGTACGTCTTCCGTATCGTCAACTAAGGTCGGGATGACGAAGTCAGGTAAGGTCTTAAATAAACAATCGGCTGTCTCGAAAAACGATTGATTGGAGATAACATTCACGATATCTGCATCGTGGCTAAACGCAAAGACGGACATGTTTTCCTGCATGGAGACGATGACCGTTTTTTCTGGTCTTTCGGAGTAGTAATGCGTTCGGTATTCAATCCGAAAGGCATTCGGTTTGGTTGACCAGATGACGAGATCATTCCAACTCGCGTGGGGATGGATGTAAGAATAGAGTCGTTGAAAGTCTTCGGCATGCTTTAGCTCAGCGACGATGAAGCGTTTTTCGGCAAGTGGTGTTAAATCATTATATGTAATCGAGCAAGACTGACATAGCGCCTCAAACTCCACTTCGTCATAGCGGTTCACTTCTACACAGACAAATAGTGGAAAGGCGTGTAGTTGATGAAACCACTGTTCAAGAAAGGAACGCTCGAATGAAGACGACGCATCGTCTGGATTCGGAAAGATGCTGAAGGCAGATGTGTAGTCTTGTTCGATGACGAATCGCAAATTGTCAGGGTCTGAAAAGTCATTTGGAATCAACTGAAGATCATCATCGTAAGAATAAGGCATGTACTCAAATGTTAATTGCAACGTATTCACCTCTGTTTCGTACGTTCAGTGTAACGTGAATCTCTTTGTGATGAAGCGGAATTGAAAATTATTACATAATTGTAAGGCTTAAATTATAGACTAATGCATTATTATAGTAAAATAAATATAAGAATCTTTGAAGCGTAGGAGGAAACAAAAGTGTCAGATTTTAGTCTAGCAATGAATCTTTTATTTGGGAGTGTCCATCTTATTCTCATGGCGATGGCGATCCCCTCGATCATCTATGCACTCTATCTATTACGGAAAATCGCTAACAAATGATTGCAGGAACTTTTTGGTAAGAACAAGAAGACAGTTTAAGTACCCACGCATCATCAAAAGGAGGCGGTGGCATGTCATTTTGGACATGGTTTGCAATCTTATTCGTGTTAGCGGTCAGTGTTTACGCATCTTCTCAACCGAAACATTCCAAGAAATAACAAAAGGCGCAACTTCCGTTTACGGAATCGCGCCTTTTCGTTTGTTCAGTTTTGCGTATCGAGCCAAGCGATCGCATCTGCCAAGTCGTCGGCGATATAGTCGACGTTTGCTTGTTCCACCCTGTCAGCAAAATCGCGGATGGAAATCTCCCCAGCACCTGTCCGGACTAAGATTTTAATACATCCGGCGCTTGCAGCTGCCATCATATCGCTCCAGCGGTCCCCGATGACGACACATTGTTCGAGTCGGAGATCGTGTTTTGCTTGTGCTTGCAGTAATAAGTCTGATGACGGTTTGCGACAAGAGCAGCGATCTTCCGCTGCATGCGGACAAATCAGCATATCATCAAAGCCGAAGTCCTGTAATTCTGTCCGGAACTCCTGTTCACGCGCGAATCCTTTTGAGATACCAGGCTGATTCGTAAACGCAATCAGTAAAACACCTTGATCGCGTAAGCGTTGTATTAGTGAAGCGACGTGAGGGAATAAGGTAAACGTTCCGGGATAGTGGACGGTGGCATCTCCACCAATCGTCCCGTCCCGATCAAGAAATATTGCTTGAATAGAATTCATGTGTACAACTCCTTAGTTTACGAAGCATCTTTTAATTCTTGGTACGGTTGAACACGTGCTGCCAGTTGCGCTGGGATGAAGGCAGCGATGACACCGAACAGAATCGGTAAGGCGATCGATACGCCAATCAATAACGGTTCATTCCACGGAACGAGATCATACAGGAAGTAAATCGTCGTATAAGCGACAATCAGTCCGACGATGCCGGAAATCAGACCAACAAGGAATCCTTCGAGGACGATCAATTGTCGGATCGCGCCGTTCGTCCAACCGAGTGCTTTTAAGACGGCAAGTGACGCCCTGCGATCGGTGACGTTTTGCCACATGATTTCTCCAGTCGTCAAAATAGCGATCGTGATCGCGACGCCCATCGTCACGTAATGCATCGGTCCGACTTGCAAGGCAACGAATTGACCGAGCCACGACGTATAAAGAACACCTTGTAGATGGAACGTGACGAACAAGAAGAACGTCAGCAGTGCCGTCGGTAGAGCGATCGAGAGGACGGACAAACTGTTCCGTTTCCATTTCCCGATCAATTCCTTTAGTGCGAGCGTCACCGTCGAACGAAGCTTCAGTCCGACACGAGCGGCTTTTGCGTATTCACCGGTCTTGATCGCTTCGTACGGTGAGATCCGGCGAATCGTCCATGCTGACCAAACAGCACCTGCAAGGTAGATGACGAGACTGAATAGCGCGATCCAAACAAGACTCCAGCCATTCATCGCTTCGTTCCGAACGAGTGAGAAAATCCCTTCGACGATCAAGGCAATCGTCGAGACGAATCCGGCTAGAATCGCTGCCTCGATCAAGACGATTTTGTAGAGATCCTTCGTCCGCCAACCGAGTGCGAGCAAGACAGCGAACTCTTTCCGGCGGGCGAGCATCGAGACGTAGCTCGTTGCAAGGACATATACGATGGCGACCGCGAGCATCGCGAAGATGACGCTTGAGAAACCGACGCTCGTCTCGCGGAAGATCGTCATCGCGGCACCGATGTGGATCCACGGTTGTTCGATCCAACCGAGCGTCTTGCCGTCATCGATGACCTTCGTGACGACCGGTTGAGGGGAGGAACCTTTGGTGATCGTAGCGACGAGACCAGTATCTCGTTCGATTTCCGACTTGATGCGTTGTAAGGTTTTATCCGACTGTTCACCGACAGAAGAAGGCCCCTTTACTTTTAATCGAATCGATGAAATCGATTGATCGCCCATCACCTTTTTGACACTATCGACCGTCGTGAGAACGTTTGGAGAGTTCGTCAATAGACCAACCGGATTCCCGGTCGTGTTGATTGGTTGGGCAGGATTGACCGGATCGTTTTTTGAGTCAAGTACGAGACTCGCAGCAGACGGTCGATAGGTCTCCATCGGTAATTCGTTCAATGGATCTTTGGACACATTGATCTTGTTCGGATCATACAAACCGACGACATTGAACGTCAGATAAGGATTCATTGACTTAAAATCAGATTGATCCGATTTTTTCATTTTTATTTCATAAGAATCTATCGTCCGGAAGCCGCGCTTCGGAAGATAAGAGGATGGTAATATAGCGTTTTTGAATGCAGTAGGTGCTGTATGCACTTCATAAGCATCCTTCCATCGTGTAGGGAACGGACTCTTCACCGTTTGATATGTCAAAGAGCCTGTTTGGGCGGCGAGTTGAGCGTTAGTATATGCTTCTGCTTGTGGAAGTACCTTAGTTTTTTGACCGAGTAGAGAATCGAAATAAGCGCTCTCGACCTTAGAAGCATCGACTTTAATGTCTTGGATGATCTTGCGTTTTTCTTGATCGAGAGGTTGGGAGTCGTTCGATTCAGCTAGTCGTTGATAGAATGTATCACGTGCTTGTTTTGTTTTCAGATCGACGTTAACCTGTTCTAACTTGAATTGACTATAGCCCGTATTGAAGGATTTTGGATTGATCAACACCGGAATGTTGAATTCGTTGGAACTCTCCTTGCTGGCTGAGGGAACATCCTCTTGGTTAAAGTAACGAAACTTCTTCCGATTCAGGATGCTCTGATCCAAACCAACGAGTTGTGCTTCTGCTTCCGGATCGATTCCGACGATGAGACTATAGGTAAAGGGTTGTACGGATGAAAAATCTTGCGGATTTTGAAGATTGAACAATCGCGTGTTCGGAGGGACGAGTGGTTCTTCCATAGTTGAAAAGTAAGCGCTCTCCTGTGCAATGAGTTCTTTCGAAAATCCACCAGCGCCATAATGTGAATTACTCAGTCGATAAATACCAGGCTTGTCCGGAAAGTGGATTTGATTTGGAATCGAGATTCCGATATTAGCGTACCCCATGACAGCAACCGGAGCTGCGATATCAATCGCATTCATTTGTTTGATTTGTTGGTACTGTTTAAACGAAATCCCACCGTTGATTCCGTTGAGATAATTCGGTTCGAGTAACTTACTCGATTCCGTCGACATCTGACTGCCTTTTGGTCGGACGACGATATCGTAGGCGGATGACCATTTCTTTTGTAACGTCTGTTCGACCGTGCCTTGACTGGAGTCCGTCAAGTTGAACATCAGACTGAGTCCGGCGCTGATGATGAGGGCACCGACAAGCGTCAGGATAAACTTTCCACGCTGCCGGCGCCATTGATTCAAGACAAAACGAAACATCGTTATTCCTCCTTTTATGGGGTGAAAGCCACGAAAAATGGATGAGACTGCTCATCTAAGATATGTAAGATTCGTTCGCTGAAGTTCGACCACGTTACGCGTCGTAACACTTCTTCGAGCGGGAAAAAACCGACTGCTAAACTTTCGCTACTTGTCTGCGGTTGACCACCAATTGCTTTTGCGAGCCAACAGGTCGCACAGACATTCGCCTCGAGGTTTTGATAGATGCCGCAAAACTTCACGATTTTAATCTCAATTCCGGATTCTTCTTTGACTTCGCGAATGATGCCGTCAGCTGCACTTTCACCCGGCTCGACGATGCCACCGGGAAACTCCCAGCCACGATCCGGTCCTTGGATCAAAAGAATTTCGTTTTGCTCATTCAAGACGACTGCTCCTGCCGATAACGAATAAATCGATGTCGATAACATAGACTTCCTCCTGTGAAGAGAGGAGCAACATCTGTTGCCCCTCTGCAAATATTAAGATGCATCTTTAGAAAGCGACATAATGTGATCTGCAATTATTTCGCAAAGATGATTAGAGAGAGATCTTCTCATTCGTCAGTATCGATGATATTTCTTTAAGTTGCTCTGTTAAAGACATTTTTCTTTAGTCCGAACAAAAACTCTCCGATAATGACAAATAGAAGAGAACACACACTTCCAAGAATCATCATATTATTCGAATTAGGTGTTTCTGTACCATTCTCAAAATTAAAGATTTCTAATCCGAAGATAGTTATTGCACTATTGCGTGCGGAGGCTTCTGTATATCCGAAATAGATAACGAAAGAAAATAGTACTGTAGAAACTAATATACCGACAATAATCTCTGTAGCGATTCTTAATAACCTCGTTTTCATATAGTTCCTCCTATTGTTTAACTTGTTAGCTATAAATATTTATAAGAATTAATCATCAACAGTAATTAATTATCCTGCATCCTTTAGTTCTTGATACGGTTGAACACGCGCTGCCAGTTGCGCTGGGATGAACGCTGCGATGACACCGAATAGAATCGGTAAAGCGAGCGATACGCCAATCAGCAACGGTTCATTCCACGGAACAAGATCGTATAGGACGTAAATCGTTGTATAAGCGACAATCAGTCCGACAATGCCGGAAATCAGACCGACGAAGAAACCTTCGAGGACGATCAATTGTCGAATCGCTCCGTTCGTCCAGCCGAGCGCTTTTAAGACGGCGAGTGACGCGCGACGATCGGTGACGTTTTGCCACATGATCTCTCCAGTCGTCAAAATGGCGATCGTGATTGCGACACCCATCGTCACGTAATGCATCGGACCGACTTGGAGGGCAACGAATTGACCAAGCCACGATGTATAAAGAACACCTTGTAAGTGGAACGTGACGAACAGGAAGAAGGTCAACAGTGCCGTTGGGAGTGCAATCGAGAGAACGGATAAACTGTTTCGTTTCCATTTCCCAATTAGCTCTTTTAGCGCCAATGTCATCGTCGAGCGGAGCTTCAGTCCGACACGAGCCGCTTTCGCGTATTCACCCGTCTTGATCGCCTCGTACGGTGAGATGCGGCGAATCGTCCACGCTGACCAGGTCGCACCAGCGAGGTAAATGACGAGACTAAATAGCGCGATCCAGAGAAGACTCCAGCCGTTCATCGCTTCATTACGGACATATGAGAAACTTCCTTCGACGATTAAGGCGATTGTTGAGACGAATACGGCGAGGTTCGCCGCTTCGATCAAGACAATTTTGTAGAGATCCTTCGTCCGCCAACCGAGTGCGAGCAAAACAGCAAACTCTTTGCGACGGGCGAGCATCGAAACGTAACTCGTCGCAAGAACATAGACGATGGCGACGGCGAGCATCGCGAAGATGACGCCTGAGAAACCGACGCTCGTCTCGCGGAAGATCGTCATCGCAGCACCGATATGAATCCACGGTTGTTCGATCCAACCGAGCGTCTTGCCGTCATCGACGACCTTCGTGACGACGGGTTGAGGAGAGGAACCTTTCGTAATCGTAGCGACGAGACCGGTATCTTTCTCAATGTTTGCTTTGATTTGTTGTAAGAGTTGATCTGATTCTTCGCTGAGTGTTTCGCCACCTTTAATTTTTAGGCGAATCGACGAAATCGATTTGTTGCCTCGATGTTGCTGTGCACTGTCTAAAGTCGTCAGTATATTCGGTGAGTTAGTAAGTAATCCGACCGGATCACCCGAGGTATTAATAGATTTAGCTGGATTGATTGGTTTTCCGTTTGCATCTAAGACCAGATCTGCAGAAGAAGGACGATATGTCTCCATCGGTAACTCATTAAGTGGATCTTTTGAAACACGAATTTTGTTAGGGTCATAAAGTCCGATGACATTCATCGAAAAGCCGGGAGAATAATAAATATCATTCCCGCTACCCATAGTATCCTTAATTTTTTTTTCTAACGAATGTGTCGAACGATATCCGGTTTTAGGTAAAGCGTTCGTATCCTTTAAAAATGGATTCGTGACTTGAATTTTCTGACTCTCAACTTGATAGGCATTTGACCAACGCGCGGTATAGGGACTTTTTTCGGGGCGATATGTAAGCGGTCCAGTTGTGATCTCGAGTTGTAAGTAATCAGAAATCGTTGCATCATCTAATCGTGATGATTGAGTATTTTTTGTTGGTGTATTCGTTAAAGTGCTAAAAAATTTTTGCTCAACATCTTTTGAAGAAATCGTAAATTTTTTGATCGTTTTACCTGGAATCTTATTCAGCATCTCAAACGCAGGTGTAAAATCGTTTGGAATCTTTGAATAAAATGTATTTTGTTGTTTTTGTGTATCGAATGGAACATCTAGTCGTTCGATTGAATACTGAAAAGTCCCTTGATTGAATGAATTTGGATTTAATAGAATGGGAATCGTATTTGGATCTGCTTTTTCGATAGCTTTATCATTTTCAGTAAAATAGCGACTATTTCCTTTTGAAGGAATGATGCTACGATCAAGACCCACTAACTCGGCTTCAGCTTCAGGATCAATTGCTACAAGCAAGCTGAATGTTCGAGGATGGATGATTCGCGACGTAGACTTAGTTGGAAAGACTCCTGGCATATTAGCAATACGTGCGTTTTTATTGCCATTGAAACTATAAATGGCTTCATCGCTTAGAATTTTTTCCCCGAAACCGTTCGGAGATGTCAGCGTCTCTCTTAAACGGTAAAAGCCAGGTTTATCGGGGAGATCTCATTGTCCTGTGACACGTAATCCGAGTTTGACATAGCCCATCACGGCGACGGGTGCCGCAATTTCAATGTCCTTCATTTTCTTGATGGTTTCGTATTGTTTGAAGGAAATTCCTCCGTCGATCCCATTTAAATAGTTCGGTTCGAGTAAATCATTCGACTCACTCGCAAGCTGACTTCCCTTCGGTCGCACGACGATGTCATACGCAGACGACCATTTCTTTTGTAATGTTTGTTCGACCGTCCCTTGACTCGAGTCGGTAAGATTGAACATCAAACTGAGTCCGGCACTTATGATGAGGGCACCGACGAGCGTCAGGATGAATTTCCCGCGCTGCCGGTGCCACTGATTGATGACAAAACGAAGCATATGTAGTCTCCTTTATAGTTTAGTGGGAGAGCTGAGTTTTTAAATAACGGGCAAGATCTTGTTCGAAATGCTGAATTTCTTGTGCATCCAGTGCTTCTACTTCTGTTTGCGTCGCGTAGCGGGTAACAAAATAAGGAGAGAGCGGTGTCAGTAAATGAATACGCTCCGTCCAGTCCGTTAGCGATTCATGGCTTCGCCGTTGAAGAGAACGTGGTAAGCGTTGATTGAAATCAAACAACATTAAGCGTAATGATTCTTCAGGCGGAGTGAGCACCGACTGAAGATTTGTTTGCCGAATGGACGTTTCAGTCGATGGTTGGATCCAATGGTTTGACTCACTTTCAAATTCTCGTGATGGTGATGAACGTCGCCGACGTTGAAGAATCCGGTATCCTACGAAAGCAACTAGTACAAGTACAGCAGTGACGAAGAGAATTTTGTTGGAGGAGGATGCACTTTCTATGACGTTCATAAACGAAAACGAAGAAAGATCCTCTACTTTTCGATCGCGTGGTGTGCCACCCGTATTTTTATTTTGCTCATCGGACGTTCCCAGATAGACGCCGTCTTCTTTTTCATCGATTTTGTCATCAAAATTACAACTGTTTTTTGTGAAGAATAAATTAGATAAATCCTCTTTCTTACATCCCCTCACGATCGTCGTCTCTTGTTCTGAGAAGTCAGCATTCCGAAACGCTTTATACGCTGACTGCGTCGATACGGACAGCAACAGAAAAACGACAAGTGAGCCGATGAAGCTCGTGATCAGTTTGCCTCGAAACGTTTGCATCGCAGACACCTCCTCATAAATAGTACTTAGACACTCTGCACCGTCCGCTTCCGACGATCTTCAACAATCCGCCCATCCTGCATGAAGAGAATTCGGTCAGCGCGTTTGGCGAGTTCCAAATCGTGCGTGACAAACAAGACACCACACTTGGCTTCACGATGCAGCTCTAGTAACAACTCGAAAATCGCGTCGCCAGTCACGGAATCAAGATTACCGGTCGGCTCATCTGCAAGAATCCATTGCGGGTGATGCAACAGAGCACGGGCGATTGCGACTCGTTGCTGTTGACCACCGGATAGCTGAGCCGGTAAAGCATTTCGTTTGTCGTCGAGTCCGACCCGTTCGAGCAACTCGAGGATTCGCTCCTCTTGATTAAACGACGTCTTTTGTTTTAATAAGGCGACTTTTAAGTTCTCTGCGACCGTCAGTGCGGGTAACAGGTGAAACTGCTGGAAGATGAAGCCGATCTCCTGCGAGCGGAACTGCGATAAGCGCTTGTTCTTCCAGGACGTGATATCCTGCCCGTCATAGAGGATCTGACCTGACGTCGGACGATCGAGTGAACCCAGAAGACTGAGGAACGTTGATTTTCCGGATCCAGAAGGACCGACGAGTGCTGTCACCTCAGCTTGTGAAAATTGCCCGTTTAGTTGATGCAAGACATCTGTCCGAACACCACTTCGCTCGAACGAGTGCGAAATATCTTGAAAGGTAATATCCATATGACCACTCCTTTTACATAATTTGGTTAAATACAGTGTATTATTTTTAGAAAATTTTGTCTATTGCGTTTTTGATTCCGAAATTGCTACTTTTTTGAATTTGTTCATAGTTGGTTCATAACTTCTTTCTATGCTGATGACATCATCAAATAAGGAGGAAGATTAAAATGAAACGAACACGTAAGAAATGGTTATGGATCAGTGGAGGAGTCATACTGGTCCTTCTGTTAATCGGATCAACTGTCTTTTTAGGACGAGGAGAGGCGCAAGGGACGAAGGAAGTCGTCGAATCGAAGACATTACAAACATTCTTCTACTTCTCAGGAACGCTTGAAGCAAAAGATCGACAGACAGTCACTAGCAACCGTGATGTCCGTGTCACTGACGTGCGATTTGAAGAAGGCGATACCGTCAAGTCGGGTCAGACGATCGTGAGCGTCGAAGGAGGAGAAGATTTCAAGGCATCACGCTCCGGACAACTCGTCCGTCTTGATGTCACGGAAGGCGAAGCGTATGCACCAAACACTGTCTTGTTCGTCGTTGCAGACAACAAAGAGTTGATTGCCCGCCTCAAAATTGATGAACGAGATATCGAGCGTGTGCAAGTCGGCGATACGATGGATCTAAAGACCGATGCATCCGAAACAACCATCAACGGAAAGATTGAATCGATTAGTCCGGAAGCTGTGACTGAAAATGGCAGTACGTACTTCAATGCGAAGGTCGCAGTACCGAACTCGTCAAACTGGTTATCCGGTATGACGGTCGAGGGACGCTTACCGTATCAGCTCGCTAAGGATGTTCCGGTCTTATCACTCGATGTCATCTCCTATTCGAAATCGGATCGTCCGTATGTGAATGTGAAAAAAGACGGGGAAACGACACGTCAATACATCGAGACAGGTGTGACAGACGGGCAGGATATTGAAATCAAGGACGGATTGTCCGCTGGGGACGAAGTCTTCCTGCCAAGTGAAGACGGCGGTTCTGGTCTGATACCAACCCCACCAGGAGGTGCATCCTGATGCCGGTCGTTGACTTGCATGAAATTCAAAAAGCATATGGTGAAGGAATCAATCGTCACATCGTCCTCGATCGTGTGTCGCTGACGATCGATGCTGGTGAATACGTGACGATCCTCGGACCATCGGGGTCAGGAAAATCAACGTTGATGAATATCATCGGATGCCTCGATGTCGCTTCAAGTGGTATCTATCGCTTGCAGGAGCAGCTCGTCCACGATCTATCCGAAGATCAGCTAGCGACGATTCGCAATGAAGAGATTGGGTTCATCTTTCAACAATTTCAGTTGCTCCCGCGTATGAGTGTCTTGCAAAACGTTGAATTGCCATTGATTTATGCTGGTGTCTCTCGCAAAGAACGTCGTACGCGCTCGCTTGAACTATTGGAACGTGTCGGGTTAACTGATAAGGCTGATGCCTTACCGAGTCAACTATCCGGTGGTCAACAGCAACGGGTTGCAATTGCCCGAGCGCTCGTGACTCGTCCGACGATCTTACTCGCTGATGAACCGACCGGAGCGCTTGATCAAAAGACAGGGAAACAAATCATGGAGTTATTCGAGAGCCTCTCGGCAGAAGGGAAGACGATCATCATGATCACGCATGATGTCAACATTGCAAGGCAAGCCCGCCGAATCATCCAGATTGAGGACGGTCAGGTGACGGAGGTGACGACATGATTCGTGAAACGTTACGGATGGCATGGTCGAATATCTGGCACCATAAGATGCGGTCGTTCTTGACGACGCTCGGTGTCATCATCGGTGTCGCTTCGATCATCGCCTTGATTTCGATCGTCAACGGGGCGACGGCCTCGATCAATGCGGAAGTCGCGTCGTTCGGTGCCAATAAATTGACGGTCCAGACGACAGAGACGCCGTTGAAAGAAGGATTATCACCTGCTCAACTGGAAGAGTTAAACACGATTAAAGGGACACGTGGCGTTTCGCCGACCGTTTCGACGGTTCGTGACGTCCGTGTCGAAAATCATACGCTCGATCAGGTGACGATCGAAGGGCGAAACCATATCTATTACCGGGAATCAGAAGACGTTCCACAAGGACGCGGCATCGTCATCAGTGATGTTGAACAACAGACGCATGTCGCTGTCGTCAGCCCGTCAGTCGCCCGGACACTCTACCCGGGGCAGGTCGCGATCGGTGAAACGATCCAGCTCGATGGACTCGATTACCGGATTGTCGGTGTCAGTGACGCGGATGGCGATCAAATCGTTATTCCCTATACGACGGCGCTGCGGACGCTAGGTGTGACAGCTGTCAAACAAGTCGATGTCTTCAAGACGGACGCAGCAGACGTCGCGACCGTCAAACGGGATGTTTCGGCCAAGCTGTACCAGTTCTATAATGGACGCGACGATACGTACGACATCGTCAGCTTGGATGAAGCACTCGATTCGATTGACCAAATCAATACGATGCTTTCACTCCTGTTGACAGGCATTGCATCGATTTCCTTGATCGTCGGCGGGATTGGAATCATGAACATGATGCTTGTTTCAGTCACGGAACGGACGACGGAAATCGGCTTACGAAAAGCGCTCGGTGCGAAACCGCGTACGATTCGTCTTCAGTTCCTCTTGGAGTCGATCTTACTCTCCTTGATGGGCGGAGTGATCGGAATTCTTGTCGGTGCTCTGCTCGCCTTCGGTGTCAGTTTGATGATCAGCACACCGTTCACACTCTCCGTCGGAACGATTCTTCTTGCCGCTGGATTCTCAATCGGTGTCGGTGTCTTGTTCGGTTACATGCCAGCCCGCAAGGCATCCCGCCTGAATCCGATTGAAGCTTTACGAAACGTGTAACAAAGGAGGAGGACGATGGTAACGATTTTAATTGCCGAAGATGACCGGAATGTCCGTCTGTTACTAGGCGAGACACTCCGGTCCGCCGGCTTTACGGTGATTGAAGCGAGAGACGGGAAAGTCGCACTCGACGAGCTCGATCAGCAACACATTGATCTCATCGTGACGGATGTGATGATGCCGCACGTCTCAGGGATCGAACTGGTTCAGCTCTTGCGTGAATCGGGGTACGAACAACCTGTCTTGATGTTGACGGTGCTGGATTCCTTTCAAGATAAAGAAGCTGGTTTTACGACGGGTGCCGATGATTATATGGTCAAACCAGTTGATTTAGATGAACTCTTACTAAGAATCCGAGCGTTGCTACGTCGGTCAAAGATCGTAGCGACGCAAGAATTAATCATTGGTTCCCTGCAATTACGGATAACGGACGCAACGGTCGTGACGCCTCGTGGGGAGATGCCGTTACCACAGAAAGAATTTCAACTGCTCTACCGCTTGTTAGCACATCCGAAGCAAATTTTTACACGCCAACAGTTGATGGACGAGATTTGGGGATATGATGCCGAGAGCGACAGTCGGACGGTCGATGTTCACATCAAACGGTTGCGTGACAAGTTCAGTGACTATGATGATTTTGCGATTGAGACGGTCTGGGGACTCGGTTATAAAGGAGTGATCAAATGAAACGATTCATTCGATCGATCTCTGGTCGTTTTTTCATCATCCTATTCGGTTTGTTATTACTACCCCTTCTTTTACCATTCGTCATGACGATCTGGTTCCAGTTTCAAGAAATCGATCAAGACTTGAGCGATCAATTGCGAAAACGAACAGACCAGATCGAACGCTTGATGCAAGACCAAAACCTGTCATTCGCTGAAGCCAGTCAGTATATGGATCAATCTTTGATACAGACGACACAGCTCAATCAATTGCCATCATTATCGTCATCAGAACGCGACCAGCTCGAGCAAGATGGTGAAATCACGATCGACGGAACATGGATCGAACCTGCGCAATACATCCGTCAGACGGAGACAGGATATCTCGTCTCGACACCTATCGCCGGGCAACGAATCCTTGACGGATTACGAACGTCAGCTGGGATCGGCATCGTAATCACGATCGGCGTTGCTTTCATCCTGACATGGCTCGCCGTCACGCTCGTGACACGACGGATTCGTCGCATTAGTGAGGCGGCGATCGAAGTGACGAACGGGAACTATGATGTCTCGATTACGGAAGGCGGGAACGATGAGGTCGCACTACTCGTTGAAAACTTTAACCACATGACCGAAGCGTTACGGCGAAACGACCATCTCGCGAAGGATCTCGTCGCCTCGATTTCGCATGAGCTGAAGACACCGATTGCTTCGATTCAAGGATTTTCTAGGTTATTACAGACAGAAGAAAACCCGGATAAACGGCAGCAGTACTTGTCGATCATGGAACAAGAAAGTACCCGTCTATCACGTTTGACGTCAAATCTCGTCCGTTTGTCACGGCTTGATCATCAGACAATCATCGAACGAAAGCGATATCGGCTCGATGAACAACTTCGGACGTGTCTTTTGTTACTGGAACGACAGTGGACCGAGAAGTCACTTCGACTGGAGCTTGATTTACCGAAAGTGTTCGTTGAGTGGGAAGAGGAACTGATGCAGCATGTCTGGCTGAATCTGCTCGAAAACGCGATTCGTTTTTCGCCGGAATCGGGAGTGTTAGAAATGACATTACATGAAGGAAAGCAGATTCGTGTCACGATTCGCGACGAAGGATCAGGAATCGCAGAACAGGACTTACCATATGTTTTTGATCGCTTCTATCAAGGAGAACAGTCACGAGCGAATGAAGGACATGGTCTTGGCTTATCAATCGTTAAACGGATCATCGATTTACATGACGGTGAGTTGACGATTGAGAATCATCCAGATCAAGGAGCAATCGTGACCGTTGTGTTGAATGTGCACGAGACGCGTGAATGAGGACAGACGAAAAGAGCGCAGGCTTTCACGGTATCATCGTGAAAATCAGCGCTCTTTACGTAATCAATTTGAATTCAGCTTAGTTTTCTAGCATGATATGAATTCGTTGTAATTGTTTTTCCAAGACTGTTTTCGCTAAAGGTTTACCCTTTGCTTGACCACGTTTAAAGGCATAAGGACTAAAGACTTTAGCGCCTTCTTCAATCCAGTTTGAGCGATACAAGTCGTGTGTCTCACTTCTCGATAAGAAGATACCGTCCTCGATTTCGACATCATCGTCTACTCCGAACTGAAAGCCGCAGCAAGAACAAAGTTCGAACGAAGCATCATTGTTCGCGTAATAAGCGACATCGTCCATTTGGTCATATCCGCATACGGGACATGTGTATTTCATGAAAGCACCTCATTGTTCAAGAATCTTTTGATACTTGTATCCTTTTAAGATATCTGTTTGATCCGTATAGGTCCAGTCAGCGATGGACTTGTCGGGATGCGACTCAAGATAATGATTGAGGATATCACGTCCTAACATATAGTTACTCCAGCGAGGAATCTCTTTTTGTTCGTTACCTAGGATGAAATCGAGTTGCGATACTTCATAGCTGTTGACGAGATGCACGACATGTTTCTTTGTCGCTTCATCCATCTCGACATTCCAAGGAATGAAAACGCCTTTGACGATTCGGTCGGCAAAGGCATCTGCCTTTCCTTCGACGATGACGGAATTAAGAGTCGTATTTAAACTAAAATCGGGTGTATCCATGAGGACTAAGTGATGATATTCATGTGCCGTCGTATATGCTAAGACGTCTTGATCGTAGTTTGGATCCAGGTAGAGAATGAAAGCATCTTTATAGGCTGCTCCTGTAACACCTTTCATCGGCTGGATATCGAGGGAGGATTCAGGATTGATGGGGGCGACAATAATGGTACTTTTCTTTTTGGGAAGGATTTTATGTGAAGCGATGTAATTTTTCTTGATGATTTTTTTAATGTTATCCTGTTGTTTCATCAAGTTCTCGATTTTATCGAGTAGCTCTTGTTCGTATACGGTTGATTGCAACATCAGAGAACCTTTTAAGTCGGCGGTCGCGAACTGCTCCTTTTCCCCGATTTTGTCGATATAGCTTAAGACATACTTCGCATAATTCTTTTTATCTACTTCAGGATCATTGTTTTTTAAGGACGCTTGTAGATATTTTTTGTATGGTTCATAGAGAAAAACAATGTTCAATTTACTTTCGTCATCAATTTTTACAGATTCGGATTGTACTTTTGTACTCTTTGACATCATCTTAGTAGTAGGCTGTGTTGTCTTCTCATGTTCCGAACAAGCGGATAAGAGCAGAAGGGGAGCGGTTAAAAGTACTAGCAGTGATTTTTTCAAAATACGTTCCTCCTAATGGTGTGACATAATTTGATGCTTAGTCAATCCTCTTTCGCAATATGATCAATGATGATTGGATCGCTGTAGGACAAGATGTAAAAATCCTGTTCATGCGTCCTGATGGCAAATAAGTGCAAGTCACCCCGTTCGGTATAAATTTCATTCGTTTTCATAAACTTCGCGGCGAACTCTCCAAATATCGATTCTTTTGATTTCACGACTGGATATGGATTTCGGAGTTTCTCGTCGATGATGCCATGCTCTTGCAATGTCCCTAAGAAAACGGCGTACTTTTCGAAACGCATCAAAAAGTAATCGCGCGAAGGATCGTCAATCAAAAGCTTGAATGTTTCGTCAGCTCCATAAAAATAGAAATCAATCGCATAATGGTCGTTTGCCTTTAACGACATCGTATCCAGTTCGAGATCATATTCTTCAGTCGTCAGTAAAAAATCAAGATCAATCGTTTTCACGGGAAATCACTCCTCTATGAAGATTACGGACATTTAACGTGAAGGATAAACTGTTATTTTTCTAATGAATCTTTATCGATGAACCATTTTGGACCATGTTCAGCAATGAAACGGTATTCGGCACGATAATGTGTATCGTGACCTTCTGCTTTCATCTTGATGAAAGCAGCATCGCCGTCGGCAGCTCGTTGATCAATCAACAGATAGAGCGCTTCGACACGCAACAATAACATCTGTAGCAAGTCGGAACGCAGACCTTCATACCCATAAGCATCAAGGAATCGACTCACCCGCTCGGCGAAGCGTGCGTCATCCTGCTCTGCTACATAATCGATAACGGATCCGTCAGGTGCTTGTCGTCTGCTGCTGAGCGGAACGAACGTATAGAGCGCATAGACGATGTCCCAAGCACGCGGACCCGGTGCCGCGAGGTCAAAGTCAATTACGCCACTCAGACGTTGATCCTGAAAAATCGTATTGTAGACAGCAAAATCATTGTGACAGATGACTTCGTATGGAGTAGGGGTATTAAGCAATGGCTCCCAGTCACCGGTTTCGAAGTCGACTGTTGCGTCATGATATTTGCGCATCAAACGCGCGACGTCTTTTATGACATCGTCTTGCCACATGTACGCTTTTAGCGGATAATCCGCTGTCTCACCGGGGAGGAAGGTCAGGATTTCTCGATTTTGATCGTCGATCCCGACGAAGCGGGGAACACCGGATAGATGTTTCGCTTCTAAATGGCGTAATAGACGGTGAACATTTGGACTGTTCTCATTTTGTGTACGATAGACATAGTTACCTTTTTGATAGACAGCGGAGACATTTCCTCCAGTCAGCCGTTGTTCTTCAGACATAATAGTCACTTCTTTCGTCGTTAAAGTTAGAATCGGTTACATACTATTGAGTACGCATGGTCTCCATATCGAAAAATGAATCAAACGCTTGATTCGTGACATGCTCGAGGAATGTGTCAACGTCTTTCGTCGAACGAAAACGAACGATGTTGTCCGCTTCACCAGGAACAGGTGGCTCGATCCGTTGCCGTTGATAGATCTCATCGTACGACGAGTCGCCACGAATCTCGCTTCCATCGCGTGTCGAATGAGTCAGTCGGTCAACAAGCGTCGCTTCAGGTAAATCAAACCAGACGAGGATTGAGCGAAACGTCGAACGGGGAAAGTGTTGCAACAATTGCTTCCGACCGGTCCGTGTGAGGTTCGCGTTACAGAGGATGATGGTCTCGATGGACGAAGAGATTGCCCGATCCATCAGCCATTTCGTCAAGTCATATTTGATGTGGTTCGCCCCTTCTGTCGGAACAAGTTCCGGATAATGCTCAAGCAAAAAACGCGCCTGAAGATCCTGATCGATGACAAGGCTTGATGATAGAAGTTGTGCAAGCTTTTTGGCGAACGTCGTTTTCCCGGCGTGTGTCGGACCAATTGTTAGCAGGACTGTCCTCATGACGTCAGTTGTTCCTCCGGTAAGCGATCGGCAATGATTTGCGCAAGCCACTCTTCCTTCGTACCGAAGCAAGGAGTCGTTTGTCCGATATGATAAAACGTACTTGCTAACGGTCCGGTGAAGTAGGTCGCATCCGGCATACATAAGTAAACCGGGCGATTCGTTGCGAGCGCAATCCCGAGTTCGACGTGACTACTTTTTCCTGCTGGTAACACGAGGACGAAGGCGTCTGCTTGCTTGACGGCTTCGAATTCCGCAAGACCAATGTTTCGTAATGCTTCGGGATCTTCTGCCCGATCATTCATCGTCCAGTCGTATGTTAAATCGTGACCACGCAAGCGGATTTCATCGCGGAGCCATCGGACGGTCAATGTGTGATCAAAGCGAGAAGCGATATAGAGTTTCATGTATGAATTCCTTTCTCAAGTAAAAGTTGTTCGATAGTTTGAACGAGCGCGTAGGCTCCGTCAGACGTATTCGATAAGACGGTGACGACCGTATTGGATTGCGGATAATAAGCGGAATGGAAGCTGACACCCGGGTCGTAGCCCATGATGTGCCATTTCTCGTGGGTGACGTCGAGTTGTTTCAACCAGACACCATAACCGTAAGACGCTACATCATTGACACCGACGTGGGGATGGAAGAGTTGTGTAGTCATCGTTTCAGACAATAGTTGATGTGTTAAGAGACTGCGCCAAAATTGTTCCATATCTGTTGCCGTAAGGAAAGCGCCACCATCCGGTCCGCCGATGATCGGTAACGCATAGTGATTCGTTCGCCACGATCCATCCGACTCCTCGATGTGTCCAATCGCTGTATCCGCCGGTAAGGCGTCAAGTCGGAAGTAACCAGATTGCGTCATTTCGGTGCGAGCGAATAATTCGTTCGTGATATGGTCCGTAAAGGTTTGATGAGTAAGTTGTTCAATTACGAGACCAAGCAAAATGTACCCCGCATTGTTGTAGTGAAAGCGTTCGCCCGCAGCGAACTGTCTCTTTTGGTCACGAAACAACGGTAAAAAATCAAGTGGGCGTCGCAAGCGATACATCGGGGTATCTTGAAAAACATCCTCAAAGTCGGTCATCGTGGCCTCATCAAAATAATCACCGATCCCTGACGTATGGGTTAACAAGTGATGTACGGTCACGCCGCCTAAATCGATTCCGATGTCTGGAAGAATCGTTGTAATGGGTTGATCGAGTGTTAGTTGACCAGCCTCGACTAACCGTAAGATGGCGACCGCTGTGAAGAGTTTCGCACCAGAAGCAATTCCGAACCGCGTCGTCTCTGCATTCAATACACCATATCCGCGATGCGCCATTCCGCCAGCGTGGCTAAAGATCAGTTCTCCGTCTTGGTGAACGGAAACCACCCCTTCGAAATGTGTAAGCTCCGGTAAATCAATAAGTTCTTTAATCACGTTCATCATCCTCTCTGCTTCCCATCCTCTCTGCTTCCCATCCTATCGAATTCAATCATGCAAGAAAAGGGAATTATAAGAAAAATTTGAAAAAAAATGAAACTTTTTAAACGTGTTGCGTATCTAATAAGGGAGTGATTGCAGAAAGGGGGCGAGTGATGTGTTTCGCAAGTCAGAGGCATTCTCGGATGCTGCTTTTGAAGCAGCATTGTTCGCAGAAGAAGACTATGTGTACCGGATCTCCTTCATCTACTTGAAAGAAGAGGCAGCGGCACTCGAGAACGTCCAAGAGGTCGCGTATCGGGCGTGGCGTGCACGAAAGAGTCTACGTGATGCATCGTATTTTAAGACGTGGTTGACGCGGATCACGATGAATTGTGCGTTTAAGCAACAGCGTGCGTCGTTTCAACCGTTGACAGTTGAACCCAGTCAAACCACGTCGTTTGAAGAGCGACTCGTTGATCGTTTGTATCTAGAGGATTTACTTGAAATTCTCGAGCCGACTGAGCGCTCAATCGTCTATTTGCGGTATGAAGAGGATTTGTCCTTGCAGGAGATCGCGAGTACATTTGACGTTCCACTGAGTACAGTCAAAAGCACACTGTACCGCGCTCTCGAGAAAGTACGTCGACGACAGAAAGGGATGAGTCTATGAATCACGAACGAACAATCTTGATTGATGTACCGTCATCGATCAGGCAAAAGACGGTCCAAGGCATCCGAAAAGCAAAACGGCGCCGGCGTTCATTACAAGCCGCTTATCTTTCAGCCAGTCTGTTGATTATCGGTTTTAGTTCCTTACAAGAGACCGTTCCCGAACAATCATCGCAATCGATGAGGGTCGGCATGTATTATGATGAACAACTCTATACGGTCGCTAAAGTGGTCAGGAATCCAGACTGGCAGCAGCTGAAAGGGAAACGACTGGGCGTCACTAATGATGTCTTGAACGATACGGGACTGGAACAAGATACATCTGATTTTTCGTCGAACCTCGAAGCGTTTACCGTCTATCGAGTCAAAGACGATCCAGTGTCTGAGCACGTACTGGTCGTTGGTCAGGAAGAGGGACGAGAACGGGTGATGATTCTGTCACCAGAACAGTAAAAGGGGGAAAAAGAGATGAATGTTCGGTCCTGGACAACTAGCGATTTGCCGCAATTGGTCGATTTAATGACGCAGCTCGGATATCCGGCAAGCGAGGATGAGTTACGCGAACGGTTTACACGGATCACCCGTCATTCGGATTATGACTTGCTTGTGTTAGAAGAAAGCGGAATCCTTCTCGGCTGCGTCGGTCTGTTTCAGGCGCAAGCGTTCGAGCATGATACGACTTATGTCCGGATCGTTGCTTTCGTCGTCACTGCGACGCATCGTCGGCTCGGAATCGGTCGCCGCTTAATCCAAGCAGCGGAAGACTGGGCACAAGCGAGAGGAGCGACTGTTATCTTACTGAATAGTGGCAATCGCCCAGAACGCGAAGCAGCCCATCACTTTTATCAGGCGATGGGTTACGGTGTGACGAGTACGAGTTACTCGAAGTCATTACCGTCATCGTGATTGACGGAAACCATGGAAAGCACGAAATCCTTGCTCTTCATAGAAAGGAGCAGACTGACGGGTTGCCAGTAGATCAATGCGAGTCGGGTAGGTGTGCTTCAGATAATTGAGCAACTGTTGTCCGTATCCTTGCTTGCGCGCCTTGCGACTGAAGAGAAGCTCACAGACGTATGTCGTCACGTAACCATCCGTCAAAGCGCGGACATAAGCAAGTACTTGACCGTCGCATTCGAGGACGTATGCGGCATTCGCATTCATCCATGCATGGCGCGTCCGCTCTTTCTCAGCGACGAGATCCTGCCAGCCTTCTTGTTCATTCAAACGATGAATCTGATCAAAATCTTCAGGTTGGAAACGGCGAATCTGTTCAGTCATGGATGAGTCTCCTTTGGAATGAGATTTTGTAACGGAAGAGGCAACTGACGCCAGTCCGAAAAGTGTGTGTCGGTCAACACAATATCACCTGTTCGCTTCCAAATGGTCTGCATACCTAGCGCTTGTGCTGGTAGGATGTCGTGATCGTAATTATCGCCGACATAAAGCACTTCGTCCGGACGAACACCTAAACGATCTGTCACACGTAAGAAAAACGCCGGATCCGGTTTACGTAAGCCTTCTTGCTCCGAGATTCCGATCTGCGGAAAGGCAGAAGTGAGTCCAATCGCGTCAAGGACGGCACGTTGAAACGTCGTCGACCGTTCGAGAGCAAACCAATCGGTAGCTCAGGCGGTAATTGCGCAAAAAAAGTAGTAACGCCAGTGAAGCTCCGTGCGAAGATCGGGTAACGCGTCACGTAGTCGTGTAGAAGTGTTTCGACTGGAAGTGACAACTTGAAGCGACGAATCATCTCAGCATAGACGACGTCCTTCCAGACCCGCCCGTCTTGATCAAGCTCTAGGAAGACGCTGACGTATTCGTCTAGCGGAATAGGCGAGACGTGAGCTGAAAAATGCTCATATTGGTTCTCAAGAAAGTCCGGAAGAGACCCGCTTCGGTCATGTAACGTCTCGTCTAAATCAAACAATAGCGCACGAATCAAGATCAACAACACCTTTCATGCTATAGAGGAGTGATTTTAATGGAACGAATGATTCAGCAACAGGGGAAACAAGTGACATACTATGATAACGGTTCGACAGGTCGACCGTTGTTGTTATTACCTTCGCTCGGTGGGACGTATCAGGACTGGTCGGACATTCTGAAGAAACTATCACCGGACTACCGCGTCGTCAGCTTCCATCCGCACGAATGGTCGGATGATTATATGAACGGGACAACAGGCATCTTGCGGCAAATTGAACAGTTACTTAACGTGGCGGACATCACGACTCCGGTCACACTCGTCGGTCATTCTTACGGTGGACTTGTTGCGCAAGCTTTCGCCTTGCGACACCCGGAGCGTGTAGCTGGACTTGTCCTCGTGGATGCGACATCCGTTGACTTAGCGGAACTCGATCAGCTCGATACGCCGACACTCGATCAGGAAGGGGACGACGCCGTCTGGATCGAACGATTCGCGGAGCTAGCGACAGCAACCGATTTACGCGATCGATTCCCGGATGGTGACGACCGCACGGACTGGAACCCAGCGTACTATCAGGCGATGCATGCCATCATTTCAAAGTGGAAGAGTGATGCGAAGGCGCTTCAGCCACTCATGCGCGACCTTAGGTTACCGATGACCGTTCTCGGTCGGGATAAAACGAAATCGATTCAGACGATGATCGCTGCCGGTTTTCCGGAAGACGAACTCGAACGAATGGAAAATAAATGGCAGGAATTAATACAGCGACAGGCGAATCTATCCTATCAGGCGAACGTGACGTTCGTTCCAGGTGCATCACACATGATGCATCATGATCGTCCGGACGTCGTCACAAGTGCGATTTTAACACTACATCAACCGAAGGAGTTTACCGTATGACACGCTTGTATGTATTACATGGCTTAATGGGCACAGCAGACACACATTTTGCACCACAACTATCCGCTCTCGCGGTTGATTTTACGTTCATTCCGATTGATCTACCGGGGCACGGATTCACGACGGAGCCGGCAACTGACGACTACTTGACGCAAGCAACACGTGCCGTCCGCGAACGAATGGCACAGGAAGGTTCAGGGTGGATTCTCGGATTATCGCTCGGAGCGACACTTGCGATGCAACTAGCACTCGATCCACCTAACGAACTCGAAGGTGTGATCGTGACGGGTTATTCACCGTTCATTCCGGAAGCGATGGAACCGTTGATGCACGAGCAACGGGACTATTTCCTTAATATTGATCAGCATGCACCGGACATTGCACTTCAGTTCGAACAGTTGCATGGTCCGACTTGGAAAACGACGGCACGAGCAGTACTCGACTTGATGACGTTCCGTTTCCCGGCAATGACGGACACGATGCTGCAGTCGATCACGCTTCCAGTCGTTATCATGAACGGAACGAATGAAGACTATGAAGTTGACGCAGCCGCTTTCGTTGCAGCGCACGTGCCGAACGTCACCGCTTTACCGATTGATGGAGCAGGGCATACAGCGAATCTGGATCAACCGGAACGATTTAATAAGTTGTTACGCAAGATGCGTCAATCAGTACTGGCGACTTAAGCGTTTCTTCATCTTCTCTTGATACATCCGCGCATCTGCCTCATGCAGGACGTCGTCGATCCGGCGTCCTGTTGTCGCATGGACGGCACCGATTGCGAGTCCGATCTCATGGGTCGCGAACGTCGAGCGGACGTGTTCGACGAATGCTTCAAAGGTGGAGATGGATGGACTATAGTCAATCAAGACGAATTCATCGCCACCAATCCGGTAACCATGATCCGTTAAGCGGCGGATACAGAGTCCTGTCTGTTCTAGTAACGCATCCCCGACAGCGTGACCGAATCGGTCGTTCAGTTCTTTTAGTTCATTCAAGTCAAGCAGAATCAGACCATATGTCGTTTCCGCTTGGTCCAATTTGTGAACCGCTTCATTAAAGGCGTGTCGATTACCGAGCCGCGTTAAGGAATCGGTCCGGTATTGATCAAGCATCGCTTGTTGTGATTTTAATTGATCATCAATGTTGCGAATCACACCTTGGATGGCAACGATCTGTCCATGTTCGCGAATCGGTGTCGCATATTCTTCGAACCAGACATACTGATTGTCATTCGTACGCCAGCGCTGGCGAAACGGCTGATCGTAATCGCAGTCACCTGAAATTTTTGACATCAGGACTTCGATGTCTTCCGGATGAATCCGAGCAAAACACTCGTCCGGATCGAGATAACTCGCTGCTGCGACTCCTTTACCGATATGATCATCAAGGGATGGACTAATGTAGCGGAAACGATATTCCGGCTGGACTTCAAACACATAGAAAATATCTTTACATAACGCGATCGTATCCGGCTGCTGCCGACGAAATAATCGAAAACTGAGCAACATCACGAGACTACCAATAATCAAACCCAATACAAATATGACGTCCACCTCCCGTACTCTTGCATCATCATATCATAAATGGGTATTATTCCCTATAATTGTCAAAAAAACATTCCGCTACTTTGAGCGGAATGTTTTCATTTATTCGAGTTCAAGGAAGACACGAAATCCACGACTAGCATAATAGGAATCCGCCCCATTATGATAGATAAAGGTCGTTTCGTAACGACGATCTCCGAACAAGGCGCCACCTTTTTGACGAATCATGTCTGGTGTCGCAAGCCAACTGGAAGTCTTTTCGTCAAACGAAAACTGTGTCTGCAGTTCTTGATACTGTTCTGGTGTCAATAGGTGTACGTCTAGCGTTTCGATCAGCGATTCGATACTAGCAACAGGGGCATTTTTCTTTCGACCAAGACGAGCGGCTTCGTCAAAACAGACGCTCCGTCGACCAGTTGGACTCTCTTTGACAGTGTCGCTGATGACAAACCGTTCCTCTAGCTTTACGACGTTCGGCTCACCACCCGTTTGCTCCATCCATACAAGTGCTGCTCGTTTTGAAGGTGTCAGACGTGACGCGACCTCATTGAACGTAAGTCCATCATGGCGATCAGGAGTAGCCTCAAAGCGGTCATGAAAATGCGTTAGTTGTTCATCCATCGGTAAAACCTCACTTTCCTAGTCCATTTTTTCCATTATTCAATGAATCCGTTTCCAACGCAATCGTTCATTGACTGAATAAGTCAATCTGAAGACAATTGACAAATGAAATCGGACTGCCTACACTAATTGTACATATCCGGTTTCTGTCGCGATCGCGCGGACAGGAACGACATTCAGGAGAGGAGCCAACCGTATGCGCTGGATCAGTTATGCGGCTGTCGTGACGATTCTTTCGTTCTTAGCGTTCACGGCGTATTCGTTCCTGACGACGATTGACTTTGAAATCGTCTATCAGTTCGGTACGTTTGCGATGACGTTATCCTATTTTATCTTTGGTTTACCAATGTTATGGATTGTTCGCCACTATCCGTTAACCCTTCGTCTACTCATCTATGTGACGACGAGTGCCGTCGTCTTGTTTCTCTTCATCGGTTTATATGAAGCGTGGCACGAGGCTTCACTGTCTCCTTTACCACCAATCGGTAGCATGATCAAATTTACGTGTCTCGCTTGTCTATTGTTCGTCTTACCGTATGAGATTGTCTATCGCAAAAACTTCGTCTCCATTCAACCGCGTGTTTCTTGACAGTATTCTTGTTCCTTAAGAATACTGTTTTTTATTTCCTTTCATTTAGAAGGAATTCCCAATCTATTCTTGAATAGTACGTTATCACGAATAAATGGAGGGCTTACATATGGAAGGAACATTTCAATGCAAACAGATGGGAAAATCATTTTCGGGAGACGGTGTCGAGACACATGCGTTACAAGATATCGATGTGACACTTGAAGCGGGTGACTTCATCTCGATCATCGGACCATCGGGTTCTGGAAAGTCGACGTTACTCAGTCTAATCGGGACGCTCGATCGTCCGACGAGTGGAGAGTTGCATTATGACGGGAAGCCGATCAACAAATTGAACAGTAAAGAACTATCCGACTTCCGCTTCGAGAACATCGGCTTCATCTTCCAACAGTTTCATTTGATTCCGACGCTGACGGCGCTTGAAAATGTCATGGCGCCTCTGTTCGGTCGGAAAGTACCATACGATAAAAAAGAACGCGCCGAGCAGTTACTCGCGCAAGTCGGTCTCGCTGATAAAGCAGGCAGTTTGCCATCGCAACTCTCAGGTGGACAACAACAACGGGTCGCCGTTGCCCGTGCACTCGTCCATGAACCAAAATGGCTGCTTGCCGATGAGCCAACGGGGAACCTCGATACGGATACGGGAGAAATCATTTTCAATCTCTTACGGTCATTAAACGAAGAGAAAGGTTGCGGCGTGTTGTTCGTTACCCACGATCCGGCACTTGCGGAACGAGCGAACCGGACGATCGAGATGCGAGATGGCGTTATCATTGAAGATCGTCTCGTCCGTGTCTGAGCCTCGTTTTTGAACTCCCTTCCTCCACCCCTTACACTAAAAGGGTAGAGGAGGAATGTGTGATGCGACTTGGAATACTCGATCAAGTACCGTTACATGAGGGCGATACGGTCGAAGCGACGATGGAAGCGACGGAACGACTCGTCCTAGAAGCCGAGCGACTCGGTTATGAGCGGTACTGGTTTGCTGAACATCATAATACGAACGGGTTGCTCAGTGCAGCACCAGAGTTGTTCATCGCCCGGATGGGTGCGAAGACGTCAAACATCAAACTTGGTTCAGGTGGAGTGTTGTTACCGCAGTATCATCCGCTGAAAGTCGCCGAGAGTTTTGCGACACTCGACGCCTTTTATCCAGGTCGGATCGAACTCGGAATCGGCAATTCGCCAGGTGGAAGCGAGCGGACACGACTTGCTTTAACGGACGGAGAAGACAACCGAGCGGCTGAGTTTAGTCGACTTGTTAACGAAACGGCGGGTTTCTTGACAGACAGTCTATCGAATCGACACCCGTACCGGATCGTCAAGACGACACCGCGGGACCGGCAACCGTCGCCAATTTCGATCCTTGGTCTGTCGCCACGTAGTGCGCGAATTGCAGCAGAACAAGACCGTGGTCTCGTTTTTGGTCACTTCATCAATCCGGATCGCTGGGAAGAGACGCTTTCTACGTATCGTGAGGCAGGGGGAACAGACGTCATCGTCTGCGTTTTCGTCATCTGTGCCCCGACGCAAGAAGAAGCAGAACGTCTCGCTCGAACACAAGATGCGTGGATTCAAGGCGTCCGACTCGGGAATTCAATCGTCCCGTCGTTTGCTACGACTGAAGCAAAGGTCTTTAATGACGTGCAAGCGGAGCGAATCCGCAAAGATCGACGGCGGGCGATTGTCGGAACACCGGACGTCATCGCGCGGGAGCTTGAGGCATTAGCAACGCGTTATCAAACGGATCAGTTTTTACTGATCAACAATGCTTTTGATCAAGAAAAACGATTGCAGTCGTACCAGCTCATCGCGGAGCGACTTCTCTAAACAGAACAGGACCCCTCGTTAGCTGTTTTGCTAATGAGGGGTCCTGTCTACAAATTAACATGTAATTAACGTTGCGCTGTTGGACGAATTAAGATCTCGTTGATCGCGACATCCTCTGGTTCGTTGACAGCATAGGCGATGGCACGCGCGATTGCGCTTGCATCGATCGCTTTCAAGTCACCAATTCCTTGTTTAATCTCTTCATCCGAGATATGGTCCTTGAGTTCCGTATCGACCGCTCCCGGTGAGATGATCGTTGCGCGGATGTGATTATCGACGGATTCTTCTTTACGAAGACCTTCCGTGATGGCGCGAACTGCGAATTTCGTACCGCTATAGACGGCACTCGACGGCATGACTTCATGACCGGCAACGGACGAGATGTTAATGACGTGACCGCTTTTTTGTTCGCGCATGTACGGCAAGACTGCTCCGATTCCGTGAAGGACACCTTTAATGTTGACGTCGACCATTGTGTTCCATTCGTCCTGCTGATTCTTATGGAGGTGCGATAGTGGCATCAATCCAGCGTTGTTAATAATGACATCAACTGAGCCGAACTTGTCTTTCGCAAGTTTAGCGAGTGCATCAACTTGCTCACGGTCGGTGACGTCCGTCACTTGATAAACGGCTTGACCACCTTCAGCTTCAACCGCTTTGACGAGCTCTTGCAAACGATCTTCCCGGCGTGCAGCAAGAACGAGTTTTGCACCTTGTTTCGCAAGTTCTTTCGCTGTTGCTTCCCCAATACCGCTTGATGCCCCTGTAATGATGACGACTTTATCTTGAATCATCTGAACTCCTCCTTCTGAATAACGTACTCCTTGAGAGGTATTGCCGCTTTTGTTGATTTGAAAACATTGTGTAGGAGGTTTGTCTATGAAACGTTATCTGTTTATTGGATTGATCGTGATCGCAATTGCAATCGGATGGTTTTTATCACTTGATCCTTTTCGCCATCAACCACCTGAACCTACCGTGACGATTGAAGAACGCGACGTGAAGGTGTATACCGGCACCTATAGTTGGTCAGGGATGTTTCGCGGAGAAACAGCCGATGCGAAGGCGGAAGCCGTCGATTTAGTGAAAGACTATCCAAGTACGCAAGCAACTCCTAAAGATCGATTGACAATCCGTTTTGAAGAGGGACCAGCTCCAAAGTCTGTCACGATCGTACTATGGTCGGTCGAGGATAATAAGAAGATTAAAACATTTGAGAAGACCGAGCAGTTTACCGTCCCGACGATTCCCGGGCGATATGTCTATCAGATTACAGCCGACTGGAAAGAAGGCGAAGGGGATTTTGCCTTTCCGATTGATGTGAAATGAGTAAAGGGTTAAAAAACGTATTGACAGGATATATGTTTAATGATAAATAATTCGAGTGTTGACCTCCTTTTAGATTGAAAGAGGTCCTTTTTCGTAAAATACAGTAAATAAGGCACTAGTTTCACCTTTTATAGTCTGAATAATCAGAATATATGAACATTTTAACAAAAGTTTATTTAAATGTTTCGGGTTCGAGTGAACGGGAATAAACACACCATACACATAATATTTCATGTGTTGAATCACCTAGGTGAAAGAAGATAACAATTGTAAAGGAGAGATGCAGATGAATGGGTTCAATCGATTCTTGCTCGTCATCATAGGCATACTCGGACTCGTCAGTGTCGGGCTGCTTGTGCTCGGTGTCTATGACGTTCCACGGCTCAGTTCGTTGATTGAGCAGTGGCAGGATCAGCAATGGTATAGCTATACCGTTCTATCTATTGGAGGATTTTTAGCATTCGTATTCGTCATTCTATTATTCACTGGATTATTTAGCCGCTCGAAAGGTCAACGTTTGTTGATTCAAACGGGTGACGGAACGATTACGATTTCGAAGGAAACAATCGAACGGACGGCTTTAGAGTCGATTCGTGGAATTGGTGGTGTACGGACACCGCGTGTCCATGCCGACATCCATTCGAAAAAAGAGACGGTCGCCTTGAAAGTCGACTGCTCGGTCTTCGGACAAGAAGGATTACCGACGATCGCGAAGGATATTCAAGAACGAGCTAAACAAGCTGTCGAATCCTTACTCGAGTTGCCAGTAACGAGTACGAAAGTCACGATCAGTGACACGAAAACGAAAACATCGGAACGTGTCGTCTAAAGGAGGAGCGGGAACATGAAGACAAGAGAAGCACTCTATCCGTATCGGTTTCGACTGATCGGAGGACTTGCCGGTCTGATCCTCGCCATCTTATTCTTGACGATTGGCTTTGGTCCGACAATCCTCATCGTTGCTTTCGCAGCGATCGGATTTTTAATTGGAAAATGGCGCGATGGTGCGCTCGATATTGAAGGGTGGATTCAGTTCTTTCAACGGGACTGATTCATATATAACTTACTAAACATTCAAAAAGGAGAGATTTCAAATGGCAAACGAAATAAACACAACAACTGAAAACGAAGTGGTACGCGAAAATAAATTGACGTTCGAAGATCAAGTCATCAAAAAAATCGCTGGGATTGCGTCGAACGAAGTGACAGGCATCTTGTCAATGAGTGGTGGATTCATGAGTGGACTGACAGATCGTCTCCGGAGTTCTGAAGACATTACAAAAGGAATCGGTGCTGAAGTCGGGGAGCGTCAAGTTGCACTCGATTTGAAAGTCATCGTCGAATACGGCAAAAATATTCCATCGATCTTCCAAGAGACAGTCGCTAAAATCAAAAAATCAATCAGTGACATGACAGGGCTTGAAGTCGTCGAAGTGAATATGCATGTCGAGGACGTCATGACACGTGCCGAGTTCGAAGCAAAAAATAAATCGAACAGCGAACAAGAAGAAAAAAGTCGCGAATTGCAATAAGCAAGTCGAAAGATCCGACGAAACTCGTCGGGTCTTTTTTCATGGAATCGACACGACGGTTGATACATTTGATGAGAAGAAAGGGAATAGAATAGTATCACGATAGACGAAAGGATGATTCACGATGCGGCTAACAGGAAAAACGATCATCGTCACGGGTGCTGGTTCTGGAATGGGTGAAGCAATGGCAAAATTGTTTGCACAAGAAGGCGCACGAATCGTCGCAGCGGACATTCGGTTAGAAACCGTCGAACGCGTCGCTACCGAAATCAAGGAAGCAGGCGGAGAAGCGATGGCTGTTGCGAGTGACATCGCAAAGCTCGGTGCAGCAGGAGAACTCGTTAAACAGACAATCGATGCTTATGGAAAGCTAGATGTTCTCGTCAATAACGCTGGAATCATGGACGGGATGGAAGGCGTAGCAGATATCTCAGATGAACGATGGGATCACGTTCTTGCCGTCAATACGACGGGAACGATGCGTTTGATGCGTGAAGCAGTCAAGCATTTTAAAGAAGTCGGAGGAGGTACGATCCTCAATAACATTTCGATCGGTGGTCTGAACGGTGCCCGAGCAGGAGCTGCCTATACGGCATCGAAACATGCCGTCATCGGTCTGACGAAAAACACCGCCTTCTTTTATGCAGGAGATGGGATTCGGTGTAATGGGATCGCACCCGGAGCCGTTGAGACGAATATCGGGCAATCGATGACGAATCTGAATGAATTCGGAATGGGTCGCGCGATGCTCGGCATGGGACTCAACCCACGTGCCGGTCATCCGGATGAGATCGCAAAATTGGCATTGTTTCTGGTGTCCGATGAAGCGAGCTTTATTAACGGGGCGATCGTCGTCGCGGACGGTGGATGGAGTGCGTATTAAACATCATATTTTATTTACTAGATTACAGTTTAAAATGGCAGGGACTTGTCGATATAAGGGATAATATGACAATAGGGCATTATAACCTTGAGTTTGAATCCAGGGAGGAATCGGCATGTCGATGCAAGAACAGGCAGCTCACGTTACTGACACACAAGTCATTCGAGCAATCGAGCAAAATCTAGCCATCATCCGGTTTGACGATCGACGGAAAGTCGCATATGTCAATGAACTGTTTGCCCGGACGATGGGGTACGAGGTGGAAGAATTAATCGGAAAATATCATCGTGATCTCTGCTTTCCAGCGTACGTCAACAGTCCGGATTACGAGTTGTTTTGGCGCAAATTAATGCAGGGAATCACGTATCAGGACAAGATCGAACGACGAGCTGCCGATGGTCAACAGAAGTGGCTCGAAGCGACGTACATGCCGATTTATTCGGATGACGGGCGCCGGGTCGTCGGTGTGTCGAAAATTGCATCAGACATCACGATTCGCCAACAGGACGTCTTACGAATGGCGGCTGAACTCAACGAAACATCAGCGTTCTTGACGGTCAAATCGGAAAGTGGTCGTCAGGACGGTCTGAACGTCCTTGCGACCGTCCAACAAGTCGAGGCGGAATCGGTCGACAACTTATCGAGTCTTGTTGCTTTACGAAAGGATGCCAACTCAATCACCGACATCGTCAAGACGATCCGGGATATTGCCGCGCAGACGAATCTACTTGCCTTAAATGCGGCAATCGAGGCGGCACGCGCTGGTGAACACGGGCGCGGATTTGATGTCGTTGCAACCGAAGTTCGAAACCTGTCGAACAAGGTGTCTCACTCGATCGGGGAAATCAAGGACAATATCGAAGGGATCGTTGCGCGAATTGAGGACGTCTCGCACAGTATCGAGCGGATTTCAAGCAAGGTCAAGGACAGTACCGGTCAACTCGAGCATACAGTCAGTGAGTTCGATCAGTTAGCCGATTCTGCCAAACAACTGGAGCGCCAGGCGAAACAGTTCGTCGACGTTTTATAAATGAATTCATTATACCGGAACGTTCAAGCAAATGACTTGTACATTCCGGTATATTTTTTTGTATCATTTAAAAAATATAGAGAAATAGGAAAGGCACTTGTTAAATCGGAATCGTTACGATATGATGTAAAACGTAATTATTCCGAATTAAAGGTGGAGAACAATGTCTACATATAAAACAACAAGCCTCATCGGTAGTGTCTTCCTCGGTTTGGCACTTGCCGGTTGTGTTGCTTCTGATACATCACAAGAGAAAAATCATTTGACGTTCGTTTATAACTTCGCGACCCAATCACTCGACCCACATCGGGACAGTAGTTATGTTCCGCTCCGCGCGGGAGTAACAGAGACGCTCGTCCGTCTTGATGACGAACGATTGACGGTCGAACCGTGGCTCGCAAAAAAATGGTCCTATGAAGGAAAACGAACATGGCGGATCGTCTTACAAGACGACGTGACGTTCCATAACGGAAAACGACTTGATGCAGCTGCCGTCAAATCGTCTCTTGAACGCTCGATTCAGGAAAATCCGGGTGTCAAAAATGCCTTGAACATCGAGACGATCAAAACAGACGGACCGGATCTGCTTATCCAAACAAAAACGACTTATCCAGAGTTCATCTCGGAACTCGTCAATCCGAACACAGCGATCATCGATACGGAGGCAAGCGGTGTGACGAAGGAACCGATGGGAACAGGTCCATTTCAAGTCGACCGGTTCGCTCCAGGAACAAAAGTTGAATTAAAACGCTTTAAATCGTACTGGCAAGCACAAGCAAAACTCGATTCCGTCGATTTCGTCTTCAATGAAGACGCTGGCGCACGAACGAATGCCTTACGTGCCGGGCAAGCGGATATCGTCTATCGTCCGGAGATTGAGAGTGTCAAACAGTTAAAGGCTGAAGGGTTGACGGTTCAAGCGACGGATACGTTCCGCGTTCATCAGTTGACGATGAATGTCGTGAACGGACCGATGCAATCGCTTGAAGTTCGACAAGCGATCGACGCCTTGATTAACCGACAACAACTCGTCGACCATGTTCTGCAGGGGTATGCTGTTAAAGCGCGCGGTCCGTTCCTTTCGTCATTCCCGTTTGCTCCAGATTATCCGAAGCAAGAGCAGAAGACACCAGAAGAATGGTTGAAGCAAGCTGGTTACACAAAACAAGATGGATTCATGCAAAAAGACGGTCGTCCCTTAACGTTAACGTTACTAACGTATGCCGCTCGACCTGACTTACCGATGATTGCCCAAGTCATCCAAGACGAGGCGAAAAAAATCGGTGTGACGATCAAGATCAAACAAATCGATGTACCAGAAGAATACATGGCGAGCAATCGGGACTGGGACATTGCGACGTACAGTAACCTGACAGCTCCACGTGGCGATGCCGGGTATTACTTGAATGCGACCTATCATCCAAAGGGAGGACTGAACTTCAGTGGCGTTTCGGATCCTGCTTTGACAAAACAGATTGAGACGTTGAACCGGACGATTAAGATCGATGAGCGTTCACGCCTTGCTGAGCAGATCGCACGATATGTCGATCAAAATCGCTACAATAGCTTCTTGCTCCATCCTTCAACGCTTGTTGCGTATGACGGCAAACGTGTCAAAGGGTGGAAGACAGAAAAAAGTGAGTACTACATGATCACGAATACGCTTCAGGTGAACGAATAATGCAACCGATCGTCAAGCGATTGTTATCGCTCGGTTTATTTACGCTCATCATGACGTTCAGCTGTTTTAGTTTATTACGTTTGTTACCGGGAGATCCGGTTTTAACGTTATTAAATATCGATGAATTATCAGCAACACCCGAACAAATCGAGGCCGCACGCCGTGAATTAGGATACGATCAGCCGTTGCTCGTCCAGTACGTCCGGTGGCTCCAAGATATCCTCACTTTACGGTTTGGGGACTCGTTACAAACCGGACGACCGGTCATCGAGATGCTGCGCGAGAGTTATCTCGTGACGGTAGAACTGACATTAGGAGGGATTGCGATTGCATTACTGATCGCGTTACCACTTGGAATCGGGAGTGCCTTGACAACGAGCCGAAGCGTCGTGCGATTTGCAAACGCCGTCAGCGTCGCGGGTGCGGCGATACCTGGTTTTTGGATTGGTCTGCTACTCGTCGATCTGTTTGCCATCCGTCTTGGCTGGCTTCCCGTGATGGGACGAGAGGGGATGACGTCACTCGTTCTCCCGGCACTTTCGCTTGGTCTTCCCCTTGCGAGCGTCTATATTCCATTGATTCGACTGAATTTACGGCGTGAATTGGATCAACCGTATATTGAATTGGCACGGATTCGTGGTGTAGACGAGCGGACGATTCTTTGGCGTTATGCATTACGGGGGAGTATGCCACCGGTTCTGTCCGTATTCGGTCTGACGCTCGGTAGTCTTGCCGGAGGCGTTGTTGTCCTTGAAGTCCTATTCGCGTATCCGGGTGTCGGGAAGTTGATGGTCGATGCAATCTTACAACGTGATTATCCGCTGATCCAAGGATATATCTTGCTGACGACAGGCGTCATTCTCGTCTTGCATCAAGGGATCCGGTCGCTGAACCGGGCATTACGACCAGATTGGAAAAGGGGCACACACCGATGAAAAAAAGAATGTTGGTTTTTGGGGGATGTTTACTACTATTTATTTCATGTACCGTAATCAATGATCCTTTTATAACAAACGTAACGAAGAGACTTGAACCCCCTTCTATTGAACATTGGCTCGGAACAGACGGCTTAGGACGAGATTTCGCAGCTCGTCTTTTTTTAGCTGGTTTGATATCCTTAGGATTCAGCTTGACGACGGTTCTGCTCACTGCAATCATCGGTACTTTCCTGGGTTGTCTTTCAGGATTTTACGGTGGACGACTCAAACGATTGATTCATCGATTAGAAGATGGACTCGTCATTTTTCCGGATACCGTCCTTGCACTTGTCATCGCTGGATTATTCGGTGCAAGTCCACAAAGTTTAATCTTTGCCGTTTTACTGATCAAATGGATATCCTATGCGCGATTAAGTGAAACACTTGTGACCGAGACGATTCAAAAGCCATTCATTAGCATGGCACGCATTAATGGTCTAACAGGCAAGATGATCTTACGACGCCACATCCTTCCTCCCATCATCCGTCAAGTCCTCGTTTTGATGAGTTTGGATGTCGGGAAAGTCATTTTATTCTTGTCAGCGTTCTCTTATATCGGTCTTGGTGTCCAGGCACCATTTCCAGAATGGGGAGCAATGTTAAACGAAGGGCGTCCTTATTTCAGTTCGGCTCCTCGACTCATGCTCTTACCAGGTGCGTGTATCGTCCTCACCGTCGTTGCGACGATGGGGTGGACCCGGTGGATGAAGAAAAAAGGAGGACAACCAGATGATTCAGATACGGAACTTACACGTTCGGGCGAAACACGTCCTTCTGCATGATGTGAACCTATCGCTGCCGGCTCATCAATTCATTTGTCTCGTCGGAGCGAGCGGAAGTGGAAAAACACTCCTGCTTAAACGATTACTAGATCGATTGCCGGACGGGATGTCCTCTAGCGGGGAGGTCCTTTCAGATGAACCACTTCGACGAGGTCTTGATATCGGTTACATTCCTCAACAATACACGGATGCGTTTGTTCCGTTTTTAACGATGCGTCAGATGCTACGGGATACGTATCGTGCGCATGGACAAAAGATTGATCAATCTCACATCGATGACGTCTTACGAACACTCGAGTTGGACTCTGCTTGGTTGGACCGGTTTCCATCAGAATTAAGCGGTGGGCAATTGCAACGGTTCGCGATCCTGTTTGCCGTCGCCTTAAAACCGCGGTTGATTTTGGCCGATGAGTTAACGACAGCGCTTGATCCTGTGTTGACACGTCGTTTACTCGACTGGTTGACCGAATACCAACACCAGTACGGAGCAACGATTTTGTTCGTCACCCATGAATTAGGACCTGCTTTACACTATGGCGAACAGCTCGTCTTGATGCAGGAAGGGCGAATCGTCGAGACGGGAACACCAGAGATGATTGAGCAAAGTCGTCATCCGTTCACGATGACCTTGATGCAAGCGCATCATACAACAATGGAAGAAAGGAAGAGTTCATGTCATCCGTCTTATCCGTAACAGATCTTACTTATCAGATTAAGGAGCAGTCCATCCTTTCGCATATCTCGTTTCAAGTGATGGCAAAGTCGTCATTTGGCATCATTGGTGAAAGTGGGAGTGGGAAAACGACACTCGGACGAGTGATTCTTGGTCTACTCGAACCTTCTCAAGGTGCGGTTTCATTGCATGGAAAGGCATTTCCGAGTGGGGGAAAAAACAAACGACGAGCTATTCAAGCTGTCTTTCAACATCCCCTCGCATCCTTTAATCCAGAATGGACGGTTCGGGAATCGATTCTTGAACCGTTTCGTTGTCATCGTCCAATCTTGCGGCATTTTCCAGCGACATCAGAAGAGGATCTTATTTCGGCACTTGGACTTGCTGTCGGGGTAGAGGCACGACTATTCGATCGACTTCCTCACCAATTGAGTGGAGGACAAATTCAGCGTGCCGCAATCGCCCGCGCGATTTCAATCGAACCCGACGTCATCGTGATGGATGAACCGACGACAGGGCTTGATGTCGTATCCCGGGCGCATATCATCGAACTACTGGAACGCTTGCAACAAACACTCGGTGTCAGTTTTGTATTAATTTCACACGATATCGATTTCATCCGGCGTCTGTGTTCGGAAATACTCGTCTTACGCGATGGTCGTGCTGTTGATTTGATTGATCGACTGGAATCCGGTGGTTCTTATACACAACGCTTCGTTGAGGCCGGGACATGGTGAACACACAACCGACCCTCAAAACGTTTTGGTTACTTGCCTATCCGCTGATCCTCTCAAGTATTGCGACACCGTTACTTGGTGTGACGGACACGGTCGTCATCGGACAATCCGGTGATCCGCAAGCAATCGGCGGCATCGCGGTCGGTGCTGTCTTCTTTAATACGATCTACTGGTTATTCGGCTTCTTAAAAGTCAGTACGACAGGATTCAGTGCCCAAGCGAGTGGTGCAAATGACGTCCATGCTTTGCGGACTTCGCTTTACCGACCGCTGTTCTTAGCAGCCTGTATCGGGTTACTCATTCTAGTGTTCCGGCAACCGCTTGAACAGGTTGGACTCTATTTACTTGCACCACCCGCTGATTTGCTGGATACGGTCAAGACGTACATTTCGTACCGGATGATCGGCGCACCGTTCGTCTTGATGGGCTATGCGTTACTTGGCTGGTTGATTGGGACGGGGCAAGTCAAACATGCCTTGTTCGTCCAACTGTTCAGTATCGGGGTCAACGTCGTACTCGATGTCGGATTCGTCTACGGACTAAATGCAGGTGTTACTGGGATTGCCGTTGCGACCGTCATCGCGGAAATCAGTATCGTCGTCTGCAGTCTCTATCTGATTCGAAGTCAGTTGTCGATGACGCGCGACGAACTACGTGCCTTGACGGATTGGAAAGCCTACCGGCAATTCTTTCGCGTCAATCGTGATTTATTCATCCGAACGATTTTCCTGTTACTTGTTACCGGATGGTTCACACGAGCAGGGGGACAATTCGGACCGGATATCCTCGCAGCCAATGCGATTCTCCTGCAGATTCAGTATCTGATCTCTTATTGGTTCGGTGGACTTGGTCATGCATCAACAGTTCTCGTCGGTCGTGCACGAGGAGATCAAGATCAGACCGGATACCGGATGAGTGTCCGCTTGGCACGGACGTTTGGATTCTTCTCGGTCGTCTTCTGGTCGCTTGTGCTTCTATTCCTTGAGACACCACTCCTTCAGTTGTTTACTTCAGAAGAGGCGATACTTGACGCGGCACGCGACCATTACCTCTGGATCATCGTCCTACCGCTGATTGCCGGGTGGGCGATGATCTATGAAGGAATTTTTGCTGGACGTGTCGAGGCAACTCCAGTCCGGAACTCGATGATTCAAGCAGGGATCGGTTTTGCGATTGTGCTCCTGTTGACATCAAGTTTTGACAATCAAGGGGTCTGGGTAGCGTTTCTGACGTTCTTTTTGATTCGCTCCGTATCGTTGATTCTCGTAGAAGCGAAACCATGAATAAACCCGATATTCCTTCATATAAACGAAGGCATATCGGGTTATTTGTCGTCTATCGTTAAAGGACGGACGAATAAGGCATTCAAGTGATGGACAAGGACATGACGCAGACGTTCTTTCGGGAGACGTTCCGGGCGAAACAGCGCATGAAAGGCTAATCCATCAACGAGTGCTGCGAGTCGTTCGCTCTCAAGCTCGATGTCGATACCTGCTCGGAGCGTACCGTCCGGAATCCGTGTCAGTAATACGTGACACATGTGGTAAATATCGTCCGGATTCTCCGTCGCTTGCGACGCATACGCAGACAGCATGAATTGGAACCAGACCTGCATCTCCAGCTGATGCTCAGGTGCGTACGGCAAGACTTCGAGTAAGACGTCGCATAACGTCTCTTCTGGTGTTCCTCCTCTCTCGAAAATGGTTGTGATGCGTGCTTGGACCCGTTCTTGGACGAGTTGCATCGAGAAACGGAGCAATTCTTCTTGGGTCGTGAAATAATACCGTAGTGCTCCAAGCGAGAGACCGGCTTCCTTGGCAATCGTCCGGACACTGGCTTGTTCAATACCGACATGAGAAATCGTACGCCACGTTGCTTCCGCGATAAGGCGTTTTCGTTCTTCGTGGTTGACTTGTTTTGGCATACATTCAGTATATCAGCTTTTTTAGCACGAATGTATTAAAAAGACTGGTCAATTGAGACGGGTGATGTTATCTTTATGATACAGTCGTATTAAAAAAGGAGATGATCACAATGCAACTCGTCGCGTGGGCCATCGTTTGTTGTGAAATTCTGTTTTGGGTATTCATCGTTGCAGGATTAATCGTTCGTTATGGATTCAGGCGAGAAAAGCTCGGTTTTCGTCTCATGGCGATGTCGCCGGTCATTGATATCGTTTTACTGCTCTTAACAGTATTTGATTTAAGTCGCGGCAGTACCGCGACGCTTGCGCACGGTCTTGCTGCGATTTACATCGGCGTCTCACTCGCATTCGGAAAGCAGATGATTGCTTGGGCGGACGGGATGTATCGTCGGGTGATCCTCAAGGAACAAGTAGCAAAGGAACGGATGTCGCGAGCGCGACGGGAACGCAACGGATTCTATCGGCACATCCTGGCATTCTTGATTGGCGGTGCCTTGCTCGGAGCCATGATTCTCTGGCTCGGAAATACCGAACAAACGGAAAGCCTCTTGCGGACGTTACAACTGTGGGGACTCGTTCTTGTAATCGATGGCGTCATCTCGATCAGTTACACCGTTTTCCCGGCTCGTTCCAAATAAAAACGAACCTTGGCTGTCAGCGGTCGACAGTGAAGGTTCGTTCTCGAATCGTATTCGTATGTACTTGTTTCCGGGCGTCGATCGAATCTCGAATGTGGATGATGTAGCGACGTCCTTTTTTGTATCCTGTGCGCGGTGGTTTGATTCGAATTTCTTTGCCGTCCAGAACTTCAATCTCTGTTTGCATCCGCTCACCATTTGAATCCGTCACGGTGACCGTACGGTTTGAGACCTGCTCCTTACGTAGTCCTTTCGCATATTCAATATCGAAGGTATGATACGAGGAGATCGAGCGGGCGCGGGATTTAAAGTGTGGCTCGTCCGTGCGTTCTTCAAGGGAGCAATAGCACCCGGTAAACAACAGACTCGCCGAGAGGAGTATCGAAAATAGATGTTTCACGAAAACGCTCCTTTATGTATTTGGTAATTTTAGTATAAGACAATTTTTAGGGTACGACAATCCTTCTTGAGACTGAATCATCAGCTCTATTACATTTTAGGAGGTCCATGCTATAATCGACCGAGAGAAAGGAAGCGATACACCATGCCAGTACAACCAGACCAACGCGAGATCATCGTCTCGATTCGAACGAGTTATGACTTTAAAGCCGATACCGGTCGTGCGATCCGCGTCATCGAATTTCACGGACGCCGAACGACATTGTTCGATACATTCGAAGCGTCATCACCGAAACGAATGATTTTGATTGAGATGATCCGTGCCGTTCAATCGTTTAAAGAACCGTTCCATATCATCTTCAACGTTGAATGTAACTTCGGCTTCAAGTATTTGACGGACCAGCGGAAATGGGAAAACCGAGACGTCGGGAATACGTTCCTCGACTTGATCGAACAAGGCGGTCATACGTATGAATTACGCGATAGCTCATTTTATGAAGGTGGAAAAGCCCTCCAAAAATGGCTCGGTAACACATTAAAACAAAATAGCTAACAAAAAGGCTGATTCCATAGTGGAAATCAGCCTTTGTCTGTTGTATCGATCGTCTCACTCTCGAGATAACGATACAGTGTACTTTTACTAATGCCCGTCTGTTCACGTATGTCTGCGAGCGAATAGTTTTTACTTTGATACATCGCAATCGCGCGACGGACGTTCTCGTCTGCTTTCCGGGGACGCCCCGTCTGTTTCCCTTGTTCTTTCGCCTTTGTGATTCCGGCACGGGTCGACATACTGATGACGTCACTTTGTAACTGAACGAGATGCCTTGCTGTTTCAAGAAAAGACAAGGATGCCCGCTCGTTCGTCCGAATCTGTTCGCGAAGCGACCAGATCGTTGCACCACGTGCCTCCATGTGCTCGAGCATCTCGATTAAATGTCGCGTCGAGTCTGCTAAGACATAGAGATGCGTGACGATGACTTCGTCGCCCGCCTGAAGCGTCTCAAGCATCTGTTCGAGTTCCGTTCGTCGTTTGGCCGAATCATGGGTCTCGATGACACGTGTCGTCACATCGATCCGGTCCGCTTCTGCTTGTTGCATAGAACAATCTGGATCATCCGGGTAGGGTCTCATGTAGAAATATTGCATGAAGTGAGCTCCTCTCTGTCGATCAAGATCGACGTCAGTTCCTCATCAGTATACCGTATTCTTGCCTTCGTGCCGCAAAAAACCGAAAACACGTCTTTCTTCTCATGTTCGGTTCGACTAATTTGTGGTAAATTGAGTGGAAGTAAGCTGATCGGACTTATTGTTCTATCATTCATTCTTTTCTAAATGAGGTGCTCATCGTGAATAAAGAAGATCATCAACTCGCCCGTCAACTTTTAAAGACGTATTTCATCGGTACACAATTAGCAACGGTCCATGTCGCAGGATACGTCACGCTGGAGTTTATCAATCTATTCGATACGACAGCTCCTGAACTCCGACTCCGGATCGAGACGGATCGTTTGTTTTATGGGGATGTTGAGACGACGCAGGATTGGGTCGTCCGCCATGCAACGAAGGAAGAGATGTTGCACTTGATCGTCTCGCTTCACGCAGAACGGATCACAGGTGTCCGGATCGGGAAGACCGCACCGCATCTATTCTTGACGTTCAGCAACGGACAAACGCTCGTCTTGAACGGGTCGGATACATATTACGAGTCTTGGGCGATCGATATCGGTCTCGCACCACACCGAGCTGACGCAACGATCGTTGCTGTGCCAGGTGACGAACTGGCTGTCTTCTCCGGCATTGGTGAACAAATTGAAGATTGAGTGGACACACGACGAGTGGCAAGACTGGATCATGCCGCTCGTTGCGTCGCGGTATCCGGATCACTGTGCCGTCTTACTTGCCGGCAGTCATGCACGAGGGCAGGCGACCGCCCAGTCAGACGTCGATTTGATCATCTTTGAAGCAAGTCGACGACAAGCGTTTCGGGAGTCGTTCATCCATGACGGTATGCCGGTCGAAGCATTCATCCACTCCTTTGAAACGATTCAGCCGTTTTTCGAGAGTGACCGGGAACGTGGTCGCCCGTCATTGCAACGAATGATTGCGGACAGTTGGACGATCGAAGATCATCCGCACCTTGCGTTTATCCGCAAGGAAGCTGTTCAGCAATTGGCAGACGGACCAATCGCTTGGACGAATGCAGAACAAGAGCGCGCACGGTATTTTTTAAGTGATGTGCTCGACGATTTCGAGAGTGTGACGTATCGCGCGGAGGGTCTTGCGATTGCGTCGCGTTTGTATGAACAAAGCATCGAATTCGTCCTTCGCGCCAATCGTCGCTACATCGGACAAGGGAAGTGGGCGATCCGCGCACTCGCGGAGTTTGACGAAGACTATGCGCGTCGACATATAGTGGCATTCGAGTTGTATTATCAATCGGATGACCGACAAGAAGTCGTCGCGTTAGTCGATGATTATCTCGCACCATTCGGCGGGCGTTATTTTGACGGCTTTACGCTAGGTAAAAGATAACAAGCACAAGCATTTAAAAGGAGGCACGCTTTCGGTCGTCAATCGAAAACGTGCCTCTTTATCATTCGTTTCTGTTTAACGCCAATGCGACGGACGGAGTAAGCGACGCGGTAACTGTGTCGCGGCATTGCCGATTGCCGCATTGATTTGTGCCTGTGTCAAAAAGAGCGCGTCTGTCAGATCCGCGTCTTTGACGTTACAGTCTCGCAAATCAGCTCCGAGAAAGTTGACTCCGCGCAAGTTACTGCGCGACAAGTTCGTCGCAAGCAACCACTGATTCTGAACACTGGCACCTGAGAAATCACGTCCTTGTAGCTGTTTTCCGACCCAGTCACGTGGTGTCTGATCGCGTCTTCCGCTATACTGAGCTTGAACACGCGATGCAATCGATTCAAGGAGCGGTCGGACGGTTTGACGAACAGACATTAAATCAAGCCGTTCAAATTGCTCGGCTGGTAATGCCGCATACCGGGTCATTGCGGCAAGCATCTCATCGAGTTGATCATGGATGTCACGCGTGATATCGCGTTTCCCGTCGGTTATGTACCACATCATTTCAAACAAATGAACCATCTTCGGGAAGGCAGCATAGATCGCTTGGCGTCGCTTGGGTGCATAATCGCCTTGAAACGTCTGCTGTGAGAGATGTTGTCCCGCACCGAAACAATCATAGACGGTACAGCCTTTGTAGCCGCTGTCACGTAACTGATCATGGATACGACAACTGTAATCCGCATCAAGATTACGACACGGTGTCGCTTCTGGTTTATCGTGACCAAAATCACTGGATTTCGAAAAAGCGAGTGCCGTACAACATAAACCAAAACACTTCGTACAATCAATCTGGAACGTGGGTTCCATCGTATTCACCTCCATTACTACTATAACAAGAAAGGAGTTCGGCTATGCTACAATTTCAACTAAATGAAAATGAAGACGGACAGGACTGGTTGCGACAACAAGTGCGTCAATACAATGTCGAGCGTTCACCGTTTCATGCGACAAAACGTGCAGAGGGGACACAACGCATTACTTTATTTGCGAATCGTAACGATCATCGCATCGGCGGTATTTCAGGGGAAGTCTACTGGGGCTGGTTACATATCGAATGGTTCTTCGTCGTCGAGGAGGAGCGGGGAAGTGGCATCGGTACGATGTTACTCCATCGACTGGAGGCTTGGGCACGTGAAGCGGGTGTCAAGCACATCCGCGTTGAGACCTTCTCCTTTCAAGCGCTTCCATTTTATGAACGACACGGATTCGTCGAAGTCGGACGGATCGACGATTTTCCGCCGGGTGCCAGTTACCATCTGCTCGTCAAGCAGGTCGACCGATGAAACGGCGTCTTTTCCTCATCTTATTGTTCGGTCTCGTGCTCGGAACGCTGACGGGAATGCAACCACGTCAAGAGACCGCTTCCTTTACGGCGAAGCAAGTCGCCCGGTTATATACACAGATGACGAACACGCCGATTGAAGCGCGCGACGTCTACTTCGTCGAACGACTGTCTGACCATTACGCCGTTGCGTATCTTGAAGCGAAACACGACCGTTTGTTTTTGCTCCTGCAACAAACCGATGAGGCACAACGAATCGACCGAATCATTCGCTCGAAACAGTCGAGGGAGAAGGATTGGTTTGAAGGTCGCTTGTTGACGACGGACGAAGGTCGATACCTTGTCGCCTACGGCATGAATGGTTCGAAACAAATGAAATCGATCCGGTTCGAGCCGTATAAGACGACGGCTGAAGGCGAAGCGCCGCTTAGTCCGATGCAACGCTCATTGTCGGTAGCAGATCAGGAACGTTTCCATACTGTCCAACCGTTACCGGATGCCTTCCCGCATTCGCTCTATTTCGAGATGATCGCGACGAGCGTTGACGGAAAAGAGACGATCCAACGCTTAACGTTACCAAGCGATAACGCATCCGCGTTTTCTACGACCCGTGACTTCTAGTATACTGAAGACGAAAAAGGGGGAAGGTAACATGTGGATCGTCATGAACCAGTTACACGTCGTCAAAGATGCAGCAGATCAGGTTGCAGCGCGTTTTAAGACGACGAAAGGAATTGAACGGATGGAAGGGTTCCACCGGATGCAAGTCCTCGTCGATATCAGTCAGGAAGAAGAAGACATCGTCACGATCATGACGACATGGTCGAATCAAGCAGCATTCCATGCATGGCAAGAGAGTCAAGCGTACAAAGGCGTGCACCATAAGCGGGATAACGGGACATCCGAAGTCAAACCGCTCGTGACGTCGAATACCGTTACGGAATATGCGATCGTCGCTGATCACAGTGCCGTCGTGGAATAAACAACAACACCCCTTGGGAGGATGCCTCTCAAGGGGTGTTGTCTAGTACATTACAATAGATTGTTTTTCCGTAATCTGGGTATAATCTAACAAACTAGATGAAGCGAGGTGGCATCGCATGGTCTATCGTAAACCTGTTGTCTCTAGCCTGTCCGTCCTCGGTGGTATGATCCTGCTCTTTGGTTTCTTGACGAGCGGTGGCTTCATTTATCTCTACTTCTTCGTCTTACTATTCGCTTGCGTGTCCTTCTTACGTGAACCGTTGACGCGTAAAGAGTGGTTAAGAGAGGGGATTGCTTTCATCTTCTGGTGTTCCTTGATTTATTTGCTGCAACATCTCGTCTTCATGGCGTGAGTCATTTTTCGTATTGCTCGAACAAAGGAAGGAGGATGTCACGACCTGTCGCCGATAGGTGAATCGACACGTCACGCTTCGGATCTTTTAAATAAACATCGGTCTTTTTGACACGCTTATCGAGATAAACTTCGTATTGTTGTCCTTTCACTCCATCTCGGAACGTCAAGTATTTCCACTTCGCCCGTTTTCCTCGTACGTCAGCCTGTTCACTTGTCTTGATTGCTTTTTTTAATTTCCCGGATTCATCACTCGTCATCATGATCATATGGTCCCAATCGAGACCTTTCTCCGAAATACGATTTCCTTGATCATCTTCTTCAAAACGGACATGCGAGAACTGTCTTTGATGGAATAGCGTCACTTCTTGATTATCCGCAACGATGTCGTCTGCTGTCTGTTCCGGCTCTTGAAGTTCAGATGGTCGTTCCATCGTATGTCGAATCGACAGTTCATAGCGGTATTCGCGTCCGTTTTTCTCCGTTGCGATGAGCGTCCCGTAATGCTCCGGTGTGCCGTCACCTGGAACGAACCGGACCTTTCCTGGTTGTTTCATTGAATGAATCGGGCGTTCGGCATGACGTCCGCCGTATAACTCAGGCAAGCGCACCATCACGTCATACGTAGAATCAAATTGTTGATTATAGATGAGATAGAGATCGACATCACGGGTGAACGGTGTCAGAGAATTCGCATATACGAAAGACGTCGTACGTGTATCTTTTTTTGTGACATCCGTCGCCTCGATGACAAGGTAACCTGATCCTGGAAGTTCTAATGTTCGAGCAGAATGATCTGCGATCGTTTCATCAGGATTAAACCAATCGTCTTTTTTTAATACAGTAGGCTTCATATTAAAGTTCTTCCGCTGTGGAGTCAGAGCAGTCTTCTTGAAGACATCGTCTTTCTTTGGTAATGGATAGTACCCGCCTTTAAACGATGTCTGACAATATAAATACGTCTTTTTTCCAGCTTTGACGTAACGAACGGTTTGACCTTCATAATCCTCGAACGGATTCGTCATCATGACGGAATAGATATCGCCGACAGCGTAATCGGTAGGTGCATCGCTCACTTTAGACGCGCACGTTTTTTGTATGACAGTTCGTTCTTTAGCAGACAAGGTGCGAGATTCTTTTTCGTTGAATTGCCCTCCGTCATACATTTGCGATAAGTAACCCCATTTGAAATTCGGCGCATCACTTTGACAACCGCTTAATGCTAGTGTCGCTCCAAGTGTTAGTCCGATCCAGTAACGTTTGTTCATTGATTAAGCACCTCACTAAGTGCTTCACTGGTCGTACCTGACAGCTTTGCACCGTTCTTTGATCCTGGTTTAACGACATAGATTTCAAGTTTTTTGGCGCGTTTGCGTTCATATAACTCGAACGTTTGGCTTTTCCCTTCGCGCATCAACGTCAATTTTTTCTGCTTTAGTTTTGTGCCTTGTGGCTCCATCACTTCGGTTTCTTTTAATTCCTGAGCGATTTTTTTGGCTAGTTTATCCGGTATTGCCGAGACGAACTTATAATCGCTATCGATGAGCTGTTTTGGTGATTGGTGGATGAAACCGACATAGCTGGATTGCCTGATATTGATAAAAGCATATTTAAAATTTAATGGTTTTTTGTATGACTTATTAAGACGCATATAAATGGGGGTTTCCTGGACGACTTTATCTTTTTCTAGTTTTTGAACGGTTGCTAAGTGAATCGTTTGATTTGGCGAGAGGGCATCAGGTAATTTTTTACGTTCAATCTGGTAAGATTGCCCTTGCGCATACTCTTGAATTACTGAAAAGTTTCCCTCGCGTGTTCCGCTTACTGTGAGATCTATTATTGCGGACTGCATCCCGTTTTTTGGGCTGTGGCGGAAAGAGATATTCAAGTCGGATCCGGACAGCGACTCGGTCGTCTCGAAGAAGGTGCGTTCTTTTCCGTCTTCTTCTCCAAAAATAATAAATTGACCTTCCGGTGGTAAAGATAGTTGATAGGACGGGAAAAGATAACGTCCTATCTCTTTCAAATGCTTACTTTCTTCGTTTTCCTGTTTTTGTTGATCCATTACTTCTTTTGGAACGGATCCAAAGCGAACGACTGTCGATTTAGCTTTAACTGGTTGTTTTGACCAATCGACGAATGGATAATCACTGCGCTTGATCTGATGGACCGCATAATCCGCATGGCGAATCGGCTGACAGGCCAGATAGTCCTTTTTTTCGTCTGATAGGAAACGAACGTGTTGGAACTCGCGCCCTTGGACACTCGTAGGCAGGAAGTATAAGTCAAATCCTTCATGTTGCACATATCGATCAGGTAAGTGCTTCATATCAGGTTTTTGCTGGCAGGCCTTCAACAAAGCAGCGGTTTGTTTTTTCGGGAGATCCGGTATCTCTTGACCATCAAAGGTAGTCGAAATACCGCCCCAGTAATTGGCGTCATATGTAAGGTCTAAGTATTGTTCTTTACCGCATCCGGCAAGTAGTACTGCTCCTGCGAGAATACCGGTATGTATAAAGCGTCTCATGAAACCCCTCCTTTATGCTAATGACTATATTTTACCATAATTTCTAGAATAGACAGAATTTTCTATAAAGATTCAACATCAAGATGTTTGATATCTCTTGACTCGGGAATAATAGATGCATGCACGGTCAATCTATTTCTATGGGGGTTTTATGATGGGTACATTCATTCAAGCAGTTGATGGCACGAAGATTTATGTCGAGGATGTCGGGTCGGGTCAACCGGTCGTCTTTTTACACGGCTGGCCGGCCAACAACAATATGTTCGAGTATCAAAAGAATCTGCTCGTCGAAGAAGGATACCGTTACGTCGGGATTGATTATCGCGGTTATGGCAAATCAGATGCACCAGCAACGGGATACGATTATAAGACGATGGCGTCCGACATTAATGAAGTCATCGAACAGCTGAAATTAACGAACGTCACGTTGCTTGGCTTCTCGATGGGAGGAGGAATCGCCTTGTCCTATCTCTTGCAATACGGGGATTCAAAAGTCAGTAAACTTGTCCTCGCTGGAGCCGCAGCGCCTGTCTTTACACAACGCGACGGTTATCCATACGGGATGACAAAAGAAGAAGTCGATGCGTTGATTGCCGACACGAAACAAGATCGTCCGTCGATGCTCAAAGGATTCGGGGAAATCTTCTTTGCGAAGGAGCATCCAGAACCACTCCAACAATGGTTCCACGGTCTTAGCATCGCTGCTTCGTCCCACGGTACGATTCAGTCAGCAATCGCATTACGCGATGAGGACTTGCGTGGAAAACTCGAAAACATCAAAGTTGATACGTTAATCATCCACGGTAAAAAAGACCAAGTCTGTCCGTTCGAGTTCGCGGAAGAAATGCAAAAGGGAATCCCACATGCACGACTTGAAGTCTTCGAAGAGAGTGGGCACGGTATGTTGCTTGATGAACAAGATAAGTTCAACGAAACGTTGCTGTCGTACGTTAAAGGAAATCAAACCGTCTAATCCAACAAGCTGTGGACACCCGTCCATGGCTTGTTTTTATGTACAAAAAAAGCGTGCGCCGGCGCACGCTTTTAAGGGCGATACTTCCGCATGAACCGTTGATCGATCCAGCGCTTCAGGTACCAACCAAGTCGATTAGTTGAGTAAGATTTACCATACAGGGAAACCGCATGACGTGGTCCCATCGATAAAATCGTCAAATAGTTCTTTTGTGGACAATACGTTTGCAGTGCCTCTTCCTGGACGTACCGTAAGAGGTTTGCCAGTAAGACCGGTGCTTGCCGGACAGCTGTGACGCCGTTCTTTGGAATATCGGGATAAGCGACGAGGGTCGCCGCGTCACCCGCAGCAAACAGACTTGGATGATCGAGCGCTTGCAACTGCTCATTGACGAGTAGAAATCCGTCTTCCGTGAACAGCTTACTATCTGCAAACAATGCCGGAGCTTTCGCACCTGTTAAGCGGATGATCGCATCTGACTCGATTGGTGGATGATGTGAAAAGCGGAGAGGAGACGCCTCGTTCAGTGGCCGTTCTCGAATCCAATGAACATCGAGTTCTTGTAAGCGTCTCGCAATCGCTTCCGCTGCGGGGTGTCCTGAAAGTAACTCGGGATCCGTGATCAGTGTAATCGGCACATCCGCCACTTTCAAGGACGCCGCCATCTCGACGGCCGCTGCACCGCTTCCAATCAAGACTGGACGCTTTGCTTGTTGCAGACGCTTTAATGTATCCGGTAACCGGTAGTTCGGTTTGATCGATAATCGTGTCGTATCTTCCGACCAATCGAACGAGCCGATATTCGTCGAGACGACGTCATAGGCATAGTGTCTGCCGGATGCACCGAAGACGACTTTTTCGACGGGGTCGATTTTGATGACGATCTCTTCGATGAACTGTTTATCATAGGCGCGACATAAGGCAGCGACGTCGACACGGATCTCATCAATGTCGTACGTTCCGTCAGCAAGCCCGGAGTACATACCCGAGTAATACTGATGCGTCGAGGCATTTAAAACCAGCCATTCGACGTCTTCTGTTGTTCCATTGGTAATGCAATGCAGGTGAGCGTGCCCTGCACCAATCAAGAGGATTCGTTTCATGTCGTTCTCCTTCAATCTGTCTTGCTAGAGTGTACCCGGATACGGGTGGCGGTAATCATAGCCAAAAGACAAGACTGATGAACAGGAGGATGACCATGAGATAGACGATGTCCTGACGCTGAACGACCGGTACCTCGTAATACGTCCGCTCAGCTGAAAAATGACGGGCTTCCATGGCGATTGCCATCCGTTCTGCCCGCTGGATAGATCGCGAGAAGAGTGGTAAGCCGATTGATAGGAACGCATCACCAGGAAAGCGACTGTGCACGCTCCGAATCATCCGGACTTGCCGCAAGACCCGGACTTCTTCGACCAGTTGCGGCAAAAAGCGAATTCCGGCAAGGAACCCATATGCGAAGCGGGGCGATACCTTTGCCTGATGAATTAAGCTCATCACGAACCGGGTCGCATCGGTCGTCGTGACGAAAGCGAAACTTAAGCAAACGAACGTTGCCATCCGTAAGGCAAGTAACCAGCCGTGCATGACACTTTCCGACGTGACATGAAACCAACCGAACGACCAGAGCGTGTTCGTACCTTTGCCAAACGCCGCCATCATCCAGAACGTCAATAAGAATAATAGACTGTAAGGTGCGAGCCGTTTCAAGAAATCGACGGGACCCCATCCGGAGAGGAGTAGCAAGGCGATAGCAAAACTCAGGAACACCAACGTCTTGATCCAGTCATTCGTTGCAATCAAGGCAAACATGATCAAAAACAATCCGCTCCCCTTGATGACAGGATTGAGTTTAGCGAACAGTGACGCGTTCGTCTGCATGTCGCTTCACCTCCTGGAATTGGTACGTAAGTGGACGTTGTAGTTGACAGCGTTCGAGTAACGGAACGTCAGCGAACAACCCGCTCGGACGTCCGTCAAAGGCAATCCGCCCTTGCTCCATGACGAGGACACGATCCGCGTATCGAGCGACGAGTTCCATGTCGTGCGTTGCCATGACGAGCGTCGTTCCGTTTTGTTGTTCCGTCAACAACTGTTCCATGAGTCGCCGTGTCGTCAATCCATCCTGTCCGAACGTCGGTTCATCGAGCAACAACACATCCTTCGTCTGCCCGAGCATCGTCGCGACGCTGAGCCGTCGTTGTTGCCCCGTACTAAGCGCAAGCGGTGACTGCTGTTTGACAGATGCTAGTTCCAGCCGTTCGAGCAACGCTGTACGCTCATCACTCGTCGCTGCCCGGTGACTCCAGTCGATTTCCGCTTCGACCGTCAGTTTGAGAAACTGCAGATCCGGTTGTTGAAAGACATAGCCGACGTGCTCATAAAAGCGTCTCCGGGAGTAACGCTGAGCCGGACGTTCTTGGAACCGATATGTTCCTTGATGCGAGAGCAACCGACCGAGTGTTGCAAGCAACGTACTTTTCCCGGATCCGTTTGCCCCAAGCAGCATCACCCATTCTCCCGTCTTCAGGGAAAATGTCGCATCGGTCAGCGGGTAAGGGGCTTTCGTCGATAATGCAGCGACGTGTAACAAGGGAATGCCTGCTGTATCGACTGGAGGAAGCACGTGAAGTCGCGCTGCTTGTGGTCCATCTATGGGTAACGTCTCTAACGTGTACGGATACAAAGAGGGAACAGCGATCCCTTTCGATTGAAGCTCTGTATACGCCTGCGGGAACAAATCCTGCGGATGCGCCGTCGCAGTCACCGATCCATCTTCAAGTAAGATGATCTGATCGACATACGGCAAACAGACATCGAGTTGGTGTTCAATCAAGACGATCGTTAAATCATGTTCTTTCTGAATCCGAAAGATCAACGCCATCAGCTCGTGTTGCCCGATCGGGTCAATCTGAGCCGTTGGTTCATCGAGTAATAAGATCGTCGGCTCGAGCGCTAGGACCGCGGCGAGCGCCAGTCGCTGTTTCATTCCCCCAGAGAGACTAGCAATTGGTGTCGAAAAGGGGAGGGGAAGACCGACGAGTGCCAGCAACTGCTCAATTCGTTCATCCATCTCCGCACGTGGAATCGACCGATTTTCTAAACTAAAGGCAATTTCCCGTCCAATCGTTTCCGTACAAAACTGTTCTTCTGGATTTTGGAACAGCACTCCGACCGAACCGGACCGAGTGACGGTGCCGGTCTGTTCGACTTCGATTACCTCTGGCGTTAATCCAGCAAGCGCATGAAGCAATGTCGTTTTTCCGCTTCCACTGCGCCCAAGCAAAAGTGTCGTTCCTTGGTCGATCGTTAGCGTTATATGATCGAGCACAGATTTCATTTGACCGGGATAGCGGATGCTGAGGTCGTCGACGATAATCATGCGACCTCCCGTTTCACACGTCCGGCTGCAAAACCACTTAACACACCAGTCGCAACGAGACGACGGACGAGAATCCATGCGAGTAAGCCACCAAGTAACGCACCGCTGATCAATTGTAAGCCAATCGTCGCGAGTAACGTCGTCGTCGTATAATAACTGAATCCGTTTGCAATCAGACTGTAGACGATACTTCCGACGGCTGCTCCGACACCAGACAACATCAATGTCCAGGTGTCATAACGGCGATAACGCGTCATCGCGAAGACGAGTTCCGCACCAAGTCCTTGGCAGACCCCGATCAGTAGAGCCGATAAGCCAAAGTGACTACCCGTGAACAGCTCGACGGCTGCCGCGACGATTTCCGCGATGAGGGCAGCACCTGGTTTTTGAATGATTGCTGCGACGAGCGGGCTTGCGATGATCCAAATTCCGAACATCCAGTTAGCACCGACGGGACCGAAGATCGCAGACATCGGTAACCAAAGTGTCGACCAGCCGAGATAGATGACACCGCAAGCGACGGCGAGCATCATCATGACCATGATTTCTTTCATTTTCCAGTGTTGCATTAGGTACGTCCTCCTTAGAGTGGGGGAGACGCCAAAAAAGACCGCCCTCCGCAAAAAAGAGAGCGGTCCTCAGAAAAACTGCGCGTAGCAGGAGTCATTGGATGTGATCGCTCCACTTTCCTACGCTAGTATGAACTAGATCAGGTTCGAAGGGTCCGAAGTGAATCGTCTCAGCCGATGGGCTCCCCTAGTGGATATGGTAATAGTTGATACGCTGTTCACTTTAGGCAATCTGGTGTCTCTTGTCAAGACACAAAAAAACGATACGCCACGAGGGCGTACCGTTGAACAGCTTATTTGTTGTCTTCGTTGTCTTCTTTTGTTTCTTCTGAAGACTCTTCTGTTGCTTCTGCTTCGTTGTCTTCGCCTGCTTCAGCTTGTGCCTCAGCTTCTGCTTCTTCGATTTCCTCAAGCTCTTGCTCAAGTGTAGACTCGACGACTGCTGCGACTTGAATGTCACCTTCAGTGACGATACGGAAATCTTTTTGTTCTGGAAGATCGGCTACAGAGATTGAATCTCCGATTTCGAGGTTCGTGACGTCAACTTCGACGTTCTCTGGTAATTTATCTGGTGTAGCTGCAACTGTTACTTTAAAGAGTGTTTGTGATAGGAAACCGCCAACTTTAGCGCCAGCTGCTTCACCAACGAGTACAACGTCTGCTTCGACTTCTGTTTCTTCATCCATTTTGACGGCGATGAATTCGACGTGATCGACGGTTGGTGTGAAGACATCCATGTCACGACGGTTAATCAAGACGTTGATGTTTTTACCGTCGAGTTTAAGTGAAATCAAGACGTTCTCACCGTTTTCTCGGACGATTTTAAGCAATTCTTTTTCTTCAAATGCGATTGGTGTACTTTCCACTTTGTAACCATACACGACACCAAGAGCTTTTCCTTCATGACGTAATTGTTTACGGAGTGAGCGTGGACGTACCTCGCGTTTTTCGGCTGTTAATTTAACTGACATGTTCATTTCCCCCTTGAATTTGGTATAGCCCTCAAAAGGTAATGAATGTAGGAGCAGGACAAGTCCTGAACAATTTAAGTATGCTAAGACAATCGGTTTCAGACTCTCTTGAATCTGACGCTTTCGTGACTTTGCATTTCTCTCCCAGGTCATTACGCTGATATTGAGAAACATGTGTGAGTAAGTCACCGGTTTGATGCGGTGCTAGTGAGTTTATACCCCTATGTTTTAAATCCTTAAACCTCTTTTTTTATTTTTTTAAAGTCGAAAGACCTCAAAACTCCTTGAAATCAAGGGTTGAGAGGTCTTTCGTTTTTTTCGTTTTTTATGTTGATTCGTTGATTTTCACGGACTAACACACGGATGAGACGTTCCATTTGCCGTATCGTCGTCTGTCCCATCGTCGAAATTTGGAGCCACTGATTGCGAACAAGATAGTCGCTTGCGTATTGAACATGATAACCCTGAATCCGCAGAGCATCGCCTAAATCAGTTGCTGACGGATGGACGATCGTTAGAATGCCTGGTGCTTGTGCTTCTTGTTGAGCAAGCAATTGAAAGCCAGTTGCGCGGACGGCTTGCTCGAGATAGGTCATCTTGATTGCGGCTTGATCAAGATCGAGAGCATCCAGTGCTGCCTGACAAGCGAGCAACAGATTCGAGGAGCCAGAAAAAGCAATCCCATCCGCATATAGACCGAGATCCAGATAACGTGGAATAGATGGAGAAGGTAAGACGCGATCTACGTGCCCGATGAACGCAAGACCTGGTAATCCCCCAATCGCTTTTCCGGAAACGGTCGTGACGAAAGTGCAGCCAGCGTATGAAAAACGACCGGTCCCAACGGCGCTGATTGCATCCACAACGAGTGCGGTTCGTTGAGGTAGCAGCTCTTTTACCGCATCGAGGTCATAGAGGACACCCGTCGACGTCTCACAATGCGTTAACCAGACCCAGTCATACTTCGTCTCATTCAATTGATGTGCAAGTTGTTCCACGTTGATTGGATGACCAAGCGGAAGCAGGTGGATATCAAATGACTTCCCGGCACGTGCCGCGTGATCAATCAAACGTTGACCAAACTCACCGCCGTTTAGGATCAACCCATATCCGCTGAGTTGTTGCGCCACGATATCGTTCGTAAGGGTGCCGCTACCGACAGCCATTGAGACATGCGGGAGATCCAGCAACTGACGCATTCGACCGCGTAAGTCTTGATCAAGTTGTCGCATCGATGCTGTTCGATGTGGGCGTGGTGCTTGTTGCGCCGCTTGGCGAACCGTCGGCGCGACTTCGACTGGTCCCGCGAGAAAATGTAGGGGACGTAAGACGTCCGCGATGACGGATCGTTCGTATGTCGCGCGCGACAACAACATCGGTACGAACTGAGCATCTCCATTACCAAGCGTCGGTGCGATTGGTGTGAAGCCGAACCGCGCATATAGTTTCGCTTCTCGTGTTGTACCACTGATATAGACATGATCAATCGTCTCCCGTTCTAAGTAGACCATCAAAAAGCGCATCAATTGCATGAACGTACGGCTATTGCGGTATTCGGGTCGAACGCTGAGTAAGCGGATTTCCGCTGGGTCTGTCAGTGTCTCGTCTAACGTCACGCCTTTTTCTTCAAGCGAAAAAGGGCGATGCTTCCGAATAGCAATCATCGCGACGAGTCGATCGTCTTCCTTGCCGATCAGATAGGTATTTTGATCATGAAACCGGTCAATCCGTTTCCGTTCGGTGTTCGGTTGGTGTTGCGGAATCTCTTCTGTGAAGGTGAGGTAGTTCAGTTCATGGATTGCTTCCGCGTCCGAAGCGGTGGCAATGGAAAAGTCGATCATGAGACGTCCTCCTTATGTAATGACTGGCTTGTGAAGTGCATCATGAGCCCACAGGACAAGTAGACTTACGGCAACGGTACACAAGATATTGATGGGTCCCGCGTCAAAGTAGACAGGGAGTAACGGGAGCAGAACAACCGGAATCAGCCCTGCTTTGACGCTATCTTTCGTTACGAGATAAGACAGACCGAGTATGCCTAGTCCGGCAAGATATGCCCACGGCGTAATGGCAAAGACGATTCCCGAAAACACAGCGTACCCTTTGCCGCCGCTCCGCGGATGAAACAGCGGAAACAAGTGACCGATGAGCACGGCAAGAACGACGGGGTAAAACGTGTCCGTTAGATGCAAGGCAAGGACTGTCTTTGCGGCATCAAATAGGTAGACGAATAAAAAGGCCGGGATTCCACCGGCGCGATGGGCATTGCGGGCGCCGATATTTCCGGATCCGACCTGTGCCAAATCAGTGCGGCTGATGTACTTCCAGAGCGTACCACCGAGCATGCTACCGATGAGATAACCAAGCAGGAGATCAAGGGTCACCGTTGTTCCTCCTTTGTTTCTACGAGATGAACGAGTTCTTTGACGGTCAAGGCCTCACTGTCTGGAGCCGTCAGGACGGCATCGACCATCTGAGCTTTTCGATCTTGTAATTCCGTCATTTTCTCTTCGATTGTTCCGCGAGTCAGCAGTTTGATGACTGTTACGTCAGACTGTTGTCCAAGCCGGTGGGCACGGTCAGCTGCTTGTTGTTCGACAGCTGGATTCCACCAACTATCAAAGAGAATGACGGTATCAGCGGACGCGAGGTTCAGTCCCGTTCCACCTGCCTTAAGGGAAATCAAGAAGAGATCAACTTCCCCGTCATTGAACCGATCGCACAACGTTAACCGGTCTTCGAGCGGTGTCTCGCCCGTCAACAGGAAGTGGGGGAGGTGACGTTGCGCGAGATCCGAGCGGATACGCTCGAGCATTTGCGTATACTGCGAGAAAATCAAGATTCGCTTTCCTGCAGCTCGTTTTTCGGCAATTAGTGAGAGCAGACGGGTTCGTTTTGTCGCTTCCCCCGTGTACCCCTCGACAAATAATCCCGGATCGTTGCAAATTTGCCGCAACCGCGTTAAGCCAGCCAGTAACTTCAAACGATCTTCGCGTTTCGTCTCGTCTAAATGTTGCAGCGTCTCGAGTTGTAGTTTGGCGAGATACGACGCATATAACCGTTTTTGATTCGGTCCGAGCTCGACATAATGATGCTCGATCTGTTTCTTCGGTAAGTCTTGTAAGACATCTTGTTTCTCACGTCGCAATAAGAACGGTTGGATGAACTGTTGCATGTCATCAAACGACCACTTCTCAAACGTCGCTAAATCCGGGAGTAATTCCGGGAATAAGACATGAAAGATCGACCAGATATCACGCGGACGATTCTCGAGCGGCGTTCCCGTTAAGGCAAATCGACGTTTTGCTTGCAGATGTCGCAGTTGACTGACCGTTTGTGCTTGCGGATTCTTTAAGTGCTGGGCTTCGTCAAAAAAGACGACGTCATACATAGGATGGCGACGGACGTCGCTTCGAAGCGTCGTGTAGGAGACGATTGTCACCGTATCTTCAGGTAAGTGCTCCAGTTCGCGGAGTCGGCTGGCTTGAGAACCCGTCACGATATGAACCGGTCGATCGGGTAAAAAGCGCTTCAGTTCTGCCTCCCAGTTGCGGAGCAGTGACGCTGGTGCGACGACGAGTGCACGACACTCAGGGATTGTTGCTATATAACCAATCGCTTGAATCGTCTTCCCGAGCCCCATCTCATCGGCTAAAATCCCGTGACACCCTGTTGCCTCTAAATTCTTCAGAAATTGAATGCCCGTCCGTTGATACGGATAGAGTCGTGATTCTAACGAATTCGGCAAGTCGAGCCGGATTCCTTGTCCCGATTTCAATTCAAGCCATTTCTCGAGCAAATCGGCGTGCAGATGGAGGACAGAGGCACCCATCAGATGCTTCATGTTTCGGACGGCAGGTAAGACAATCCGCCCGTCACGTAAGTCTCGTTCACTCGCGTCCATCTGGGCGAGGACCCGTTGTAACTGCTGGAAGGCACGTGTCTCAAGGGAAACGAACTGTCCGGATTTCAAGCGGTGATAGCGTTTTTGTAAGACGAGCGACTTTAGGACACGTTTTAGCTCATCTTCTGGAATCCCGTCCATCGAAAAGTTGAAGACGAGCCAGTCGAATCGGTCCGTCACGTCGACTTCGATCCGCGGATGAAATGGTCCTTTCGGTAATGTCGTCCGAATCGCTTGCGTCGCGAATAACTCTAAGTGACCGAGTGCGACCCGTTCGTCTAGCAGACTCCGTAGAAAAGCATACTGCGCTGTGTCACTCATGATGATGTAGCGTGAGTCCCGAGCCGTCGCTTGAAATTCTCGTAAGAAGCGTAAGACACTCTGCTCCGTTACTTGATCCCGTCCTGCGTAGATTGTTTCGTCCAAAGGGTTGAGTTGAATACCACCGTAATCGAATGTCACGCGGACTTCGACTTCCTGAGCCGTTCGGTCAAGATGCAACTTGACGATTGGCGTTCCGGAGACGATTCGTTCCTGCAAATCAGGACTGAACGAAACATCGGCGACCCGCTGCAAATACTCCGTCTGTTCAAGCAACCGATCGAAGTAGGGCAGGGACAGTTGATGCTGTTGATTGTCCGTCAATCGTTTGAGCGTCACGACGGGGCCGGTCAGTTCGAAATGAATCGCCACCCGACGGTCAGGCGTAAGACTGCGTAAATAATGGCGCGCGCCGGCGTCATCGACTTGAATCGCCGTGAAGGGACGGATTTGCGGTGACAGCGGGGTTGGTGTCCCGTGTGCCTGTACATGATGCATCGCCAGTAAAACGGCGACGATATGTCCGCAAAATGACGTATCCATCGCAAGCGAAGGACAATTACAGCCGGCGTCGACACCATGCGCTTTGACGCGGACGGTGACCGTAAATCGTTCCTCGCCGTCGACGCTCGCTTCGATCAGTTCGTCACCCATCCGGTAATTGTGCAACGTGACCTTTCGGGCAGCGACATACTTCTTACCCCGTCGAAAAGCATAGGCATCAGACATTTGTTTGATTTTGCGTTCACTGAGCCCGTAATTCATGCTATTCCTCCCTTAGTTAACATAATATGATTATCGTTCACCATCAAATAAATCGACGGCACGTTTTTTCTCGGAATCACCGATATGGGCATAGACTTGTGTCGTTGCGACGGATTCGTGACCGAGTAGCTGCTGGATCGTCAGAACGTCGACCCCACCGGTCGCAAGTCGTGTCGCAAACGTATGCCGCAGTTTATGTGGTGTAATTTTTTTGCGTTCTAAAAAGGGCAGGACCGGTTTCAATCGTTCCGTGTGCCGCTGCAAAATATGCTGGACTGCCCGTGGACTGAGTGGTTTCCCGTGTTTTTGGAAGACAGGCACGGCGCCGCTCGTTGGCATCTGATAATGAATCGCGTATTTGCGTAAGGCGATCCGGGCTGGTTTCGCGAGCGGAATCAGTCGCTCTTTATTACCTTTCCCGATGACACGGAGTGTGTTTTCGTGGAAATCGACATCATTCCAGACGAGTTGTGTCATCTCACTCAAACGCATTCCACTATAACCGAGCAGTTGGAACAACGTCACGTCACGGACGCGATCGCGTTCATAATGTGATGCTTCCCGGGCATTCATCTCGACGTTCGAAGGTAACAACTGAATCAATTCATCCCATTCGCGTTTCGTCAGGTAAACCGGTTCCCGTTTCGCTTGTTTTGGTCGATTGACTTTTGCGACCGGATTTTCCGACAGTTGACCTGTATCGACTAAATAACGGAATAACGACTGTAATGCTGATAATTTCCGGTTGATGACGCTCGGTGCATTTTGTTTCGTTAAGGCCAGGTATTCGGCATAAGCTTCGATCCCCGCTGCATCGATCTCGACGAACGCTTCAAGCGGAATCTCGCGCGCCGTCACTTCTTCACCCGACGCCGTTGCAACGAATTGAAAGAACGCTTCGTAGTCGTAGACGTAGCGGCGCATCGTTGCTAATGAGAAATGTTTTGCTGCTAACTGATCCAAATAGGACTGAATGAAGCGTGGCATCCGCTCGTAACCGGGAATCGCTGGTGCTGTAGCCGAAACGGTCGTTTTATGTATCGTTTTTCCTAGGTTTTTAAATAAACTCATCCGACAATCACCCCTCTAGTGGTAGTATACCAAACGTTGGTACGTCAGACACTTGTTTGCGTGAAATAGTTATTTCACGCAATGTTAAATTGTCAGACAGGGAGCTCTCAGTTGCATCGACAAGGTGCCAGGCGGGTCATTGGTCAACTCGATGCACGTGAGATTTTATAGAGAATTTAAGTGTTTTTAACCTAATAAAATGCGTATAACAACAATAATAATATTATGTAAACTAATCCATCAAAAAAGAATGAATATTCAATTTCGCTCTCAGTTGCATCGAGAACTCGTTCGACGGGTCATCGGTCGACTCATTTGATTTCAAGACGATTTCTGAAAAACGTCGAAAACGTGCTCGATTTCGCATACTTCATCTTGGTTCGGGTATAGACTGTTAGGCAAGAGTTATTTTCATAAGGGGGAGTTCTAGATGATTACCGATCAACAAGCACGTCAATATTTGAAGGACGCAAAACGGATTGCCGTCGTCGGTGTCTCGAGTGATTCCGGGAAGACTGCGAACTGGATTGCGGACTACTTAGTCCAACATGGATACGAAGTCATTCCGGTCAATCCGACGTTAAACGAATGGAACGGTCAAAAAGTCTATCCAACCGTCGCGAGCATTCCAGGACACATCGACATCGTCGACGTCTTCCGTCGCTCTGAGTTTTTAGCGGATGTTGCAAAAGATGCTGTCGCTCATGGTGATGTCGGAATGATTTGGAATCAACTCGGTCTCTCGAGCGTTGAAGCAGAGAGCCTAGCACTTGGTGCTGGTATTCCATATATTGAGAATCGTTGTATCAAGATTGAGCATCAATATCTGTGAGTCATCGCACGATTTTAGGCATCTTCACCCGTCCGTGAAGGTGTCTTTTTTCATGCGCTTTATAGGTTATGCTTGTCAGGAAGCAAGAAGATGCCTACAATTAGAGACAGACTACTCGAAATAACGAACGAACGTTTGTAAAAAACGTCGTCGTAATTTTGAATTTTGAGGTGAAATGAATGGCGACAGACTTAAATAACTACAATGATGATGCCATACAGGTGCTCGAAGGACTCGAAGCAGTCCGGAAGCGCCCAGGTATGTATATCGGTTCAACCGATCACCGTGGACTTCACCATCTCGTCTACGAGATCGTTGATAACGCTATCGATGAGGCGCTTGCAGGATTCGGGGAACAAATTGATGTAACGATTCATAAAGATAATGCGATTACGGTTCGTGACCATGGACGCGGAATGCCAACAGGGATGCATGCGTCTGGTAAACCAACAGCAGAAGTCATCTTCACGGTTTTACACGCCGGTGGTAAGTTCGGTCAAGGTGGTTACAAGACGTCCGGTGGTTTACACGGCGTCGGGGCGTCGGTTGTTAACGCCTTATCAACGGATTTGAAAGTGACGATCTTCCGTAACGGGAAACAATATGAGCAAACGTTTGAAAACGGTGGGATTCCGAAGACGACGCTGGTTGAAACGGGTACGACGCGTCAAAAAGGAACGAGCGTTTACTTTAAACCAGATGGCTCAATCTTCAGTACGTTGACATACAACTACGATACGCTCGCGGAACGCTTACGCGAATCGGCCTTCTTGCTGAAAGGTCTGAAGATTACGTTGACGGACGAACGGTCCGATAAATTAGATATTTTCCAGTATGAAGACGGTGTCAGTGAGTTCGTCCAGTACTTGAATGATGATAAAGATACGCTTCATCCGACAGTCGCATTCGAAGGAACGGAAAACGAGATCGAAGTCGACATCGCCTTCCAGTTCACGGATGCTTACTCGGAAAACGTTCTTTCGTTCGTCAATAACGTCCGGACACGCGACGGTGGCACACACGAAGTTGGTGCGAAAACCGCGATGACACGTGTCATGAATGAATATGCCCGGAAGAACACGCTTTTGAAGGAAAAGGATAAAAACCTTGACGGGAACGATATCCGCGAAGGGTTGACGATGATCGTCTCAATCCGGATTCCAGAAGAATTCCTCCAGTTCGAAGGACAAACGAAGTCAAAACTCGGTTCACCGGAAGCACGGACGAGCTGTGACGCTGTTATTAGCCGTCGTCTCTCGACGTACTTGGAAGAGAACCCACAAACAGCGACACTGTTGATCAAAAAAGCGATCCGTGCCGCGCAAGCTCGTGAAGCAGCACGCAAAGCGCGCGAAGAAGCACGTAACGGGAAAAAGAAGAAACGTTCGAGCATCTTGAACGGAAAACTGACACCTGCGGCTTCAAAGAACGCGGACAAGAATGAATTGTTCCTCGTCGAGGGTGACTCTGCCGGTGGTTCCGCGAAACAAGGACGAAACCGGACATTCCAAGCGATCCTTCCACTCCGTGGTAAGGTCTTGAACACGGAAAAAGCGAAACTCGCCGATATCATGAAGAATGAAGAGATCAACACGATCATTCACGCGATTGGCGGCGGTGTCGGAGCTGATTTCGACTTGTCAGATTGTAATTTCGACAAAGTCATCATCATGACCGATGCTGATACCGATGGCGCGCACATCCAAGTCTTGTTGCTGACGTTCTTCTTCCGCTACATGCGTCCATTAATCGACGCTGGGAAGGTCTTCGTTGCCTTACCACCGCTCTATCGTGTCTCAAAAGGGAAAGGCAAATCGGAGAAGTTCGAATATGTCTGGGACGAAGAGACGCTCAAGAAAACGACGAAGAAGTTCGGTAAAGGTTATATGATCCAGCGTTACAAAGGACTCGGGGAGATGAATGCACCGCAGCTCTGGGAAACAACGATGGATCCCGAGACACGGACATTGATTCGGGTCACGATTGACGATGCTGCGGTTGCTGAAAAACGCGTATCTGTCCTAATGGGCGATAACGTCGGACACCGCCGGACGTGGATCGAAGACAATGTCGCCTTCGGTCTTGCAGAAGACCTCTCGATCATCGAGAACGAGCACGTGACGAAAGAGAGTGTGAACGAACATGTCTAATCTACAAAACATCCTGAACCTGTCGCTCGAGCAAGTCGTCGGCGACCGGTTTGGTCGTTATTCGAAATATATCATTCAAGATCGCGCTTTACCGGATGCTCGGGATGGTCTGAAACCGGTACAACGCCGTATTCTCTACGCGATGCATACGGAAGGTAATTTGTTCGACCGTGCTTACCGAAAATCAGCGAAGACGGTCGGTGTCGTCATCGGTAACTACCACCCACACGGTGACTCGTCGGTCTATGAAGCGATGGTCCGTCTGAGCCAGGAGTGGAAACTGCGTTATCCGTTGATCGATATGCAAGGAAACAACGGATCAATCGACGGTGATAGTGCGGCAGCAATGCGGTATACGGAAGCTCGTCTGTCGAAAGTCTCAAGTCTGATTCTCGACGGGATCAACAAACAGACCGTCGATTACACGCTCAACTTCGATGATACGACAGAAGAACCACTCGTCTTACCGTCACTATTGCCGAACTTGCTGATGAACGGTTCGACGGGGATTTCAGCTGGTTACGCAACCGAGATTCCACCGCACCACGCGGGAGAAGTCCTCGATGCTGCGATCGGTCGGATCTCTGGTACGGTCCAGAACGTTGATGACTTGTTGACACATATGCAAGGGCCTGATTTCCCGACCGGTGGTGTCGTCCAAGGGCTTGATGGCATCAAGAAGGCGTTCGAGACAGGACGTGGTAAGGTCATCATCCGTTCGCGCTCAACGATCGAGACACTGCGTGGCGGTCGTCAACAAATCGTCATCACCGAACTGCCGTATGAGGTCAACAAAGCGAACCTCGTCAAACGGATGGAAGAACTCCGTCTCGATAAAAAGGTCGAAGGGGTTGCAGAAGTTCGCGACGAGACCGATCGCGACGGGTTACGGGTCGTCATCGAGTTGAAGAAGGAAGCGGATGCAGAAGGTGTCTTGCACTTCTATCTCAAACAGACGGATTTACAAATCGCTTATAACTACAACATGGTCGCGATTCACGAGCGGACACCACGGCAAATGGGCGTTTTGACGCTGCTCGATGCCTATCTCGCACACGTTAAGGAAGTCGTCATCCGCCGAACAGCGTTTGATCTCGAACAAGCGAAACGTCGTCAGGAAGTCGTCTCTGCTTTGATGACAGCGATCTCTGTCCTCGATGAGACACTTGCCTTGATCCGGTCTGCTTCAAACAAAGCGGACGCAAAGGACAAGCTGATTACGCGGTTCAACTTCACGGACCGTCAAGCGGAAGCCGTCGTCATGCTCCAGCTTTACCGGTTAACGAATACCGATATCGTTGAGTTGCAGGAAGAAGCGGCAAAACTCGAGAAGGAAATTGCTCGTCTCGAGAAGATCCTCAACGATGAAAAGACCCGAAATCGTCTCATCATCAAGGAATTGACGGTCTTAAAAGAACAAGTCGCCGACAAACGTCGTTCGACGATTGAAGCGGAAGTTGAAGAACTGAAGCTGAAGACGGAAGTCATGATCGCCGTCGAGGAAACGATGGTCTTCCTATCGAAAAACGGCTATGTCAAACGTTCGTCACTCCGTTCATTCGGCGCCTCGAACGACTTGCCAGACTTGAAGGAACAAGATCGTCCGTTGCTCCAAGGACAAGCGATGACGACCGATCACTTGATCGTCTGGACCGTTCGCGGGAACTACTTGCTGATTCCAGTCCATCAATTGCCGGATACGAAATGGAAAGATGGCGGTCAACACGTCGCGAACCTCGTTCCACTCGAACCAGGCGACCGAGTTCTCTCGGCAGATCTCGTCCGTTCGTTCGACGAAGCGCAGCATTGTTTGTTCGTCACACGCCAAGGGATGGTTAAACGCTCGAAACTGAGTGACTACAATGCCCAGCGGAAGTCAAAACCGCTCCAAGGCGTCCGTCTGAAGGCAGACGACGAAGTCTTGTATGCGCAGGTCTCGACGGGTCAAACCGACCTCTTCCTCGCGACACAGAACGGCTTCGGTCTCTGGTTCACGGAAGACGACGTCCCAGTCGTTGGTGTCCGGGCAGCTGGTGTCAAAGCGATCAACCTGAAGGATCAGGATGTTGTCGCCGGTACGATTGGCTTTAAGGAAGCACCACAGATCGTTCTCTTGACGCAACGGGGTGCCTTGAAGAAGATGCGCCTCGCGGATCAGTTCCAAGTCTCAAGCCGTGCGCTCCGTGGCTTACAGTTGCTCCGTGATTTGAAATCAAAACCACACCAAGTCGCAGCACTTATTGACGTCACGCAAGCGAAAGAATTGGTTCTCAGCGGGAAAGAGCAGGAGAAAACGATCCAAATCGGCTCTTTATCGTTCCTCGACCGCCTGTCGAACGGTTCGTTCGCCTATGACGAAGATAAATTCGGTCCATTGCTCGATTGGTATACACGATAAGACGCGGCTCCTCCGGTTAACGGGGGAGCTTTTTTGCATCTAGCGGGGCAGGAGAGAGGGTTTTTGAGACGAATGCTCGGAATTTTGAGATTTATGGTGCGAAATATCGTTTACAAATTGAAACACTGACCAATAACGGCTACAATAGAAGAAATAGTCAGGTCACGATTCGTCACAATCAAGCGGCGGGTCACGCGTCTCCGCAGCTTTGCTTATAGCGTCAATCAATCAAGCAGCTACGGGACCGTCCCTTTAGCTGCTTGTTGTGCAATCTGCCGACCTTGGAGAGGTGATGAAGATGAAATTCAGACGTCGCGAAAAAGTAGCAATCTATATCACTCGGGAAAAACCTAACGGATGGGAACTTCTTGTTTTTCATCCACAATCGGCTCCTGAGAGTGATTGGCAGATCCCCGCAGGTACGATCGAAGATGCTGAAATCGCAAAAGAAGCGGCTGTTCGTGAGACGCTTGAAGAAAGTGGTCTCTCGTTAGCATCCGTCCAGTATGTCGGCGAAGAAGAGATGCGGTACCCAGAGCGCATGCGAGTCCATTACACGTATTTCTACCATGCACACATTGAATGCCAAGAGAACCGCTGGACGCATTGCGTTGCTGGTGACGGTCAGGATTGCGGTGATTTCTTTGATTTCGCGTGGTTGCCGCTTGAACGGATCACGCAACTCGAACGCCGCCATCATATTTTCTTAGATCGTTTGATTCATCGATTGGAACGGACACGTCCGTATGATTGTCGAAAACACGGTTAATCCCGTGTTTTTTTGTTTTGTCTCACTATCTTAAGTTTACCTTGGTTATGAGACAGATTCTTATAACTATTGATAATATATGTTATGTTAACTTGAATAAAAAAATGAGAGTTGAGTCTTATTGATCAATCCCCCTGTCGTTAAAAAATCGGTCCATCGTCCTGTTGGTCTTCCCCGTCATTTTTTGTTACTCTAATAACAGTAACACCGAAAATGTTACCTTTTTATCGGTAACAATTGAAATGTTGCCGATTTAGTGGCAACATTTAGACAGGAGGAATTGCTATGCAAGCTGTCGCCTTATCATTTGATGTCAAAGGCTCCCGCGATTATTCAAGTAAAGAAGTGTTATTGCAGACACTCCGAACACTGGCTGATGAGTTAAACGTGGCATTCCCAGCAAGTATCGTTCCGTTTCAAATCAAGTCTGGTGACAGTTTATTGGCTGTATTTGCGGATTATCCAGTGAGTTATCCGATCATCCTGCAACTGTTGAATCAAGACTTACCGGGCTACATCGGGATTGGTTTTGGACAATATGAGACGATCTCGACGATTCAAGCCGAAGAAGCCAATGGTAGTGCGATCATTCATGCGTTTGAAGCACAGGAGCAAGCGAAGACGCTCTCGTCACGGATTGCGTTTGCTGGACCGCCCTACTTACCGACCGCCCTGCTGAACGGTTATCTTGAGATGCTTTATCCAGCGTACTTTGGAAAAACGGATCGCCAGATTGAACTGCACCGGTTGATGGATCAATATCCGGATGATACGTATGAAGAGATTGGTCTGAAAATGGGCTTTAAGGAACAAGATGCCCGCGCGAATGTCGCGAAGCTTGTTTCCCGCTCACAGCGTAAGCAACGTAAGCGTCTCGAAACCGCCTTAACACAGGCACTAGAGCAATTCCAAGTCTGGGAGGCGATTCGGTGACCGTCTTACTCAGTCTGTTACTTGTCCATCTGCTTGCTGACTTTCCCTTGCAGACGAAACGGATGGCACTGCACAAACATCGAAATCGACGGTTTTTAGTCCAGCACCTTGCTGTCCACAGCGTTTTGATGCTGCTTGTCTTTGCGTTCTTCGTCATACGGGGGACGTTAAGCCTAGAAGACGCTGGGTTGCTTGGAGGGAGTATTCTCGTGTTTCACGCCCTACTCGATGCCTCCCCGCTCAAACGTCGCGTGAAGCAAGCCGTTGCTTATTGGATCGATCAAGCGTTACATATCGCTGCTATCATTGCCTTGACGTGGTTGTTCGTCCCGATTGATTGGTCACTGTCGTTCTCGCGACCGGAGCAAGTTCTCTGGATTCTTTGCTTCAGCTTAGTGACGACAGAACTACTTGGTCACGGAATCGCTTTGATGCTCGCGCCATTTGCTCCGCGGTTGATTGAAGCGCATTTTGAGCGGAAAGTGACACGTAAGGAGCAATTAGACGGCGTCTCGCGAACCGTCACACATGAAGTCGAAGACTCCGCCCGCAGTTATACGACGGAATTGAACGGGATTGGGCGTTATATCGGTCTCGTCGAACGGGCGATCATCACCCTGCTCGTCGTCACGAACGCAACCGGTGCCATCGGATTCATTATCGCCTTGAAGGCACTAGCCCGTTTTAAACAGTTTGAAGATCGCCGCTTTGCGGAATATTACATCATCGGGAGTTTGCTTAGTATTTTAGGGGCGATTTTATGTGGACTTGCAATCCGTGTCGCACTTTAAACGATGAATGAAAGTGAGGGAGACGGTCTTGACCGTCGCACGAAGCATGAAACAAATTGGATTAGTGAGACATCACCGGGTGACAGAAGGATACCCGACGAAAGGCTGGATCAGTGCCAGTGATATTGAAAAGTGGATTGAACGCTATGATACGTCAGACATCGATATTCAGCCTGTAGAGCTCGGTCAGATTGATTGGACGGTCTGTTATGCCAGTAGCATGCCGCGTGCCGTCCAGACGGCTCAGAGCGTCTATGACAAAGAAATCATCGTGACCGATCTCCTGCGGGAAGTGCCATTTCCGACGATTCGATCGAATCTACGCTTGCCATTCCTCGGCTGGGCAATTCTCGGTCGACTCGCTGCCCCATTCAGCAAACGGATTCAAGCAGAGATCAAAGAGGCAAATGAACGAATCGAGGTCCTGTTGAATCAATTGATGTTTGAAGACGATGAACGGGTCTTACTCGTCGGTCATGGTGGCATGATGATTTTGATGCGTGCTGCCTTGAGGCGTCGCGGTTACCGCGGACCACGGTTCGGTCATCCGCGCAACGGTATGCTTTATTTGTTTGAGAAAGAAGAACCGACATGTTGAAGTGGGGATCAACGATTTTACTAGCACTTTGCTTGATCGTCATTTTCTATACGACACGGGATGAAGAGACACCCCCTGCCCCGACAGCAGGACAGATGGAGGTCTATGGTTTTGATGTCGGTCAAGGAGATAGCACCTTCATTCGAACGAAAGAAGATGCAATTTTGATTGATGGCGGGAATAACGGAAAAGGGGAAGATGTCGTCCGCTATTTAAATGAACTCGGTGTGAAACGCTTGACGGCGATTGTTGCGACACATCCAGACGCTGATCATATCGGTGGACTTGATACGGTCCTCGATGCGTTTCCGGTTGAGAGTGTCTATGCCCCGCGCGTCACGCATACGACGGAGACGTATCGCGACTTCCTCCTTGCCGTCAAACGCGAAGGCGTAACGATCAAGTCGGTCAAAGCAGGTCTTAAGATACCGAGTGAGTCGGCACGTTTTACGTTCCTTGCTCCCTTAACGGACGGAACACAGGATCTCAACAGTTGGAGCGCCGTCCTTCGCGTCGAGAATGGACAGGACCGCTTCCTCTTCATGGGGGACGCGCCGATTCGGACCGAGCAACAATTGCTTGAGTCGGCTGAAGAGCTTCGCGCCGATGTTCTGAAACTGGGTCATCACGGAGCAGAGACATCGTCCTCCCTGCCCTTCTTACAAGCCGTCGCCCCAAAACGAGCCTTGATCTCAGCTGGCGCGGACAACGCCTACCGTCATCCGCGCCCCTCTGTCTTACAAGCATTGAAGACGGAACGGATTACGGCTGATCGAACGGATCAAAACGGAACGATTCAGTATATCTCAAGCGGTAACGGGATCAAGGAATCAAACCGGACCGATTTACGACCGGAATAATCGAATGCGGAGGTGGATCAGATGCGGCTCACCCTATCTGATTTTGAAGATGATTTAGCCATTTGTGAGACGGACGAACGCGAGACGATTACGTTACCGAAAAGTCGCTTACCGCGCCAAGCAACGATTGGTGATCGATTGGACTGGACGGGGCGATCGATTCGCATCCTGCGTGATGAGACGAATGCACGCAAAAAAGAGATCACCGCGTTGATGGATGATCTCTTTGAAGATTGAAGCGACTTCCTCAGGACACTGAGGGAGTCTTTTTTAACCGAGTAGACTGATAACGAGCCCAGCGATGATCCCTGCTGTGAATAAGGTAGCGAGCATATAGGTGAGTATCCGTAATCCGATCGGTAGTCGACGAATCGGTGGACCTCCGGCAACAGCACGTTGATACGCATCGATTGGACTGTGAGCGACATTATGATGTTCGCCTAGAGTAGTATTGGATTCCGTCGTATGTTGTTTCATCTCTCCATCCTCCCTATTCTAATAACTATATCTCTTGTATTCGCTAAGTAAATTAATTATCCTGTTTCAAATTTTTTGATATTTTACGAAACTTTTGGATGAAACTGGTAGTATAGATAAGAGACGTATTTCTAGGTTAATCGTTTTAGGAAAACTACTAGCAGTTTTTTCTGAATTTTCGTACACTTTAGAAATACGATGCATCTTAAAGGGGGAATCATCCATGTTTCAAACATTACGTACATCACTTAAACAATCTGTCCTTGGTCAGGACGACGTGATTGATCATTTATTGATGGGTTTGCTCGCTGAAGGGCATATTTTACTAGAAGACCGCCCGGGGACCGGTAAAACGACGCTAGCCAAAGCACTAGCGCAGACACTTGACGCCAAATTCTCACGTGTTCAATGTACAGCGGATACGTTACCGACTGATCTACTCGGGATGGAGCTGTTCAATCCGCTGACAGGGTCGTTCGAGCAACGCTTTGGTCCGTTGTTTGCAAATATCGTACTCGTCGATGAGATCAACCGGACGACACCACGGACTCAATCCGCACTCCTTGAAGCAATGGCAGAAGCGCAAGTGACGATTGGGGATACGTCGTATACGCTACCACAACACTTTCTTGTCATCGCAACGCAAAATCCGTTCGACGGACACGGTACGTTCCCGTTGCCTCATGCACAGCTCGACCGCTTCTTGTTCAAGTTGTCGTTTGCTCCTCTGACACGTCAGGCGGAAAAAGCATTATTACGCGGGGCACACTTAACAGCAGCCGATCTGCAAATCCCACTCGAACAGCTGAATGACTGGAAAGAAGAGGTCGTTGCTGTCTCGATTGAGGACAGCGTCGAAAACTACTTACTCGACGTCTGTGACGCTCTCCGTGCCCATCGTGACGTGGAGATTGGACCGAGTCCTCGAGCAACGCTCGCTCTCTTAAAAGCAGCAAAAGCACGTGCCTGGATGCAGGAGCGGACATACGTGACACCGGAAGACGTCAAACATTTGGCGACGCCCTTGCTTGCTCACCGACTGGTCCTGACACTCGAGGCGACACTGAAGCTGTCGAACGAACGTCTCGTCGAGCAGGTCCTTGATTCATTGACTGTCCCGACTGAGGTGTAAACGATGCAATTGATCATACCAAAAGGCTTTAACCTCATCATTCTTACGATGACAGGTGCAAGTGGGATCATCATCGGACTTTATGGTCCCGTCTGGATCGCGGCTTTGTTATTTGCCTATACATTATATGGCTGGGTGATGCCCTATTATCTCGAATATGTCGCGAAGCGGATCCGTGTCAAACTCCTTGAGACGGTTCGGGCGTTTCGGGAAGAAACAATCCAGATACCGTTCGAGCTGTCGAACACGACGAAGCTACCGCTCGGTCGGATCACGATCTCCGGATTACTCGGAGATCAGATCAAGCTTCCTGATGCGAGCAGTCAATTTTGGCGTCAACATTTGTATGTCGGTAAACAGACGACCGTTCCGTTTTCAATCGACGTCATCGCTGCCCACCGGGGAACGATCCGGATTCAATCGTTTGACGTTATGATTTCGGATCCGTTTCATCTGACGACGATCTATGTGACGCTTGATATCCATGAGCTGGGTCACGTCTTCCCCGACTTTGCACCAGCGTCCGTCGAATGGAATGAGCGGATGATTCCGGGTGAGACGATCGATCGGTCAAGTCCGTTCACCGATCGATCAAGTTTCCATTCCGTTGTACCCTACTCCGGCGATGCGAAATCGATCTATTGGTCCGCCTATGCGAAGACGAACGAATTGTACTCGTATCAATATGACCGCAAACGTAATCATGATTATGCCGTGATCGTTGATGGCTTATCCGCAGACGGGCTCGCCCTTCGCTCAGACTTCGAGAAACTCTTATCTCGCGCTGCGACGATCATTCGTGAACTCGAGAAGCAAGGCGCGTCCTACAGCCTCTGGATCTCGATGGTCAATCGGTCGGGTCAGTGGTACCATGTCCCGTCTGGTACAGGAAAACATCAATTCTTGCGAACGATGGAATGTCTTGCTCGGATTTCAGAGTACGATTTACCGCTTGAGCGCCGTTACTTCACGAAACGATTGCAGCGTAGCGTGCCGTCGACGACGGCGGAGATCCATCTCGGTCACCGGCAGAAAGGAGTGAGCGCATGATCCTCTGGTGGATGTTCCTAGCGAGTCTATTACCCGTTCCGTTTTACCTAGCGCTCGTTTTCCCGGTACTTGCCTTCGTGCCACACCGTTCGCTCCGGATTGGTCTACAGCTACTCGTAGCTGGGGGATTATTTTTCCTCTCTCCCCTAGCAAGCGTCTTAGCTTTCATCTTCGTCGCGTGGTCTGCGTTTCTCGATACAGTCGACTCCACCTGGCGTTACGCTGCAAGTGCGCTGATCATCGGTGTCGCGGTGGTTCTATTCCCAGGCATGACACCACCGATTGGTGCCTTTTTCCTCCTGCTCCTTGTCGTCGCCTATCCCTTCGTCGTCACGTACATGACAGAATGGCGACGCATCTTCCCGACGATTGCAATCGTACTGAGTGCGGGACTCATCATCGCATTCGTCTTTCGACTTACAAAAGAAGCACTCGTCGGATCGGTCACGAGTGCGATTCGTCCGCTGTTTGAAGCCTTCGGTTCACTGTTCCTTTGGACGGAACCGCTTGGTCGAGAAGCAGACACAATGACGAATCGGGCGATGGGACTAGAGAATATCAAAGGTGTTCAAGATGTAGAGCAAGCTGCCGTCCAGGCAGGAACACCGGATTGGCTATGGATCGCGACGACGCTTCTGACTGTGATCCTTGTTGCCATCACCCTCTATGTCATCCGAAAACGAAAAGTCGTAGCAATCGAAAGAGAACAAACCGTTAAGCAGTCAAAACAAGTACGGGCACATGCTCCTAAACGTCATAGTCATCATCCATTACTGAAGATCGCTTCTCAGCTCGAGCAAGCTTTCCCAAGACGGCATGAGGAGACGACGCTTGAGTGGTTAACACGAATCGAGTTCCCGGACACGGTCCAAAACGCGCGTCTGATTGACGGGATCGAGTTTAGTCCAAGTGAACCTGCCTACGATATTCAAACGTTCCGCCGGCAAGTACGTGAACAAATCGAACGCTAACGAAAAGCCCTTGCTCATGGAGCAGGGGCTTCGTCGTCGCATAACGTCCGCATCAATTGGTTCCGGGGCGTCGTCGCAAGTCCCCAGTCGCAAATCGCATCGAGTAGTGGAATCAAGGATGTACCTTTCGCGCTCAAGGCATATTCGACGCGTAGTGGTACTTCCGGATAGACGGTCCGTGTGATCAAGCCATCTTGCTCGAGTTGCTTCAATTGTTGCGTCAGCGTCTTCGGTGAGACGTCCTGGATATAACGCTCGAGCGTATTGAAACGCACCGTTCCTTCTTCATGTAGTTCATATAAGATCATCACTTTCCACTTGCCTTGTATCTGTCGCATCGTCGCGTCGAACTCATTTAAATACACAGTACACCCACTCCCTTACCAAAAGGTAACTCACTGACCAAAAAGTGCGTACTTTTCGGAACGACTTCCCTCTGTTATCTTCAATTTATCATATCAAATAAGGAGACGATATCATGAAAACAGGATTCATCGCGATCACCGGTGCCACGTCAGGAATCGGGCATGCCATTGCTCACACATTCATTCAGAAAGGGTACCGTGTCTTATTGCTTGGACGTCGAATTGACCGTCTTGCGAGTCTAGCCTCAGACGATGTCTTGATCCGCCAAGTCGCAGCAACTGACCGCGCTGCTCTCGACGCTGCGTTAGCAGAAGCGACGGAAGCGTTCGGTCCGGTCGAAGCAATCATCAACAATGCCGGTCGCATGCTTCTTGGTCAAATCGACACGCAAGACCCAGCAGAATGGGACGAGATGTTTGATGTCAATGCACTTGGTGTCTTACACGGTATGCAGGCCGTTCTTCCATCGATGGTGAAGCGCAAGACCGGTACGATCATCAATATCAGCTCAATTGCTGGTAAAAAGACGTTCGCCGACCACGCCGCATATGTCGGGACGAAATTTGCCGTTCATGCAATGAGTGAAAACGTCCGGGGAGAAGTCGCATCGCACGGCGTTCGTGTCATGACGATTGCCCCAGGTGTCGTCGAAACGGAATTACTCGGTCATACGACAAGTGACACGATCAAGGACGGTTATAACGAATGGAAACAGTCGATTGATGGTGGACTCGATCCACAAGTCGTCGCGGATACCGTCCTATTCGCTTTCGAACAGCCACAACATGTCAATATCCGTGAAATCGTCTTAGCCCCAACAAAACAACTCGATTAACGCACAAAAGACGCTAGCAGAGTAACTGAATAGAGGAAACGCAAAAAAGACTCCCGAATTGGAGTCTTTTTACTTTTCAGCATCGATTTTCGAAGCTTTTTTCGCAATGATGACAATAAAGACGATGGCACCGACAGGAATCACGAGCGGCATCCAGTCGAGGATATACTGTGCGTTCATCGTATCCCCCCTTACCTAGCAAACTATAAGCGTAGCATATGCCAATTGCTTAGGAGTTGCAAGTCACAGTCGGGGCAGAAGCGCGTTAGCAATTGAGTAATAAACCAGGACACTTGTCGAAAGAGTATACCCGATGAACAAAAGCGGTGTGAATTTAGGCTTCATGTGCCGTTCGATCAGACGTAACGAGCCGATAGTGACAACAAGAGCGATGACCGGACTGAATCCGAACACGACGATATCTAGTGATGTCACGACATCTTCAGGAAACACGAGATGAAAGACAAAAAGTGAGAATAAGTACCAAGACGTATAGGATAAACAAACGAAGAAGAGGAAAGCACCTAGTTTCTTCATCCCGTTTGATCGGCTTTTTTCCATCTGTTGCATGTCGTTCCTCCTACATAAGTATCAGATACCCTTAATAGTAACTGGAACTTTCAGCTGAAAATATTCAAATATGAATATCCGACAAAAAACGACAAATTTTTTTGTTGACAAGATTAGAAAAAAAGCAAGATCCACGGTCAAGTGAACCTTGCTTCATATTTTATAAGGCCGGCGTTTCGATTTGATACATCGTCGCAAGACCTGTCACCTTTTGTTTAAATGTCTCCCGTCGCTCGACAGGTGCGATGATTTCTGCTTGATTACCGAACTGAATCAGCCACATCATGAAACCATCTGAAAAGAGTGCATCGACTTTAACTTCAAACCAGACGTCGTCAAGGCGACGGCACCGGATGTCGGTTCCAAACCGGTCGACGACGGTCGGCATCAGACTCTCCTGGAATTTGAGCGTCAGTTGCTCATTTTCCCCTCCATACATATTGAACATGTTGCTTAAGTAATTCGGTTCGACATGAACGGGTTCTTCGACTGGTTCGAATGGCTTACAGTCGACAATCCGGTCGACCCGATACGTCCGAATCTGTTTGATCCGTTCGTCGCGTCCAATCAAATAATAGTTGCCGTTATCCATCAACAGATGTGCTGGTGAGACGAGATAGTGCTCCCCGTCTTTTCGCAATTCGAATTTCCGCGTCCGTTCATTGAATTTCCCTTGATACTGGAAACTGATGACGAAACCGTCACTGATGGCTTTTTGGATCGTATCAATCGAGCGCGATGTCATGCCTTTTGGTTTTTTGACGGTATGGAGGACCGGCTGGAGTGATTCAGCCATCTTGTCACTCGTCAGTGACTGAATCGTCTGGACGAGCGCCGTCGTCTCACTTTCTGAGATGAATTTTGCGCTCGCGATTGCATCGACAAGCAGACGGAGCTGATGATGCTCAAAGGGACGACTGACGAGATGATACGGAATGGCAAGTCCATTCTTCGTTTCTTCTGCGACGACGTCAAAACCTGATTTGGCAAGTGCCGCAATATCATCCTTCAACGATTTTCGGGATAGCTTCTCGATCAGTCCTCGTTTCGAGAGTTCCATGCTCAATTCCTCAAGCGTCAAGGTATGATCTTCATCCGACTGACGTTCGAAGATTTCTCGTACAGCAAGTAAGCGGTCACGGTTCGTTAATTTTTCGTTTGACACTACGCATCCTCATTTCCTAAGTCACAATGGTTTGGTTATACTTTACAGTATACATGAAAATAAATTTGATATTAACAATAAAATGGTAAATATTAAGAGTTAGGAGAATTTGGATGCATTATATCGCAGAATGGAACGGTCAGCGCTTTGATTATCGGGATAGTGGGAGTGGTCCCGTCATCCTGTTGATCCATGGAACGCAGTCGGATTACCGGGAAGTCTACCATGTCGAAAAGTTAATTGAGGCAGGATATCGCGTCATCGTTCCGTCACGTCCCGGGTACGGACGAACGCCGCTCCAACTAGCAGACAGTCCGGAGGCACTCGCCACATTTTATGCAGGGTGGCTTGCGTCCCGTCACATCGACCGTTACACGGTTTACGGGATCTCAGCAGGTGGACCGACGGCTATTGCACTTGCTGGTCAAGATGCAGCCGTTCAAGCACTCGTCTTAGCTTGTGCGATGACCCATCGGATCTCGCTTCCCTATCATCGCCTTCTCGTTCAACCAGTTTTACAGCGTCCTTTACAGTTCATTCAGTGGGGACTCTGGACCTATGTGAAGGATAAGATTCGCAAGTTTCCCGAAGAAGCAGCTGTCCGGATGGTAGAGATGACGAGTCTGTTACCACGCGAAACAATCCGTACTCACATCAGTGAGACGGATGCATCGTTATTGTATGAAGTGGGTCTCCAAAACGGTCCTGGACGAGGTGTCTTGTTTGATATTACGCAAGACTTAGAACGAGAACGACTCGAAGCCGTCGCTTGTCCGGTGTTGATCGTCCATTCGAAATCAGACCGTGCCGTTCCGTTCGAGCACGCGGAACATGCACGACGAGTCATCCGTCATGCGCAGTTCATTGAATCGAAGAGTCCAGGGCACCTGATCTGGATTGGTCCATCCGCGCGCCGCGATGAACGGATGATTGAGCGGTTCATCGCCTTGAATCAGATGACTTGAAGCCGGAGTCGCATCTTCAGCTTCTCGTCGTCTTCCTCGATCGCAATCAGACCGCGAGTCGTCAGTTCACCAATGGCGCGGCGCGTTCGGTCCTGGTTAAGTCGGGCGCAACGTGCGATCTCTGAGATACCCATTCGACATGACAGTTGATTCGCCTTGATTTTTGATGAAGGTTTCGCGACGGAGCGTTGCAGAAGACGCCAAAAGACGTGTCTAGCATCCTCTGATAAGGCATAGGCATTCTTTTCAATCACGGGTGGCATGTAGCGGACATCTTCTCGAATTCGGCGAATCAGATAAAGACTGAGCCAGTCTTCGAGTTCCGCTTGAATGCGGGAGAACTCGAACCACCACAGTTGCTCAAGTGCCTCTGCCTCTTTTGTCGCAAGTTGCCAGCTCGCAGGAATCTCATCAAACTCCTCATCGAGCCAGTCTTCGTAATCCAGTGCGGTCTCATACAAGACTTGTGACGGAATCTGTTCGAGTGACGTCCGATGTTTATAAATATCAAAGCTCATCCGTCGAAAATGTTCGACGGATGCAGCCACTTGGCTTAAGTGAATCAATTGTTTCGTGATCAAACGCGCCAGTCCATCCATCTCGAGGTGGATAGCGTATAAGTGTTTTTCTAGCGCAATGAGCGTACTTCTCTCCATTCGACTGTTCCTCCCCTATTCGTTTTTCGTCTTCTTGTCTTTTTCCGCAAAACCCGTATTCAAAACCAATTGTGAGCATATCGGTGTATTGACAGTGCAGTTTGGCATAGAATAAAAAGGTCGAATTCAAAAGGAGATGCACGTTATGTATACGATTTTCGGGAGTTCCCGCAAAGGAAACAGTGAATGGCTTGGAGAAGAGGCACTAAGAGGTGTCGCACACACCGCGGTCGATTTAGCGAACGTTTCGATCCAGCCGATTGAGGACCGACGTCACCATGGAGGGTTCTTGCCGATTGGAGATGACTATCGTCGAATCGTCGAAGAGATGCTTCTTCACGATGATATCCTGTTCATCACGCCGATCTACTGGTACTCGATGTCGACGAAGATGAAATTATTCATCGACCGATTCAGTGAGTCACTCCGCGACGACGAACTCGACTTCAAACGCCGGATGCAAGGGAAACGATTCCATTTGATCGCAGTCGGTGGAGACAATCCACGCGTTAAAGGACAGGCGCTCGTCACGCAGTTTGAACACATCGCGTCGTTCCTCGGCGCAACGCTTGAGACAGCGATTCTTGCTGAAGGAAATGCACCGGGCGAGGTCGAGCAAGATGAGCAAGCCATCGCAGCCATATCAGCGTTCCGTGAAAAAATGTCAGATGTGCGCGTTTAAGCATTATTCGTGAAGGGAAATATCTGAAGAGAGCGCACGACGATCTAGCGTACGACTCAATTCAGGAGGTGGTCAGCCATGTTCGCATCTAAAAAACGATCGAATCGCAAGTGGAAACAACTGACTTCACGCCAGCACATCCTTCATCTTGAACATTTGTATCAATCACGCGAAGAGACACTTACTCGTGATCGTCTCTCTTTGCAACACATCATGGAACGTGCCGTCCGGACAGGACAAACGGTCCAGGTCCGATTAAAACAACTCGATACGGTATCCGGTTCGATTCAAGCGATTTTCCACGATCGGGGAACGATTGAACTCGTCACGTCGACCGGTATGCGCCGAATGGTTCGAGCGTCGGACGTCATTGATATCGAATGGACAACGCCTTAAATGATTCAACCCCTTCTTTTTGTGAAAGAAGGGGTTTTTATTTACCGTCATAAGCCTTTTCCTCCAATGGGACGATCCTCAAGAACGCGTTCGACATGTTGGAGCAATGGTCGTGCTTGCGCAATCAATTGGCGTGTCAGGGGTAACTCTAAGGACGCAAGATGAGCACTGGCATCCGTCCAGATTTCACGAACATATAAAACATCGGGTTCATCGGAAATACTAATGATATACTGGCGACAGTCTAAATGTGTTTCTAACGAAGTTGCTGCCTCAAGGAGTAAACGGGTGACTTGATCGCGTTGCCCAGGTTGGGTCGTAAATGTCGTTAACAATCCGTACATCAGGATTCCTCCGATAACGGTCGGACTTCAGCGCGCCAACCGTACGTTTCCCCTTCAGCGACTTGAGTCGTCGGGTGAAGAGAGGCGAGTTCCATCGCCTGATCAAAATCGCGTGCTTCAAAGACGATCAAACTACCAATCTGTTCTCCCTTTGAGCGATCCGGTTCTTCTTTTGTCTGTACGACCCCATCGCGCCAATAAATCGCTCGTGTCGCTAAACCCGGGTGCCAGTCTGAAATGACGTTGACTTGTTCATTGAAGATCTCCATTAGGGAGTCACATCGAGCCATCAACGTATCGATTTCGTCTTTCGATAAGGCGTCCATCTGTTCCGCATTATAATAGCCGACATACAAGAAATGCATCGTCCTTCCTCCTCTCATCTTTCCCATTCCCTTCCAAGAAGAGGCTAAACAAAAACCTCCTGTCTCTAGACTGAGAAACAGGAGGTCTAAGTATTATTCATCTTTTAACTTCACATTTTGATCCGCGGGTAACGTCGTCGTCGTTTCCTCATCCTCAAGCTTAGGTACACCAGCTCCATAATCGGTTGCTTCATCTGTCACGTAGGATGCTGCAAACGCTGGGTTCAGTAAATCAGACTTCGATCCAACAATGACGATCCGACCGTGACGGACTTCGTCTTCTAGCCCTTCAGCAACATCCTTCGTCATACCGAGTTCAGACAACTGCGCAATCCGGTCATTCCGGTTACTCCGGACGGCTGACAAAAGTGTCTCAAAGAACGACTTTTTCGTCACACGATACGGTAATGTTTGTGTATCGTTCGCGATTCGTTCTGCGAGTTCTTCGTCTTTTGCAAAGATGTAAATCTGTTTATTCGAATAACCACTTGATTTGAGGCTCGTCACTTCTGCGTCGACAGCGGTCATGTTTCGTACGATGCGTGTTTCAAGCATAAAAATCCCTCTCCTTCATGCAGCAAGCTGCTGATAGGAAGTTATACCCGAAACATAATAGATGAAACCTGAAATTGAAAAATGGATCAAGCTGCTGTCAGGATCGATGCTGCGCGTCGCTTTTGCCACATCGTAAACAAGGCAATCAGCACGATGAGAACGACTTGTGGCAGCAGCGTCTCAAGCGTCGGATAAAAACCAAGCCAGCCAACCGTTCCAAGTCCATTAATCGGATGAATTGGCAAGACGTTCGTCAGTTGCAACGCGTGGAGACTTGTCCCAAGAATCTTAAACGCCATCAGATAAATCAACCATGACGCGACTTGGAACAGACGATGGATTGGTAAGCGAACACCGATCTGGATGACGGCATATGAGACAAGCCCGATGATGAGGATTGCGAGAGCAATCCCTGATAATAAGGCCGTCTTTGTCATCGCTGGTGCCATTCCAATATAGAACAACAACGTTTCGGCACCTTCCCGGAAGATCGTCAAGAAACTGACGAAGAAGAGCGATGTCGTCGAAAGCGTCGACAAAAAGTGTTTTCGTTTGGCGACAGCGCTTTTTGAATGCAACCAGTAGCCGACGAACAACATGACAACGACTGCGACGATACCCGTATAGCCTTCGATTTGTTCCCGCCCCGTTGCTGCGAACGAAGCCTTAAAGACCGTCTGTAAGATAAGCGCTAACAGACCGCTCGCAATCAGACCAAGACCAGCACCTGCCCAGACTTTACCTTCTTGTTTCGATTGACTTTTCCGCGCGAAGGCAACGAGTGCGCTGACAATCAGTAACGCTTCAAGACCTTCACGCAACATGACGAGCATCGCGTCGACGAACGTATAGTGGGTCTTCGTTTGTAATTGTGCAATAGCATTTTCGAATGACTCGAGTTCTTGTGCGGTCGTTTCCCGTGTCTCAGGCGTCAGGCGGGCAAGTAACAGCGGCATATCCGACTCAAGCTTGGAATAGAGCCCTTCATTGCGTGTTCGGACCTCGCCTTCTGCGCGCGGCCATGTCTTCAAGAATGCTTCAAGTGACTGTTTCGCTTTTGGTAAGTCGTTTGTCGCAAGTGCGGTTTGCGCCTCTTCAAGTGGTGTCAGCAACGACTGAAGTCCCGTTTTCTTCGCTTGGACTTGCTCCCCGTCGAGGAAAGACTGAACGGCAGCATCAAACTGATCAAGTGCCGCTGTCCATTCTTTCGTATCCGCGGGCTCGCGCGCTGCTGCAATCCGGATCGAAGCGAGCGCCATCTCTATGTTGCCATAGTGACCAACACTGTCATTTCGGACAAGACTCTCGTGCGATGCCCACGCAGTCAACAACCGTTGCTCCGCTGCTGGACGATCGCTCGCCTTGACCTGACGCATCTCTTCAGTCAGAACAAGTAGTTGTTTCACCTTTGCTTTCGCGACCGGATCCGTTTTCGGTTTTGCTGCTTCTTCCTGTTTCCGGACGGTAGCCGAGAGAGTTGTCAGCTGCTGACGGACTTCCGGGAAGGGTGCCGACCGTTTGGCGTCAACCTGTTTCACAGCCTCTGAGATTGCCGTTTGCTGTTCAGGCAAATCGGTAGCTACTTGACCCAGTTGATCGATCGCTTGATTCAGTGCCGTGCGATCTTCACTTGCGACGGCAGACAAGGCTTGCCCGATTGCGACATAGAGATCGTCTGTTGAAGCGGCATGGACAGACGACGCGTAGAGACCCGCAGTGAGAAGTACGAATAATAGGATAAGATTACGCAAACAACGCATCACCGATGTAGCCTCCTTTCGAGATCCCACCAAAGCAGGCGAAGATAGCACTCCCACGGTGTGTGATGTATTCATTCAGTCGATCCTGTGCGGCAAGCCGGCGCTGGATCTCGATGAATTGTTTCGGCGAACGTTGATACGATAAAAAGAGCAGTCCGGCATCGAGTGCCCCCGTCTTTTCATCGATTCCGTCCTGATAGGAGTAGGAGCGGCGTAAAATCGCTGTCTTCCCGTCACCGTGTGCGACAGCGGTATGCGAATTTGCCGGTAAGGCGGCTTCTCCACGGGCTTGTCGTTTTGAAGGTGTAACGGAAGCGAACTCATCTTTTGAACCAAGTGGTGCCCCGGAAGCGCGTTCGCGTCCGAAGGTCCGTTCTTGTTCCTTCAGAATCGTCCGGTCCCAGACTTCAAGATGCATCTGAATGCGACGGACGACGAGGAATGATCCGTTCGTCAGCCATGGCGTCCCATCCTGCCACTGACAAAAGAGCGCGTCTTTTCGGACCTGTTTCTTCGAGACATCGGGATTCCCGGTCCCGTCCTTAAAGCCGAATAGATTGCGTGGTGTGCCGCCAGACGCATCTGCTGCTTTACTACGCTGGAAACCAGCTTGTGACCAACGCATCGCGACGGTTCCGCGCCCGACACGGACAAGATTGCGAATCGCATGGAAGACGACTTGCGCATCGTCCCCGCACACTTGGACGACAAGATCGCCGCCGCTCCATTTTTCATCTAAACGGTCGAGATCGAACGTCGGTAACGGTTTGAGGGCATCCGGTCTTTTATGACTGATCCCAAACCGACCATCGAACAGACTCGGACCGCAACCGAACGTAAACGTCAAGTGACCGGCAGATAGTCCATCTGCCTCCCCTGTGTCTTCCGGTGGAACGTAACGGGAGTCAGAGTCGCCGTACGGTAATCCGGCTGCAAGTCGGGCACATAACCGCGTCCAGCGTTTTAGTAAATCAACGAGCTCATCACGTCGCTCCGTCTTGATATCAAACGCTACGACTTGAACATGATTTTGTGGTGGCGTCAGAATTCCCGCTTGATACGTCCCGTAGAACGGCTCTTGATCACTCGCTTCTACGGTTAATGTCCGCGGAAGAAACTTCTCAAGACCACTGGCATAAAGGGCTGCTCCGAGACTCGTCAATCCGGCAACTTTTAGGACGTCACGTCGCGTGACGCCTTCTTGTATTGGTTTCATGCTTATCCCTCCAGTACGATGCCCATCTTCGAGAGCGGTTCAGCGAGTTCATTGATCGCGACACTCATTTGCTTGACGTCTTGTTTCGAGAGACTCGTATAGAGGACATAACCGTCACCCTTTTTCTTGGCGTCGAGTAAGGCGTGGACATCTTTGAAGCGCGCCGCGATCTCTTTTGATAATGCCGCGTCTTGTTTCTGAAGTGCTGGGTTCAACAGTTCATAGATTTTTTCAGCACCTTCGACGTTTGCAGCAAAGTCATATAAGTCCGTATGCGAATAACGATCTTCTTCCCCCGTCACTTTTGACGTCGAGACTTCGTTTAGTAAATCTGTCGCTCCCGTGACGAGTAACTCCGGCGTCACCTCGACCGTCTCGACCTTCGCCCGTAGTAAATGAACGTCTTTCATCAATTGTTTCGCGTATGCTTCATAACCTTCCGTCGTTCCCTTTTCGAACAATCCTTGTTCGATTCGGTGATAGCCGCCCCATTCGGATGCTTTGACGTCTCCTGCTCGGGCATCGATTTTTGGATCGAGGTCTCCAAATACTTCAGCAATTGGTTCCGCACGTTCGTAATGCATCCGTGTTGGTGCGTACAATGCTTTTGCTTCTTCAAGCTTTCCAGCTTGGACGGCATCTGTGAATTTTTCCGTCTCACGGACGAATGTATCGATTTCGTTAATCGCATACGTCCGGTAGTCGGTGACGATCTGATCAAAATTCGCCTTTTTCGGTGCTGGTGTCTCTGCTTGTTTCGCTTCGCTACAACCCGCTAAGACGACCGCGAGCGCCCCTGTCATCAATAATGCTTGTTTCATGTATAGTTCCCCCTGTTACTAATTAAGTCAGTTCCTTAATTAGTATAGACGACAATGATAATCGTTATCAATAAAAACTTTTGTACGTAAAAGAAGCTTGAACTGGTCATTTTTGACCAATCCAAGCTCTTTGTTAAGCTTGTTCTTTTCGTTTTTTGAAATACGTCCGTGAAATGATGAACGTGACGATCCCGAAACCGATGAAGACGAATGCTTTTTGGAACAAACTCAGGAACGACAAGTCGAACAGCAAGAGTTTGACGGCACTGACCGTCAGTAACAATAATCCGGATAACCGCCACGTCGACGATGTCCGCATGCGTCCGATGGCGACGAGCACAAGTGCCAGGACGATATAGGCAGCGGATAATGTCGTACTGCGTGCCGTTTCCTCAAGTCCACGATAAAACGGTAGTTCCATGATGATCAACGTATAGGTCGTAAAGACGCCGATCGCAGCAAGGACGAGTACGAGTTGCCACGATCCCTTCCAGACGGGATCATGATGCGTTCGTACGAGGAGTAAAACGAATGCGGTTGACGCAAGAACCATCGCAAGCACCGTCAAGGCATACGAAAGACCGATCCGTTGGTACGTTTCATAGTCGACGACAGCGGAGAAGATGAAGATGACATACAACCCGACGTTAAACAATCGTTGATGCGGCATCCGCGCTCGCGGAACGAACCAAAATGCAGCAATCAAACCGGCGATCAGGAGGAAACGCAACTGGTATGTCCAGCTGAGGGCGTCGGCTGGAATTAATAAGACGGCAACCAGTAAAGCAACGTGACCGACTCCGTTTTGAGCGGGATCCTTGAGTCGTTTAGCAAGGAAGTAGGCAACACCCGCAAATAGAATCGCCGCAAGTGCTCCGAACGACCAGTCGAGAATCAATAACGTCAGTATGACGACACCTCCAGCTAGCCAGCTCGGAACGTTTGGCTGAAACTGGATCCGTCGTCCGATGAACGAAGTCGCGCCGTAACCAAAGAGTGTCGCAAGCAATAGAGACCATTCATCGAGTCGTGGTACTTGTTCATCCAGCCAGTAGAGCTCTAACGAGAGTAGACCAAATGCGAGTGCAATCGTAAAGATCACCCAAGCAAAGACGAATGCCTTCTTTGCTTTCAGTCGATCAACGGCGAAGAAGATCGCTGCGAACAGGACGACTTCGTATAATAAGAAAAGCGGTAAATTCGGATCGTCCGATAGTTGTAAATACGGTAACAAGAAACCAGTGATGGACACAAGGACTAACAAGGCTTGTGATCGCATCCAGAGCATTAAACCGTACGCAATGAAGACGACGACGAGCTCAAGTAAGAACGCTAAAGATGGTGGATAAAATTGATATAAGGCCATTCCAGCAAACAATGCCGCTAAGGCGACGATCGTTCCGGTCGCGACGAGTCCGACGCCAAGCTCGCGTCGTTTTTTCTCATACTGATATTCGCCAAGAGCGATGACGAGTAGACCGATCAAGACCCCGCTCCCGATTCGGACCGGTGGACTGATCAAACCGGCAACGGATGCATAGGAAAAGAGGAACAAGGCACCGAGTGCCGCGAAGATCGCGCCGATACGTGGTAACCAGACGGTCGCAATGACTTGTTCCCATTCTTCGCGAGATCGTTTTTCTTTTATTGTCGGTTGTGGGACGACTGGTTTTCGTTTCGTATAAGCAGGACGCGGTTTCGGGCGTTCAACCGTACTCGACACTGGTTCAATGGGTTCAGGTGAGACGGGGGCGACATGTTGTTCTTCGAGTTTTGCAACCCGTTGTCGTAACGCTGCGACCTCCTGTTCGAGACGCGTGATCCGTGGATCTTCCATCTCTTCACTTCCTTTCATGGATGCATTGTCATTCTTTTACACACCTAGCGGGCGAATTCCTTTATTTTACGGTAGATTTTCGAGCGAAAACAGTCCTGACTTGGAAAGTAATCAAAAAATCCGGTCGCACGAGTGCGACCGGATAAACCGATTAACGAACTGATAATGCATATTGTCCTGTTTGATTGAACACGGACGTGAATTGCGACCGGCTGACGCTGTATTTGCCACGATATGGATCCGAGACATAAAACGCGCTGCTTGAGACGCCTGTCACGAGCATGACATGATAGTTGCGATAACCCGTGAATGTCTTACCATCAGGCTTAGTCCATGAGAAGTAGCCGTATGGATTCTTGAAATCGACGGTTGCCCAGACGATGACCGGGTTTCCGCTACGAATTTCACGTTCGATCTTTGAAACGCCTTGTTTTGAGATATCAACTGCACCACTGCGGTATTTTTTAGCAAGTGGTAAGATTCCTTTCGGATAGATGCCCCAGTTCTTGTAGTAATCGAGTGTCCCGGCTGGATTTCCTGTGAACATCTTTTCAGGATCAGCCCAATAGTACTTTCCATTCTTGTATGTCGCATTTTTCATGCTTTTCGGCATCTGATTGTAAAGCGACGCAGCAGAGACGGCTTTTTTCTTGTATTCGAGCGCCATCTTTAACGAAACGAATTCACAACCCGACGGATAGCCGAGTGAATATTGATTATAGTACGGGACATTCAACTTCTTCGTTGACGTCGATGGCTTTGATTTCGATACGTATTGTGTTGAGATGTAGCGGTAACTTCCCTTATAAAGAATCCGCGTCCAGCTCCCTGACGTTCCGTACGTTGCGACAGCAACACCTTTATTCAGTTGGGCAACGACCTTATACTTCGTTCCAGCACCTGTCCGGACGTTGAGCGTTCCGACCGTCGTATACTTCGTACCCGTTGACGTGTATTTCGACGAGGATGATTTGACATAATCCTTGTGTATGTAACCTGTGCGGGATTTGTAGCTGATTTTATACCAGCTGCCGGATGTTCCTTTTGATGTGTAGACGTTTCCTTTGTAGACGTTCCCGAGTATTTTGCTCGACGTCGACGGCTTTTCACGGACACGCAAGACGTCCGTCGTCACGGTCAACTTCGTCGCGGCCTCAGCGATCAACGAAGGGCTGAGTACCCCAACGATGACAACCGCTACGAGCAATGCGGATAAGAATCGTTTCATGATAGACCCCCTATGCTTTGATTTGGTGAGACACTCCTCTTTTCCCAACTTTTTGAAAAAATAATCAACATTTCTTTAGAAAAATCTGAAAAATCAGGAATGCACTCATTCTTTATATCAAAAAAACTCGACCATGCCTACGGGCGCAGTCGAGTTGTCATCTTCCTGAAATCAAAATAAAATTTAATTTTTAACCGTTAAGATATATGGTGATGGTTTCGCAAAAGCTTGTTCGAGCAGATGAGAAACGAATAACGTGTCCTCTTCTTTCACCGGCAGCGGTGCATCTTCGACGATACTACGATAAAAGGCACGATACAGCTTGCCATAATCGCCGACGGGACTCGGGATCCGGACGTCTTGTAAGTGACCGTGTTCGTCATGGTAAATCAGACGACCATAATCGTCTTCGGAATCTTCACCGAACCCTTCTTCCCCTGGGAAGTAGTTCGCTTTTAGATCAAGTTCTTGTCGGTCGACGTGTTGTTTAATGAACGTCCCGTTCGTCCCGTGCAACATCCAGCGTGGTGCCGGGGCAAGTGCGACGTGACTCGTCCGGACGCTTACTTTCAGCTCCGGATAATAGAGATCGATTGCAAACGCATCGTCTGGATTATTCGGTAGTCGAACACTACGCACGTCAAAAGCGACCTTGTCCGGTTTTCCGAATAAGGCGATGATTTGGTCGAGCGTATGGACGCCAAGCCCGTAGAGCGCTCCATTCTCATGCCGAGCGTCCGCTGATGCTGCTTCCGGGCGGAATAAGTCAAACTGCGAGACGACTTCAACGAGTCGACCGAGTTTACCGGAACGGATGATTTGGGCAACGACTTGGAAGTCGCTATCGTAACGTCGATTTTGATAGGCGAGAATTTTAACGCCTTGCGCAGCTGCTTCCGCAAATAAACGTTGTGTCTCTTCTTCCGTCACGGTGAACGGTTTTTCGACGAGGACATGCTTTTGGTGCTGCAACGCGCGTAACGCATACTCGAAATGAGTCGCCGGTGGCGTATTGATGACGACGACGTCAAGTGCCGGGTCAGCAAGCATCTCAGAGAGATCCGTCGTAAAACGGGCGTCCGGCAGTCGATCCTGATAGGATGCGAAAAGCTCCGGTTTTTCTTTCCGATTGTAAATCCAGGTAACGTGATAATTATCCTCGATCATCACGTACGGTAAATGGTAACGGGTCGTACTTTTGCCAAAGCCGATGAAGCCGATATTCAGTCGCATCCGATCACTCCTTGAACCGTTCTTTTTCTCTTACCATACCAAACGAAGCGACTGTTGTCTTGATTGAACCGCTTCAAGCAGTCGCTTCGATGCGTTCGTACTCATAAATCGAGAACCCGTCTCGTGTTCCTTGATAGACGAATCCGAATGAAGCGTAATACGCATTGAGAAACTCGTTCGTCGCGACACAGTCGAGTCGTAGAATTTCCCCTTCGTCCTCTGTCACAGCAATCGCATGTTCCAGTAGTTTCCGACCGACACCACGTCCTTTTGCGCGGTCACTGACGACGATTCGATGGATATACAGACCTTCTACATCATCCCACAAGGATTGATCCCATTCGAGCGAAGGAAGCAGGGCAACGGAACCAAGCAGCTCGTTCTGATCCTCAAAGACATATAGGCGACCTGCTTCTAAATCTCGCGCGACGAGTTGTTCGATGTCTTGTTCGAGATAAGCAGACCACTGGCTACTGCCACTGGCTTTGAGTGAGAGCGCTTTTTGCTCAAGTAGGGTTGCGATGTTTCGAACGTCTTTTGATGTAGCTAGTCGTATCATGTTATTCCTCCTGTTACAAAAAAATTCTTCTCTATCCTAACGAATGTGACACGAGAAGAAAACCTTTTTGCTTCAAGATTTCACGTTTGCCCATTATTTTGTGATTTTTTTCATATTCCACAATTCTATTTCAATGTAACGTATCCTTGAGGAGTGATCTGACCCCCAGTCGTCACAACGGTAAACGACCGGCTTCCCACGAGCCGGTCGTTTTTTTGCGTTCAGGCGAGTTCGACCCAGCGGCGCGATAGATTTCGTGCGTGTGCCCGGTATTCGTCGTCCTCAACGATTGGATTGCTAAGACGAGGTGCGGAGTCAGCGTAATAGCCACCGTTATCAAGCGGATCGTCAGTCGTTGCCAGATACAACGCCGTCTTTGCACCGTATTCCGGTGTATAGAGCTTTCCGGTCCAGTATCCGACTTGTGCGACCGGTTTGAGTAACGTCTTCATCACCTTGCCGTATTTGCCGCGGTAAAAGAGGTCCGTATTGACAATCCCCGGGTGCACGCTGACGAACGTGATCTGATCACCATGTTGTTCCGCAAGCTCACGCATATGAATCATCTGCAAGAGTTTTGATTCCCGGTATGACCGCATCGGACTGTAATGCTCTTTTTTGACGTGGGCGATTGCTTCAAGTTCGACATCGGTTCGAATCAAGCCGCCTTCACCAGCAAGCGACGAAATCGAGATGACGCGTGGATCGTTCCCTTTTTCAAGAAGCGGCAATAAGCGTTCGATCAGATAGAAGTGACTCAAGTAATTGACTTGGAATTGTGATTCGAATCCATCCTTCGTAATGTGATACGGAGGCACCATGACCCCGGCATTCAGGATCAATCGGTCAATCCGACCGACCATATCGAATAGTCGGTCCGCAAATTGACGGACAGAATCGAGTTGATCCAGCTGGACGATTTCGACTTCTAGCTGCGTATGCGATACACCATGTTCCCGTAATAGTTGCACGAGTGCCGTCGCTTTTTTCTGCGAACGGACGGTAGCGATGACCCGATCTCCTCGCTCTAATAACTCTTGAATCGTGACCATCCCCATGCCGGAGTTGGCACCTGTGACGATACAGATGTTCATCCCTTTTCCTCCTTGATGTTCCGTTTTGAACGAAATGTTCTGTTTCTAGTTTTCCTTTTTCTGTTCGTTTGTACACCTCGTTTTGACGTTATTTTTCGAAATTTTCAAAAAGTAACGTATACTTAAAGAAGAGCATGTCATCAAGAAAGAGGTGGTCGGATGGAAGAAGGTACAATCTTGTTCGTCGCAGGAACGTTATTACTGATTGCGATCATTACAACAAAGTTTGCCGTCCGATTGAACGTACCGACATTGATCTTGTTCGTTATTGTTGGGATCGTTGCTGGTTCTGACGTTACGGGACTCATTAACTTCGGTGATTTTGAACAAGCCCGTCTTTTTGGGACGATGGCGCTCGTCCTGATACTGTTTGATGGTGGTTTGCATACGAAGTGGACACACTTTCGCAAAATCCTTCCTGCTGCTTTGTCGCTTGCGACCGTTGGTGTCCTTGCAACGACCGGCATCATCGCTGTCGTCGCGCATATTCTCCTCGATTTTTCTTGGCCCGTTGCTTTACTGATCGGAGCGCTCGTCGGCTCGACCGATGCGGCCGCTGTCTTTTCTCTGCTCAGTGGACGACCGGTCGATGCAAAAGTGAAACATACGCTCGAAGCGGAGTCTGGAACAAATGATCCGATGGCCGTTTTCCTGACGATTCTGTTTACCTCATTTGCGTTAGCTCCGGAAGCATTTTCAATCGGTGCTGGTCTCCTCTCCTTCATCTATGAGATGGGACTCGGAACACTTATTGGTTTAGCGATTGGATATGCTGTTTCGCAGTTATTGAATCGAATCCAGTTACCGTCGTCCGCTCTCTACCCAACACTCTTGTTTAGTGGAGCGCTCTTCTCTTACGGTCTCGCAACGATCTTACATGCTAGTGGATTTCTCGCCGTCTATCTGACAGGAATTTGGATCAACAATCACGATATGATTTACCGTGAGACACTGAAGCGGTTTAGTGGCAGTTTGTCGCATTTAGCAGAAGTTGGCATGTTCATCATGCTTGGGTTGCTCGTCTTTCCGAAACAGTTGCTTGATCCACGGACATTGTTCGTCTCGGCCGTCATCGTCCTGACGCTGATTTTGCTCGCTCGTCCACTAGCTGTCGTGTTGTCTTTACTTCCGTTCCGTTATACGTTCAAAGAACAGAGCGTCATCACGGCAGCCGGTCTACGGGGAGCTGTACCGATTATTTTAGCGACATATCCGCTCTCAAGCGGTCTTTCGGAAGCACCGCTTCTTTTCAATATCGTCTTCTTTACCGTCATGACGTCCGCCCTTTTACAAGGGACGGCATTACCGTGGATCGTTCGCCGAATGGGACTTGAGACGCCGCCCGATACGACGGTCGAACCGTTCCTGAAATTCATGACCGTCACCCATCCCCAAGCGGAAATCATTGAAGTCCAGGTTTCAGCAAAAAGTCTGATTGCCGGGAAGACACTGCAGGATATCGAGATGCCGCAAGACGTACTTGTCGTCGCCATCATTCGCGAAGACGAAATCTTGACCCCGCGCGGTCAGACACGTGTCCTAGTAGACGATCAACTATTGATTTTGACACCGAAACAAGCGGATCAGGACGTTCGGCGACTGATTATGTCGCTTGGTCTATAGGTTGCGCTAAACACATCCTTGCATAGGGTGTGTTTTTTGATTTGAATTGGTATACTCAAAACGGAAAATAAAGGAGGCACCTTGATGCTGAAACGATTACTTGCCGTCATCTTGACCACCGCTCTCGTTTGCACTGTCCTAGCGTACATCTCCTATACACCGGTAGCGGAGCGGTCGCCGGATACACTATATGATTCGTTTAGTTCGATATTATTGTTTTATGTCTTATATGCTTTCCCAATCATCTTGGTGTCCGGTTTTTTGCTCGACTTCCTCGTCGGCATGATCATCAACCGATCATCGACGACATTAGCTTTTGTGCCGACGGTCCTTGGTTATGGTCTATCGGGTGTCTTGATCGCTAGTATCCTACTTGCATTTACAACGAAGGATTCCTTTAATCTACCGATATCGTTTGGAATAGCTGGACTGACAGCCATGCTCTATTGGTCGTGTTCAATCGAATGGTGCGACCCACACATTAAAAATGACCCGACACGTCTGCTTGATAGCGGACGTGCCGGGTCATTTTATTCTGCTTCTGATCGTTCAATCGTGACGACACCCGGTGGACGGTGTGGAAACGTCAACGTCAAGCCAGCAAAGTGGCAACTATCATTTTCGTTCGGTGCCCGGTGCACCCACTCAATCGTCTCCTGTCGCGCTAAAGCGTGACGGATCCGATTGTCTGCTTGCGTACGTGAGATGCCGCGGCAGTCGACATTCGTAATATACGTCGACTCATCCGACTCGATTTGTTGCCAAACCCCGAGGATCAGTTGACCAATCGGACTGACGGGTTGACCGTCTGGCTCTTCACTACTTACTGCGTCATCGAGCACCTCGATGACAGCGTCACAGGTCTCACCGGAGGCAAGTAACCGTGTCGAACCTTGTTGCAAGATCCGGTATCTCGTGACGCCATTTTCGAGCCATAAGCGTTGCGCGAACGGATTGACCGGGACACCGTGGAAAAATGTCTGTGTCCCGCGCCAAGCAAAACCGAATGATGGATCATATACGCGGATTGTATCCATCGCCCGTTCATGAAACGAAGCAATCGTCTGACGCTCCTTCTCAAGCAGGCGACGAATGGCTTGATCGTCTTCGAGTGGCGCTGTCCGTGGTGTCATCGTAAATAGCTCGGATTCCGGTAGCCGGTGCGGTGCAAGAATCGTTCCGTCGAAACGATAGTCGTTCGCCGGTCGTCCAGAGCGTCCGACAGATAAGCGCCACGTCCGTTCTTCCGGCATGAAGGCATAACTTTGGTGAGCAAAAGGTGGGGCGACGAATAGTCCCGGAAACGTTTCGAACGTTTCGACCCGCAGTACGTCACCGTCATACCAACATTCTTCAATCAGACGGACGAGCCGTCCGACGGGCGCATTACGGTCTGTCAGGTAACGCCCGGTATTGGCATGAAATCCGAGTAGGAACTCGCGCTCTTCTTCCTGAAATGTCACCATCAAGAGTTGAAACAAAGAGGCAATCTGTTGCTCGACGAGTTCGGGATCTTCCTCTGTCTCTGCTTCAAACGCGATCATCTTCCAACCGGATCGTTCATAGAGATGGATCGTCACCGGAAAGAACAGGAACGCACCGTGTGTCGCTTCGAGCTTAACCATGTCCTGCGATGCTAAGCGTTCGGTCAGTAGGGAAAACCCCATACGTTCGAAATGATCTTGCAGTCGTCGTTTCCAATGTGTGAACTCCACGCAACCATCCCCTCTCGCGAATTATGCGCCGCGTTTTCGTAACGGATTCTTTGACCAGTAGATGTAAAGACCGACCAGTCCCGCGATGCCGATGATATAAGACGGCGTTCCACTGACTTGGATCAAGACGTCTGGTGCCGGGAAGACCGTTACGAGCAGTGCCTTGTAGGTTGAGAATAATATGAAGCTGATGATGAATTGAATCCACACCTTCGGCTTGACTTGCTTGATTTTCGGCGCCGTGATGACTTGTGACATCGCGTCAATCAAGAACAAGGCGATGATCGAGAAGAATAAGTAATCGATCAAAGCGAACTGGAACAACCCATCGATGCCTTCGATGAAGATGAACATCAAAATCGATGAGACGTAGTTTCGCGTCCATCGCTTTTGCGTCTCCATCCGGTGCCGTTGTGGTAATTCGGCGATCATCTGATCAAGTCGCGCTTCGACGGATAGACCGTGTATCTCCTCAAATGGTCGTTGTTTCCGCTGCGCTTCGTAGATATCTGCCCGCAGGCGGTCTTCAATCTCCGTTCGGTCTGGTTCTGCGACATTCAGATTCAATCGTGGTAAAACAGTTTCTAATAGACGAGTGTTGGCTTTCGTTAATTTCAATCGATTTCCCCCTTTTTCATGTTTAAGTATACTGGGTTTTTGGGAAAAATACGTAGTGGAAGTAAAAGATTGCTTGACGAAACGATGAAGAATGTTCAGAATTATTAAAATATGGTGTCGGAATGAGACAGAAAGGACGTGTTGGACTATGCGTCAAACGTTGACGAGCGCCGCTTTGATCACCTTGCTGACAAGCGCGGGCATCGCCTTCCCTTTGGCTGAAGCAAAGCCACCTGTTGACCAAGAGCCGGTCGAACTCGATCAGCAACAGGAACAAACGCCTGAAACAGAATAATAACAACCCGCGCTCAATCAAGAGCGCGGGTTGTTTCATGTATCGCTGGGTTGAGTGACCGTCTCTTCAATCGTGACCGTCCACGTGACGACCGTCGTGCTGTCGCGAACGCCATATGCTTCGATCGTCGAGAGCAGTTCAGCGACACCACCTGATTGTAATGCGTTCTCGATCTGTCTCGGTTCAGCATACGGTGCATGTGGGCATTCAAGCAGACCGTCCGTCGTCACGAACAATCGGTTCTCCCCTTGCCGCAATTCGCGGACGCCACGGGTATAACTCGGGACCGGTAACGCGAATGTGTTCGCACGTCCAATCCATTCATAGAACTGTCGCTGATTCAAGGCGGCTTGTCCCATCTTCATCAAATCCGAATGAAACAGATACAAGACGACGTCGCCGACCGATAACCACCAGATGAAGCGTTCTTTGCGGACGGCGATCAGACATGCCGTTTCGCCTTGTAACGTTGTGCAGGCTGCTAAAAAATCCGGGTCTTGAAACAGATCCAGCACGGTTGTCTCGATTCGTCCGAATGCTTCAGCAAGTGGTGCATCTAAATCATCTCGGATTCGCGACTCATGTTGTGCCAATTGCTGTAAGACAAATGCTGCGCTATCTGCTGTTTTGTGAGCATCTAAAACGACGGTCATCTCCCAATCATCTCCGATTAGGATGGCAGCCCCATCTTCGTTTTTATACTGGCCACTGTTTGAGCAACCACCGAAACGTCCAAGTGTAATTGGACCAAACTGGTCGATTTGTTGTTGATCGACGAACGGTTCGTCGGAACCGACCCAGTAATGGGATACTTGTGTAGTGTGCATGACGACGTCTCCTCTGCTTTACATATCCCGCAAGTATGGCTGCAAGAATAAGCGTAATCGTTTTTCGTAGTTGTCTGGGTCTAGCGTATACGTCTCATCATGCCCAGCATTACGGACCGGGTACAATTGTTTAAGACCGGTTTTTGCTTGATACAGTTCATACATCATCCGGACCGGAACGAGTTCGTCCTTCAGTCCGTGGATGAACATCGTCGGAATACGACTTTTCGTCGCTTGGCGTGTCACGGAGACGTCGCCATAAAAGAAGTCCTGTTCGCCCTTATTCCACATGCTTGCGACCGTCAGAGACGGGAGTGCCGGGTAACGAATCTGTTCGTCTGCGAGTAGGCTGAACCAGTCGTCAAGCCGGGCGTAAGCTCCTTCAGCGACGACGGCACGGACTTGAGTCGGTAAAGTCTCACCAGTAGCGAGTAAGACAGTTGCAGCGCCAACACCTAGTCCGTGATAGACAATCCGAGTATCATCTCCGTTTTCAGCAAGCAGGCGCTGCGTCCACTCCAAGACATCGAGTCGATCGAGCCAACCGTAGTTTCGGACCCCACCACTTCGTTCCTGTCCACGTCGTTCAATGAGTAGGACGTTAAACTTAGCATCATGATAATAGCGAGCTAGTGCATAGGCACCAGTCTGCGAAAAGCCGATCTCGTCTGGTACGAGAAGGACTGTCTGTTTGCTACCAGTAGCAGGTAGATAACGACCGAAACGGACGACTCCGTCTTTTGACCATTGTTGTGTCTCGCTCGTTTGTTTGAACCACGTCTCGTCTTGGCTCACTTGTTGCTCGCTCGTTGATTTTAAAATCGGAGAGGCGTCCGACTGACCGATCAATGTTTGCTGAATCCGGTATCCGTCATAGACGATATATAATAGCAGACACGTGACGAGCACCACGATGCCGATTCCCCATTTGCGCATGTGATTCGCTTCCTTTCCGACAGTGAGTCTTTCCTTATTCGTCGTCGGTTTCAGCTTCCCCTGCTAGCGGTGTCGAAAGGAACGATTGTTTATACCACCGTTGTAAGGTGTCAATGTCCGTTCGTTCAAAATAGAGGGCATGAAACGCCGTATTGCCGCGCAGTTGAATCTGAATCCGGGCAATCTCCTTTGCTTCGAGCCAGCGGGAGACAGACCAGGTTAATTCCTCAATCTTCAGTCGTGGCGTATAGACCGTTTCTTTTTGCACCCATTGTTTGCGTAACATCAAGAGATCGTGTCCCGTTCCAAACCGTGTCTTCCGGTAGCCGCTTCGCACAGCCAGATAATAGAACGGTAACCAGATGAATAGCAGCAAGATCAAGAAGCGCCAGGAAGAGTCAAGGACGATGATCACGACACTGCTCAGTGCAGTAAACAAAAGCGCATAACCAAGTAGCGGCCAACGGACCCGGTAACGGAAGCCGATCGGTGCGACATCGTACTGTGGCTTGAACTGGCGAAAGCGCGGTAGATACGTTGCAAGAAAGCCACCGATCTCGTTCGTCCGGATGAATGGATGGAGCAACAGACGCTCCTTTTCCCCAGTCGCCGAGATGATGTGTAAGGACAGACTCGCCCGACCAATCAAACGCTGAATCCAACTTTCTTGAATGACGAGAGCTTGAATCTTATCGGCGTGAAACGCCACTTCGGTCCGGTTCAACATGCCGTAGCCGATTAACAAACGATTGTGCTGCAACACAGCGCGGTATGAGCCGTATTTCAAAATATAGACGATGATCGAACCGATATAGATGACGAGGAGGACAAGGATGCCGAGTCCACTCAAGACGAGTAATGACAAATGGGCGAGTTCCGAGAACAACCGGTCGACATAGCGTTCGATGAATTGGTCGATGAACTGATAAGCGGTTCCGATCCCGACGAGTGCCAGTCCGACGCGTCCAGACAACGCACCTGCTAACGCTAAATCACGGACGGGAATCGTATAGGCGATTTCTTCAGATTCTTCCTTCGCGACGCTAGGTCCGTCGTTTTTTATCGACGACTTCAATTCTTTCGCAAAATCAAGCCGGATTCCCTTCAGCTCGACTTCCGGTGTTCCGCTCTCGGACGACGTCTCGACCGTCAATGTCGCAAGACGCAACAGACGTTCGATGACGTTTTGCTGAATCCCGATCGACTCGATGCGTTTGCGTTGCGTCGTCCGTTCACTTTTTTGAAAAATGCCTTTGCGGACACGAATCGTCTCGGCATCAATCGTAAAAGTATAAAAGTACCAAGAAGCGATCCCGTAGAGGATGACGAACAACATCCCGACACTGATCCCGATCCACGTATAGGTATTGATTTCCCCTTTACGGATTGCATTTAAAATCAAGGCGGCAAACGGAATCAGGAGTGAACGGATGATCGAGATGCTCGACATCAAGATGAACAGCGGATGAACGCGCCGTGTCATAACGATTCCTCCTCCCGCTCCTCAAGTTTCGCGAATCGTTCGACTTGTTTGCGCAGATCGTCCCCTTGCGCACGATCAAGACGAGCTAACGTGACGAAGCCGGATGCTGTCCGGACGTCGAGCGTGATCAAGTCATAGCGCCGCAAGATTGGTCCTGTTTGACTGTCAATCAGTTGCACCTTCACGAGTGGCACCGTCACTTCGCGGCGGAAAAAGATCCCGTTACGAACAATCAGAAATTCCTCATCGATTCGAAAACGCATATACTTCACACGAAGAACGGGTATGTAGACGATACGGGGAATGAAGTAAATGAGCCAAAGCAAAGCAGCGATCCCCATCCACCAAGGCGTCAGGTCGAGCCACATGACTTGGGTGATCGTCGTGCCGATTAAGATGATGGCAATCAAGCCGTGGAGCGGAATCAATCCGAGTCGTTCTGCCCGGATCGAACGTTCTGGCAACGTATGCCATTGTACAGTAGACATCAAAAACACTTCCTTTCGTTTCCATTTACGGTTAAAATCATTGCTGGGTTTCATTGCAGTGGTTGACATTTTGTTCGATTTCATCGCATATATAGAAGTGAAGAACTGTAACACCAAGGAGGAACCATGTTAACTTTTGAAGAAAAACTACGAATTATCGAGACGTTCCCACAACTCGTCCGCAAAGATGTCTCGCTGAAGCGCGTCAATTTCCAATTTCCGGATAGCCAATATGAGAAGAAGAATCTCGTCTATCATTTGCATCCGAACGGAAATGGTTTTGTCTATGCAGCTGGTCTACCAGGATACGAAACGGATGAAAAAGGCTTCGTCAATATCCGCGAATTCTCAGAGCCTGCTTTAATTCTCTTATTAGAAGATGCGATCAAAGCGCTCTCGACGGTCCAGTCTGTCGAAACACTTGAAGAAACATGGGTCAACGATAACCAGTTCGAATTGACGTTACTCAATGAAGACATCGATACGTGGCTCGTCTACGCTGGCGATCTTTTAGACGGTGCGTTCAACTCGTATAAGGAAGCAGCAAACTATCTTGAAGAAGAAGGCTTCCGCCGCAAATAAGACAATGAGCGATCCGGTTAATCCGGGTCGCTCATTTTCATGACGAGACGATTTAAGGCTGCTTTGACGACTTGTAAGTCCTCTTCGTCGACGTCAAGTGTCCGGACGAGATCAAGCGGAACGCTCTCCGCATGAGTTCGTAACGCGCGACCGGCGTCCGTCAAAAAGATTTGAATGTGTCGTTCGTCTTCCGGTTTTCGAACCCGTCGCAACAAATCAGCAGCTTCGAGTTTTTTAAGAAGTGGTGTCAACGTTCCGGAATCGAGATGGAGCCGTTCACCGATTTCTTTAAGCGACTGTCCCTCTTCTTCCCAGACGACGAGCATGACGAGATATTGCGGGTACGTCAGACCGAGTGGTTCGAGTAACGGTCGGTATCGACGCGTGATTTCGCGTGAAATCGCATAGAACGGAAAACAGAGTTGTTCATCTAAGGCTAACGGGTTCATAAAAAATTCCTCCAATCGTGAGCAAACGAGTTGCAATTCGATTTAAATTGTATACAATCTAATTGTAAGCTACTTATTTGATTCTAACAACGAAAGGGAGTTACACACATGAAACCAATGTTCACATCATCTGCAACAGCTGTCGGAGGTCGCGACGGACGCGTCGTATCAGAGGACGGAATTCTTGACGTCGCCCTCGCAATGCCAGTACCAGGATCGAAAAAACAAGCAACGAACCCAGAACAACTCTTTGCTGCAGGATACTCTGCATGCTTCGACTCTGCTTTAAACATGGTCGCTCGCAAACAAGGTATCAAACATGACGGTAGTGAAGTTACAGCGCACGTTACATTAAACGAAGCAGCTGACGGATTCATGCTTTCAGTCGAACTTGACGTTCTCGTCCGTGGAATCTCGGAAGAAGCGGCTGCTGAACTCGCGAAAGTCGCGCATACGGTCTGCCCTTACTCACGTGCGACTGCTGGAAACATCCAAGTCGATGTCTATACACGTACAACTGACGCAGAATAAGTGTAGCATTTCTAGCCAGCCTGAGGTTTATTCTTGGCTGGTTTTTATTTTTTAATATGAATTTGGTAGTTGAAATAATTTTATTTTTAAACAAGCGGCTGCTCTCATAACGAGAACAACCGCTTGTATCATAACTGGTGGACCGATAAGATGACGAGTTCCCCGGACACGGTCACGTAATAGGCATCTTCGAACCGATACCGTTCGTTGTGTTCCGCGTCGTACACCGTAACCATCGGCTCCGCGTCGTCACCGATCGCTTCGTGTAAATAGAAACGTTCCCGTAAGACACGCTCAAACGGTTCCTTATCAAGGAATCGGGCACCGTTGCGTAAATTGATTACTTCATGATGCTGTTCGGACCGGTCATTGACGATGAAGATCGTCGACTCGACGTCGTCATAGGTGAAGTCGAGTGGTTCATAGTCACTCCAATTGATTCGTGCGACCTCTTCAACACTCGCTTCCGTATCGATCCGGTAAAAGACTTCTTCGTTCAGCCGGTCGGTATAGGCACTGAAAATCAAGTGACCTTCCTGTTCCCCGAGATACTGGACGGTGTCCCCTTCTCCTTCTAACTTTAGTAAGGTTGCAAACGATAAGTGCTCAACGCCTTGTTCAATCTCCTCGATCAAAGTCGGGAGCGGAGCAATCAACAAGCTTTCCGAGTGGTCGATCGGATCTTCCGGTGAGATGACGCCACTTTCAAGCGCGTCATAAAACGAGAACTCGTCAAGCCGAGCATTACAGACGATGTATTCCTTGTCTTCAAGCGTGACGAGAAAGAAATAGAGCTCCCGGTAATTCTCTGTCATCCCGTAAAGCCGTTGATCGCGAATCGTTTGACGCGATTCATCTGTGACGTCATAGAGAAATGCGGACGTCGTATCCGTCGTCTGCAAGAACACGAGATAGTTTTCATTGAGCACCCAGTAAAGCGTCAAGTCCCCTTCAACGTAAAACGAAGCAATCTGTTCCCGTTTACCGGACATCAGATCGATGACGAGTACTTCTGTCTCGCCACCCTGCTCTTGCGTATGTTCATTCAGGCAATAGACCTTCCCGTGCCGGACGAACGGACGGGTTGGTCCGTGATCGGTCAAGGCTTCTGGCGTCAGATCAACCTGTTCTTGATCTTCAAGATCATAGCGGCTGATATGATAGCGGGCGTCATCAAGACGGCGTCGAAAATAGATTGACGACGGGGTGACATGTAAAACATCCATATGATCGGCGGGTAAAGCACGGGCATCCACTATTTCCATTTTCAATCTCCTCCCGGAAACGTACTACTTGTCTTTTTCCCACGAATCGTACTGCTTCAAACAGGGTCTTACTGTGCGTTGAACAAAGCAGAGTGCTACAATATGGCTAGATGACTACAGGATGAGGAAGGTGCGAAACGGTGCAATCACAAGATTTAAATACGATGATGCTTGAATATGTCAACGATAAGGAAGAATATGATGCGTACGCCGACAAATTGAAGATGCTTCTGTCCGAGCTACTGGACGCGGCAGGGATCAAATACCACTCGATCGTCGCCCGGACGAAAGACTCTGAAAGTCTGTATCAGAAAGTCTTACGGCAACCGAACAAATACCGTTCGCTTAAGGACGTCCATGACTTGACCGGGATCCGGATCGTCACTTATTTCCATGACGACGTCCGGGAAGCAGCACGCATCATTGAAAACGAGTTTGCGATCGACCGGGATCAGTCCGTCGATAAGTCGACCTTGCTTGATACGACGGAGTTCGGTTACCTCTCAGTTCACTTCGTCGCGTCACTCAGCGAACAGCGACTTGCTCTAAGCGAGTATGGTCGCTTTAAGGACTACACGGCCGAAATTCAAATTCGGTCGATTCTTCAGCACGCCTGGGCAGAGATCGAGCATGACCTCGGGTATAAAAATCCGAACAGTGTTCCGGCAGAAGTCCGGCGCAGCTTTAGTCGGGTAGCAGGATTGCTTGAGATCGCCGATCAGGAATTCGTCAACATCAAAAAACAGTTGAAACAATTCGAAGACGAGACCGTTCAACAAATCTTGTCTGACCCACACCAAGTCCGGATCACGGCGGACAACTTAAACTACTTCATCGATCACTCCCCAGTCATCAACGAGCTCGATAAACGGCTCGTCACGTCGCAGATGATGCTTGATTCCGATCAACAGTTGATCAACGAACTGATTCGGATGTTCCATTATGTTGATATCCGAACATACGGGGAGTTGATTGAAGCCGTGACGACGCACAGTCCGCTCGCCCTGCGTTGTGCGAAGGTCATGCCGAATCCGTTCCTCCCCCGTCAAGGAATCGGGATCGCTTATATCTGTATGGCACTGACGATTGCCGGAGAAGATACACACCGGATCGATTACTTCTTCCGTCGCTTCTACCCAGAGCTACGCAACGTCGAAGAAATCGTCGCCCAAGTCGCCCGTGCTGTCGAAACAGATGATTCAAGAGAAAAATATTGATTAAACTAAAATTTTTCACTATACTAAATCACGAGTGAAAGAAACTACGGTATAGAAAGAGTGAAGGATACATGGCAACTACACTAGAAGTGGCACAACGCGATCAGTTGATCGTTGATACGGAAAAAGGATTACGGATGAACTACCGCGCGATCAAGAAGGACGTGCGTAGCATGTTCACGACGTATTTGACACGCAACGAGTTCTTCATCTTGAAATCACTTTGTACGAACAGTCCACAAATCGCCTCTGCCCTCTCGCAAGAGTTTCAGTTCTCAGCGAGCATGATCACGGCACTAGCTGACGAATTGACGAAAAAAGAGTTGATTTCTCGCGAGCGGAGCGAACTCGATCGTCGTGTCGTCGAACTCCGGGCAACACCAAAAGGCATCGAGTTATACGAAAAACTCGAGTCGATGAAGATGGATTACCTCGCGGACGTCTTCGAAGACTTCTCGGATCAGGAACTTGAACTGTTCCGGACCCTTTTAACGAAGCTTGAAAAAACAGTCTAAGCTGTTCGATGGAACGGATCCGGTCAAGGACGACCGGGTCCGTTTTTTGATAGCGTAGGAGGAGGAAACGAAATGTTTGATTTCGAATCGGTTCATCAATTACGAAAGACGGGCCAGTATGAAACAGCAAAAGAAGTCGTCCGTCAGTATGTTGAAACGGCACCTGACGACCCAATCGTCCTCTATCAGATGGCGTGGTGTTACGATAGCCTTGGTGAGGAGCATGCTGCTGTCCCCTACTATGAACAAGCACTAGCGCTCGGTCTTACAGGAGAAGACCGCTTGCAAGCCTATATCGGGCTCGGCAGTACGTATCGCGTCACCGGACAGTTTGAAGAAGCGTCAGCCGTGTTCCACCGCGCATTGCTTGAGTTTCCGGATGCCCACGCCTTACACGCATTCCTCGCAATGACGGAGTATAATCTCGGTCAAACGGATCGAGCGGTCAGTCGCTTACTGAAGACGCTTGCTACGACGTCGTCGGATACATCGATCCAGACATTTGACCGGGCACTCCGTTATTATGCCGATCATTTAGACGAGATCGTCACAGAATGAACAGCAACAGTTGACGATGGATTGGTCTGCACAGCATAATGTAACAGCCAAGCGAACTCGCTTTTGCAGGAAAGGATGTTAATGATGTCATCAAAAAAAGTATGGACAGTAGAAGGATATGAAGAACAAGGGCAAGAAAAACACGGGAAGGCAAGTAAGTCGGAAACATATACGACTGAGGCCGACGCTAAGAAAGCTGCTAAAAAAATGGCGGATCAGAATGATCATCTCGACGTCTATGTTATTTATACGAATACCGTCAATGGTAAAACAGAAGAACGATTCTTCAACTCGAACGGCAAGTATAGTGAAGAAGGCTTTGAATGGTAATATTCAATAACTTCAAAAAAATAGCGGGTTCGTTTCTCTTCAAGTGAGAGACGGACCCGTCTTTTTTTTACGCCTCATACCAAAGCGGCATGTCGCGTCGAAAACCATCGTGATCCTGAATGATCCGTTGGACACGTCGTTGCATCACTGGCACCTGGCTTGCGTCAAACCGCTTTGTCCAGACGAGTGATGAGAAAACAACCATCGCCGCGTAAAGACTATAGACCTGCCAAAAGGCGGACGGCACTTCGTTCTTAAAGTATCCATTGATCATATGACTTGCAAAGACGGGACTCGTCTCGACCTGAAACAACCCGCATTTGACGAAATCATGCCACGGATCGCCATAGTCATGGTTGCCGTAATCAAGGAAAGCAGATAGATGCCCATCCTCGACAAGTAGATTATCGAGATGAACATCGTCATGCTGCAATCGATTCGGTCGCGTCTGAAGTAACGCAAGTCGTTCGCCGATAAATCGGTCGAGTCGCTCGACCCACTCGGATGCAAGCAAGTCCTCAATCGCTGCGCGGTAACGGTCATGTTTCGCCTGACAACGTATACTCCAAGACATCATCTCGCTTGGAGCAGGCACTGCATGGATGCGTTTCAATGCTTTCCCCGTCTCCTGACCGAGTTCGGTCGCTAATTCCGGCGTCTCACGGAGCACGCTTCGGACGGTTCGTCCAGATAAATACGGATAAATGCCGTACGCAATCGTTGCTGTTCGTCCGGTCGCAAGTGGTAAGGCATGAGCGATGCCCTGTTGTTCTGGAATCAATAAGGTCGCTTCTTGTTCATACCGAAGGCTAGCTGGGTCTATGACAGTCTTGACGATAAAGTGGTCTGTCAACGTCTTGACGGACCAAACAGCTTGATCTGATCGACCCGGAAGCCGCTTCACGGTTTGAATCTTTTGTAATAATGGATGGTTCGGTAACATAAACACTCCTTTCTGCAGACGAAAAGAGGACGCTCACGTGCGTCCTCTTGGTCATGCCTTTGGAATATAACCGGCGATGATTTTGAGCAAATCGGCGTACGCTGTCTCAAAATCAATATTTTCGATCATGTAATCATAATGATCGCGTTCTTTCCACGCTTCCTCGTAATCAACGAGTCGTGCTTCGAACTCCGGTGTATCGCCGCGCATCAACAGTCGTTCCTTCATCAAGTCGGGTGGGACCGAAACGAAGATCGTGATCACTTGGTCGTTAAACAAGCGTTTGAAGTTCGCTGCTCCTTTTGGATCAATATCCTTGATGACAATCTGATCCTGTTCGAGGACATCGACGTATGCTTGGCGCGGTGTGCCGTACCACGCCCGGTGGACGTGGGCGTATTCGATGAATCCATCGTCTTGGATCAGTTGCTGGAACGTCTTGACGTCAACAAAGTGATAACTTGCTCCATCGATTTCCGTCGGACGTTTCGGTCGTGTCGTGACCGATGGAATGAACCGGACATGCGAATATTCTGTCCGCAAGCGTTTGATCAGGGAAGACTTTCCGCTGCCCGATCCACCAATCAAGAGAATGATTTTACCTGACATCGTTTTCCCCCTGTTGTTGTGTCGTGAAGTAACCGGTAAAACGGAGTGCGAACTGTTCCAGTTCACTGTCGACGACCGTTCCGTAAATCGGTCGGATGACAATTAAATAGCGTTCATACGAGATGATGCGTGACGTCTCGTTACGTGTCATCTGAACCTGGGCTTCCGGATAACTTTCGACGTAATACCAATCGACCGCAATCCGTTCATCAGATGGCGTCTCATAGATCCACGTCACGGTCGTTCCGTTAGCAGGAAGGGTACTTTTTAAGGTGAAGCGTTGAATCTGCTTCAATTCACGTTTCGCTGACGCTAGGCCTGTCTTATAGTCAGCCGGGCGCATCGGTGTCGTTGCGACTTGCTTCGGTTTCGGTTCCGGCAAACGGGAAAAACCGAGCTGAAGTCCGACGAATAAGGCGACGAGCGACAAACTGATGACGAAAACGTAGTCCTTACGCATCCCTTCCTCCTCCTTATCCTTTAAGTCTGTCACGCATGCCTTTCGGATCATTGACGATGACGGCATCGACACCGATCGCTTGCATCTGCCGGACATCATCGACCGTCTTCGGTGTATAGACGCGGACCGTGACGTCTTGCGCGTGAGCAAACGCGACGTCCGCTTCCGTCACCCGTCGATAATCGGGATGGATTCCAGTCGCACCGATCCGGAGGGCTTGTTCTTCCGGATGATAGATCGGGTACGGATAGAGAATCGCCGTCTCGACGCTTGGATCGAGCTTACGAATCAAGGCGACCGAATAATGATTGAACGAGCTGAAGAGTAGTCGATCTGACGTAATCCCGTGAGCGGCGCAGCGTTCGAGGACATAGGCTTCAAGCCCATCATAGCGGATCGTATCCGTCTTCAGCTCGACGTTGAGTCGGAGTGTTGCTGGTGCAAGAATCGTCAACACTTCGTCAAGCGTCGGAATCTTCGTCTTGATCGCTTCCCCTTTAAATCGTGCTCCTGCGTCGAGCGCTTGCAGTTCAGCAACCGTCATGTCGACGACGCGCCCTTTCCCATTCGTCGTCCGGTTGACGGTCTCATCATGAATTATGACACCGACACCGTCCTTTGAAAAATGGACATCGAACTCAACGCCATCGACATCGTCTTCGATCGCAGCAGCGATGGCTTCAAGCGTATTTTCGGGAAAACGCTCACTGACGCCGCGGTGTGCGAACCATAACATCAGAGTGCCTCGACGACGCGTGTGTATTTCTTCGTCAAGTAATTGACGAGTGGTGCGACCGAAATCGATTGTCCTGTTGCTGCTTCAATCAATTCAGCTGGTGTCTTCGATTTTCCGTGACGGTGAATGTTTTCCTTCAACCAGCCTTTGATCGGGGCAAGCGTTCCGGCTGCGATTAGACCGTCGACGTTGTCGACGTCACGACGAAGCGCTTCGTTCAGTTGTGCCGCGTAAACGAGACCGAGGGCGTAACTTGGGAAGTAACCAAACGATCCACCCGACCAATGGACGTCTTGTAGGACGCCTTTATCGTCACTCGGGACATCGACGCCGAGATACTCTTTATAGAGACGATTCCATTCTTGCGGCAGATCCTTGACTTCGAGTTCGTTTGTCATCAGACGTTTTTCAAGCTCATAGCGGATGATGATATGCAGTGCATACGTCAGTTCATCGGCTTCAATCCGAATCAGTGACGGTTTGACTTCGTTGACCGCTGCATAGAAACGTTCGAACGGGACGTCAGCAAGTGACGGAATCGCCTGTTGTAAGCCATGATAACGGGCTTCTAGGAAGCCTTGGTTCCGTCCGATGAAGTTCTCAAAGAACAACGATTGTGATTCATGAATCCCCATCGATGCACCGTCACCGAGACCGAGTGAGTCAAGTTCTGGTTCGATGCCTTGCTCGTATGTCGCGTGCCCGGCTTCGTGCATCGTGCCGAAGACCGAGTTCCGGTAGTCGTTTTCATCGTACTTCGTCGTAATCCGTGCGTCCTTCCGGTTGATCGTCGTCTGGAACGGATGGACCGTCTCATCTAAACGACCCGACGTGAAGTCGTAGCCGATATCGCGGAGCCATTCTTGGTTCAAGGCGATTTGTGTCTCGCGTTCTGCTGACCAATCGAGCGTCGGGAAGTCTTTTCCTTCAAGCTGCCCGAGCAGACCGATGATGGCTTGACGAAGTTCAGCGAACAATGGATCGAGTGTCGCGACTGTCATCCCCGGCTCATAGTCATGGAGCAGTGCGTCGTACGGGTGCGCATCATAGCCCCAGTACTCGACGAATTTGCGTTCCATCGCGACGATTTTCTCGAGGTATGGTTCAAACAGTGACCAATCGTTCGCATCTTTTGCCTTTTCCCAGACACTCTCGGCTTCAGAGATCAACGTGATGAACGTTTGATACTCGGCTTCCGGAATTTTCGAATCGCGGTCGAACGCTTCTTTTGCTTTTGCGAACGAGATCGCTTCAATCCCCGTTAACGTCTCTTGCTCCATCGCCGCGAGTAGTTGTTGGTACGTCGCACCTGTTCGGCGACGGAAGCTCTCGGTTGAGAGGAATCCGATTGAAGCAGACCGGTTTGTTGCGCCTTGATCCGGCATGTATGTCCGCATATCCCAGTATAGTAATGCGACGGCTTCTTCGTATGCGCGAAGACCATCAAAATGGTCGCGCCATTGTTGTGTCGTTGACATGATTAAAAACCCCCTTAAAGTATGTAACAGTATAGCATTTTTAGCATATCACATAATGTTCAAAACTTTCACACACAAGCGATTTTTGAAACTTTTCCTGTCAGATGAGCGTATAATGGGTATAAGAATTGAAGGAGGAAAGGAAGTGACAGCATTGAAAACAGACGCTGAGTTAGCGCACGCGATCCAATTGAAGGAAACAGGTTTGGTTTGTACGATCGAAAGTCTTCCGAGCGAACTCGAGTTGATCGGAACAGGACGGAGTGCGTTCGTCTTTCGAGTCCTGGGAACGGATCGCGTCATCAAGAAGTTTTACCCGTCGTTTCGAACGCTTGCCGAGCTCGAGGGTGGTATCTACGCGCAGTTGACTGATTTTCCGACGTACGCGCAAGTCTACGAATATGGTGCGGATTATATCGTGCTTGAATACATTGAAGGTCAAACACTTTTCGAATGTCTCGTCAGCGGGACGTTCATCCCGGAATCCGTCTTGACGACGGTCGATACGGCTTTAGCACAAGCACGGTCCGTCGGTTTGAACCCGTCAGACATCCACTTGCGAAACATTCTCTTGACGGCGAATGGAACACGGATCATCGATGTCGCCCGTTTCCGGCAAACAGAACCATGTACACAATGGGATGACTTGAAGAAGGCGTATCATTATGTCTACGCAAAACCATTCTTCCCTAAGAAGTTAAGTGAGACCTTCCTCAATACAATTGCTGATGTCTATAAGGGGCGATTGTTCGAGTCGATTCGAAAAACAGGATAATGAAAAAGCGCGCTGGTTCTCTTTAATCGAGACCTAGCGCGCTTCTTTATGCATCCAGATAATACTCGGATTGATGGATCGTCTTGTTGATTCTTTACGTACTAATTTTTTTTAGACTATACATACGGTCAGTGAAATAAATTCATTTCGTGTATACGAGACGAAAGACGATCATACTGGCGACGGCTAATAAGCGCTCACTCGTATCACAGTGAAAGACGAGTCGCGTTCCTCGACGCGACCCCGTCGCGATACAGACGCCTTCTTTATAAACTCCGATTTTCCTTGTGATCGTCGAGGAATTGATCTGGTACTCTTGATTGTCATACGTGACGAGTAATACTTCCTGCAGTCGCAATTGCTGACGAAGTGCCGCGTCGGTACGAATCGTTCCGACGTCGTACCCGTCTTCGCGAATCACGAAATGCGTCGTATTACGTAACCACTCTGTTTTCGTTTCTTTGATTTGGAGACGCTTCCCCTCCCCTTCGAACGTCACGTCAATAAAAAACGATTCGAACTTTTCGAAGCGTGCAAGGATTGCCTGCCACCAGTTGGCGTAACTTCGTGAAAATGTCACCCATTTCTGATGTGCTAAAAAAATCGTATTCGTCTTGCGTGAAGCACGGTCAGCAAGTCGGACCGATACGCCCTCTGCTTGTCCCTGATATCGTAAATCGCGCCGGATTTGCCACCACTCGATTCCGCCAATCAAGAAAGCGACACCTGTTAAACCGAGTAAGGCGTAGAACTCACGCGGAGCAAGATCTTCTGCTATTACATAATTTCCTATGAATGCAACAATACATACGACGAGCAATCCAAGGCTTTTCATCATGAATCACCAACACCTCCCCTTACATTTTCCATAAATCGACAAAAAAATCCTCCTTTCTTGGAGAAAGGAGGAACAATTCAGAGCGTCGCCGCGACTTCCTGCAAATCATCTGCGGTCTCAGCAATCGCCTCAGCGATCTTGCGCATACCTTCGATCGTTCCGGCGACATCCTTCGTATCCGTCGATAGTTCGTGAATTTGACGCGAGACATTGTCTGTCTGTTCAGAAATCCGCGAGAAGGCACGGACGACTTGTTGCATCTCGGACGTCGTCCGGACGACCGCCGTCTCCGTCGTTCCCATCCGCTCTGAGACGACGAACATTTTTTGTGTGATTTCTTGTGCGATCCGCGACGTCTCTGCAGCCGATTGTTTACTCTCTTCAGCAAGTTTACGAATCTCTTGCGCGACGACGGTGAAGCCACGCCCCATCTCACCAGCACGTGCCGCTTCGATTGAAGCATTCAGACTGAGCAAGTTTGTTTGATCGGAAATCGTCGTCACCATCCCGGCAATCCGCTCGATTTCTTGCGACAAGCGTGACAGTTCAGCGACTTGTTCGGTCGTCCGTGATAAATCCGCGACGACATCCTGGAAGCGTCGTGTCTCCTCTTCAACGAGAACGACACCTGCTTCTGCTTCGCCGACTGCTTCCGTCAATTGAAGTGAAATGGCATCCGTCGTCGTCGAGACATGTTTTGCATGCCGCTCGATTTCTTGGAAGTTCGCCGATGATTCTTCACTCATGGCAGCGAGTTCTTCGGTCGATTTTTGCACGCCATCTCCGACGTGACGTTTCGCTGTCGCGATCGCTTGTCGTTCTTCATCGATTTGATCTTCATACATCGTCATGACGATCTGTTGTTCCAAGTTGAACAGTTTCCCTGCCGAGCGCATGATCCGGACACGTTCAACTTCCGGCCAATCACTGCCGTCAATCTTCTCACTGAGGACGTTCCAGACTTTTTGGAACGCAGCAATGTACCACTTATTATGCAATCCGATTTGAACATGACGCTCGGCAATCCGGCGGCGTGCTTCGATGTACTCCATCGTCACCTGACCGTCGAACATTTGTAAGATATGCTGAGCGAGCGTACCTTTTAATCGTTTGAGTGTCGAATGCTGTTCGATTAACTGACGAAGGGATGGAACACGGACCAGCTCCTCGTAGAACGCGTCGACCATGCTCGGCATCCAATCGGAGACATCTTCGCGGATGACCCGTACAATTTGTAAATCGACAGCTTGTAAATCGATTAAACGCAATTGTTCATGTAAGGATGTCGGAACATTCAACACGACATGGGACCGTTCGACTTCGATACGTTCATCAAAGGACGGTGATGCTGATTTCGTGAACCACTTCATATGCTTCTCTCCTTCATTCATAGGTGGACTTCACTTTCTATATCGTCTCGATCTTCTGACAATTGAATGGAAAAATCATAATATTTTTGGACGAGTTAAAACCATTTCCTCGTCCCTTGTCTATGGAAGCTTTTTCTCTGTATTTGAAAGAACAGTTACCATCGGACGAGACGAATCTCTCTTCTGCCCAATGAACAAGACCCGTTATGCTCAGTAGATTGGACTACTAGGCACGACGGGTCTTTATGTTAACGAGGCGTCAATGTCAACTTGACATCCTGAATCTGATAGTGGGCAGAACGCATGATTTCAAGCGTAAAGGCTTCATCCGTGACGATGGTTCCTTCTTCAAAGGCAGTCGTTCGCGATTGAATGTAACCACCGACCGTATCGACCGCCTCTGCATCTGCAAACCGAAGACCAAATCGCTCTTCCATCTCAACCAACAGGACAGTACCTGCTAAGCGATAAGAACCGTCCGGTAACTGTTCGATTTCTGCCTGTTCCGCTTCATCGAATTCATCACGGATATCACCGACGATTTCCTCCAAGATATCTTCCATCGTGATCAAACCGGATGTTCCACCATACTCGTCAATGACGAGTGCGATGTGCGAGCGTGTCTGTTTCATCTTCAAGAGTGTTTCTTGCAGCGGCGTCAATTCTGAGACGACTGGAAGTGGCTTGATGAACGATGCAAGTTCTCGTTCATGTTGTACAGCATGATGTGCGAGCACTTCCTTGACATTGATATAGCCGCTAATCCGGTCCTTATCCGTTCCTTCACTGACCGGATAACGGGTGTACGGATTGTCTGACATCGTCTGCAATAGACTTTCCCAGTCGATCTCGTCCGAAATGACCAACATGTTCATCCGTGGCACCATGATGTCGCGCGTGACACGCTCATCAAAAGCGAAGACATTTTGCATCAAGTCGAGTTCTGATTGATTGATTTCACCACTTTGAAAACTTTGCGCCATGATGATTTTCAACTCTTCTTCCGAATGGGCTTGTTCGTGACCGGCTGGTTTTACACCGAACATTCGAAGGAGAACACGGGCAGATCCGTTCATGATCCAGATGAACGGATACATGACTTTCCCAAATATATAGAGCGCCGGTGCAAGTAGCAACGTCATGCGTTCTGCATACTGAATCGCGAGCGTTTTCGGTGCCAGTTCACCGACGACGACGTGTAAGAACGTGACGAAGATGAAGGCAATACTATAAGACAGAAGCGTGGAGACCGCTACTGCAACACCGAGTTCATCAAAGAGCGGTGTCAATAACTTCTCAACGGTCGGTTTCCCGAGTGCCCCGAGACCAAGTGCTGTAATCGTGATACCAAGCTGACAGGCAGACAAATAGTAATCCAGATCGCCCGCCACCTTCTTTGCAAGCACAGCTCCTTTTTTCCCTTCTTGCACCATCTGGTCGAGACGAGACATCCGGACTTTGACGACCGCAAACTCCGATCCGACGAAAAACGCGGTCAAACCAATCAATACGACGAGCAACAACAAATTCAGTGTTAAGACGATGTCCAACTTGTATCCCCCTAAAAGCGGGGGATCACCTCCTTTTAATTTTTAAACTGTACAGTACAACGTGATACTTGATAAAAGTGTACGATGCTTTTTCTTCAAACGCAATCCATAACCCTTCATTGGAGTTCAGACGACCATTAATCATGTACTTGTAATACTAGGTTTCTCCATCTCATTGAGCGGTAATATAAGAGCTATGCGCGTAAGAAACTTGAGATGAAGCTTTTACATTCATGAACATCTCGAACTTGAAAGACCAATTTGGGGAGAGGTAGTGCTTATTATGGAAAAAACAAACAGAGGCTTTTCGTCCCATTTCCGACCGGAAGCGGACGACGCAGGTCGTAACATCTCATGGAGCTCGATTTTTGCAGGTGTGGTATCATTCTTATCCTTATTGATTTTATTTAGTCTCATCGGTTCAGCCATCGGACTCGGTGTCACGGACGTAACGTCGAACAATCCGTTTGATGGTGTCGGAACTGGCTTGATCATCTGGGCAATCCTTTCATTGCTCATCTCGCTATTCGTCGCTGGATTCGTCTCCGGTGTGACGTCCGCTCGTGCTGGTCTCGTTCACGGTTTCTTGACATGGTCAACAAGCGTCATCCTCTTGTTCGCTCTCTTGACATTCACGACAGTCAATACGTTACAATCGGTTGGCTCATTACTCGGAACAGTTGGTGGTGCGGCAGGTAACGGTATCGGATCTGTTGCTTCAACCGCTCAAGACGCTGCAACAAAAGGCTTTGATTCGATTACTAAAAACGTCTCACAAGTCGACACGAAAGAGCTTGAAGGAAACGTCGATGAGATTTTGAAAGACACGGATATTAAAGAGTTACAACCAGGCTACTTGCAAAATGAGCTTGACGCTGTCCAAGAAGACGTCACAGCTGCTGGTAAGGAAGCGATCACAAAACCAGAAAACTTCGATACAATCGTCCAAGATCTCGGGGATTCGTTAACAGCACGTGCTGAAAAAATCGAGAAATCGGTCGATGAAGATAAAATCGCTGACGCTGTCGCGAAAAACACCGACCTCACAGGTGCTGAGGCAGAAGAAGCGACACAAAACATCGTTGACGGTCTTAATACAGCAACAAAAGAAACAACGCAACAAATCGAAAATGCTAAACAAACGCTTGACGAAACTTCAGCAGACTTGAAAAAAACAGTCCAAGATGTCCGTGAGCAAACGGAACAAGCAACACAAACGGCATCAAAAGTTTCAATCTGGGCATTCGTCGGACTGCTTCTGACACTCATCTTCACGTCATTTGCTGGTATCGTCGGCTCACGCGTCGCTACTCGCGGTCGTGTCATGAACAAATAAGATGTACTACTGAACTGATTCCGCATACGCGGAGTCAGTTTTTTTGTGCAGTAAAACAATCTGATTGACTTCATCTAAATTCTCCTGTTAAAGTGTTACCTAACGACCGTTAGGAAGGTGATTGACCTGAAAGCCCAACAATTACTTCAGACGAGCATCCATCATTTTGCCGCGCACGGCTATGAAGGAGCATCGCTGCAAGAGATTGCGACAGAAGTCGGTATTAAGAAACCGTCAATCTATGCGCATTATAAAGGCAAGGATGACTTATTCCTGCAAGCGACGACGTATGCCTTGCAGGAACAAAAACGACGCTTCGCGACGTACTTTACGAAAACGCGCCAACAACCGCTCGAACAATCGTTGCATGGCTTCTTCGACTGGTTTATTACGGAGCAGCAAGATGATATCCTGATGCGATTCATTCTACGAGCAGCCTATTTTCCACCGGAGAAGCTCGAACAAGAGATGACAGAACGATTCAATCCATTTTTTGATTCGCTACACGATCTCTTGACGCGTTTACTTCGCGAACGAGACCGGACAGAACAGATTCTGTATTCAACGGACTACAAAAGTGCCGCACTCGCCTATTTGACCGTTGCTGAAGGCACATTGACGGAACTCGTCTATAACGGCGTCGATGCGTTTCACGCGAGACAACAAGCTGTTTGGCCAATCGTCTGGCGAGGTATGTCAAAAACGATTTAATTTAACTGAGGTGAACTATGCAAAACAATACATTGATTCTGAGTACATTGTTGCTCAACTTATTTATCGCCTTTTTAGGTATCGGTCTCGTCATTCCTGTCACACCGACGATCATGAACGAGCTCAACATTTCCGGAGCGACGGTCGGATACATGGTCTCCGCCTTTGCCTTTGCGCAACTGATTCTCTCTCCGCTTGCTGGACGCGCCGTTGACAAATATGGGCGTAAACCGATGATCATCATCGGCTTGTTCATCTTCAGTATGTCCGAGCTCTTGTTCGGTCTCGGTCAAAGCGTCGAAGTCCTGTTCGCCTCCCGAATTCTCGGTGGTGTCAGTGCTGCTTTCATCATGCCTGCCGTCACGGCATTCATTGCTGATATCACGACGAACGAGACTCGCCCGAAAGCGCTCGGTTATATGTCTGCTGCGATCTCGACTGGTTTCATCATCGGACCAGGAATCGGTGGATTCCTCGCTGATTTCGGAACGCGAACACCGTTCTTCTTCGCTGCTGCGTTCGGTTTGATAGCGATGGTCTTATCGGTCTTTACGCTCAAAGAACCAAATCGTCACCATGAGACAACGATGGTCAAACAACAGACTGGTTTCCGTAAAGTCTTCAGTCCACTCTATTTCATCGCCTTTCTTGTCCTGTTGATCTCGTCGTTCGGTCTTGCTTCGTTTGAGTCATTATTCGCCTTGTTCGTCGACCGCAAGTTCGGCTTCACAGCGAAAGATATTGCCCTTGCGATTTCGCTTGGAGCGATTGTCGGTGTCATCGTCCAAGTTGGATTGTTCGATCGATTGACACGCTGGTTCGGTGAGATTCGCTTGATTCGCTATAGTTTGATCGGTTCGACCTTACTCGTCGTCTTGATGACGTTCGTCACGAGCTACATCTCGATCATTCTTGTGACGATGGTCGTGTTCGTCGGGTTCGACTTGATGCGACCTGCCGTTACGACCTATCTCTCGAAGATCGCGGGAAATGAACAAGGATTCGTCGGTGGGATGAACTCGATGTTTACGAGTATCGGAAACATTCTTGGACCGATCGTCGGTGGATTATTGTTTGACGTCAACCTGAACTATCCGTTCTATTTTGCGACAGCGATGCTTGCAGTCGGTATTTTGCTGACGTACTTCTGGCACGCCCCACGCACCGAAGCAACCGAAGTCGATCGATTGTCCTCTTAACGCAACAGCCCCGTTTCCTTAAATGGAAGCGGGGCTGTTGTTATGTCAGGAAGAGTTCCTTTAATCGGTCTGGAGACAACACCGTGTAGGTCGCAACCGTCTCACTCGGTTGATTACTGATGAGACACGTTGCGATGCCAGCGTGATGTCCGGCTAAGACGTCGAGTTCCCGGTCGCCAATCATGATCGTTTCAGATAGTTGCAACTGATGCTGTTCGATCAGGTACTGAACGGCTTCTGGATCCGGTTTCCGTGCGAAGCCTTGTTCTGCCGTCAGAACATCTTGAAAATAATGTGTCAGCTGATGCTTGGTAAGTAAAGCGTGAATCGACTGCCCCCGGTGGGTGACGATATGGTGGGTCGCACCTCTCTCCGACAGCGTCTCTAACAGTTTCTGAATTCCCGGAAATGGATGCGAGCGGTCGAACTCGATCGTTGTTTTCTGTTGTTTGTATGTCGTAATGAATTCATCCGATACACCAAATGCCTCATACGTCGTTTTAGCCGACATCGCCATCAGCTCCGCGACTTCAACGCGATCGACCAGTCGTCCCTCACGTTCGAGCAATTCAACGAATACATCGACCAGTACGGGATACGTATCAAACAACGTTCCATCAAAATCCCAAATGAAATGTTTCAACATCTGCCTCTTCCTCTCCCACTTTCTTTATACCAACAAAAACAGCTTGCCCGTCCATCTCGACCTTCCATTTGCTGTGATCAAGACCTGCTCCGGAAATCCGGATTCCGACCTGCCCAGGTCGTCCCATTTCGTGTCCTTGTTCGACGATGATCGTTGTTTCCGTTGTTGCTGGTTGGATGAATTGTCGGTAATAAACGCCCATCACCCCACTCGCTGTTCCTGTGACTGGATCCTCGATACTACCTGCTCCCGTCGCTGAACAATGGCGTCCATGCATGGTCGCCTGTTCTTCATATGTATCGAAACAAATCGGATGAATCGATGCCTCGGGATGATCTGAAAGAACGTCTGCGAAACGTGCATTATCAGGTATCATCTGCTGAAAGTCTTCGAGACGTCGAATCGGCAACACAAGTGTCCAGTTGCCTGTACTACCGTAAACGACTGGCCATCGGTCATCGAGATGTTTTAACTCTAAACCAATCGATGCTAAGACTCGATCAATCTTACCTTCGAATGGTTGTAGCTCAGGTCGCCCTTGTTGCAAACGAAACATCCCGTTTGCTAAACGTGATGCTGGTAAGGTTCCTGATTTCGTCTCGATTTGAAGCGTCATCGGTAAACGTCCGGTTGTCTCTAAAGCAGTCAGTGCAGCAATCGTGCCGTGTCCGCATAGATTCATCTCCCGGTCCGGTGCAAAGTAACGCATGCGATAGTCTGCCTGATCGGAAGTCAGGACAAACGTCGTCTCGGTGAATCCATTCGCCCGCGCAATCCGTTGCATCTCAAGCTCTGATAATTGATTGGCGTCTAAGACGACTCCAGCCGGATTACCGCTTCCTGGCGTCGAAGTAAACACATCATAATGTAGCGTCTTGATTATTTTTCTTCTCCTCTCTTTTCTAAATAACGTTCAACAGATCGTAAGGCACCTTCTAGATGCCCACCGTGACTAGCATCCGTCTCTGTCCCGATCAATGAAATCGCTGCATGTTCCGCTCCGAAATCCATCGTATGATAGTCGGGGAAAGCCACTAGTGGAGCAGCATCCGCGCGTGATGCTGTCCACGCATCGGTCGACCAATCTTTATAAAACCAACCAATTGGATGAAGCGCCTGTTCACCGAACAAACGAGTCAACTGCGCAAGGACAGCTTCTTTGATTTCAGCCTCTGTCAGTGATTGTCGTTCATGTGCCGGTGTCCGGAAAAAACCAAACAACGCTCCTGGTCCGTCTTGTGGAGACGCGTCATGCATCTCTTGTACCATCCCGGACCAGCTGATTGCCTGACCAGACAAATCCGAATCACGCCAAAACGGTCTTTCATAAAGAACAAGACATTTAGCTTGTTGCGCCATCCAGGTCGGTAATGCTTCGAGTTCATCTAAGACCGCTTCCGGTAAGGCAGGTTCGTACGATAGTTTCGCTGCTAGACGCGGTGGTAGTGCGAGGACAATCTCGTCGAACGACTGACTCTTCTTTCCGAAACTGATGACGCTACGATTCGTCACATCGATCTGACTGATGGGAGACTTGAGTTGAATCGTTCCCGGTCGGAGTTGTGCAGCGAGAGCCCTAGCAACGGAGCGAATTCCGTCTCGGATACGCAACGCCGTTGGTTGATTCGAAACGAGATGTGACTCAATCGGTTGTCCCGCCCGTTCGAGTCGAAGCGCTCCCGTCGAATATTGTTCTAGTGTCGGTAAATGAAATCGATGGATCAAATCGACCATTAGTGGTTCGTTATCCGGCCAAAACCAGGTTGGTCCAAGATCAAAAGCGTACGTTTGTCCTGCTAGGTCGAAATCGACCGTCTCGATTCGTCCGCCAATTCGGTCACGTGCTTCATAGATTGTCACGTCGTGTCCAAGCTCCTGCAGGCGTGTCGCGAGATACAGCCCACTGATTCCTGCCCCAATGATGGCAATGTGCATCACTTTTCATCCTCTCTAGCTGTGATTCTTGTTTCAGTATAGCGGAACACGCGAAAAAACAAGGACGAGACGTCCTTGCCTTAGGATGATTGCATTTGCTGCCAGTCGTCTTCTTCATAAATGGATTGAACCCAATCAACCGGCACATACAGAGATCGGGCAATCGCTTCGTCTGTCTTACCGAGTTTTCTTAACAAACGGACGATTCGAATCCTTCGTTCGAGCTCCCGGTCATCCGGTATCAGTTCAGGCATCATTTTCTCTTCTCCTCTCCACTGAATCGGCGATGGTGTTTTCAAGAGAATACCCGATAATTGTCTGAATATTCCGTTTGGTGTGCAGAAGCAAGGATTTTTGATAATCATCTTTAAATTCTTATAGAACAGGAACTATATCTTTCTTACCGAATTAAAATAGTTAGTCTACCAATAAAGGAAGTGTTTCGAATGTTAATTTATCTTATTCGTATTGCGTTTGGGTTACTAGGTCTTACTGCTGTTATCTTTCAGTTTCAAGCAGGATTAAGTCGCCCGACCTTTAATCCGATCAACTTTTTTAGTTATTTTACAATCCTTAGTAATTTACTATTCGCAATTCTTCTCTTACTCACGGGCTGGTCGAAAACAGCCTACACAAAAACGACACCCGTTCGAGGTGCTACGACCTTATATATGATTATCACTGGACTTGTGTACATAACATTACTTCGTGGTTTGGAAGAAAGTCTTCAGACACCTATTCCTTGGGTCAATACCGTTTTGCATTACATCATGCCGACTTTTTCTTTAATCAATTGGTTGATTTTCATTCCTCGTTATTCGTTACGTCGAATTCATGCATTGTTATGGCTAGTGTTCCCGTTAGTATATTTAGTTTACAGCCTAGTGCGCGGAAGATATACCGACTTTTATCCGTATCCGTTCTTAAATGTAACAACACAAGGTATCGGAAACGTCTTGTTTATTAGCTTCGTTATTATGATAGTCTTTGTTATTTTAAGTATCATCCTTCGTTTCTTATTTAATCGCTTACAAACGTATCGTTGAATCACATTTCCTTCAACAAAGTTAATGGCCGTTACCTTAATAAGGTGACGGCTATTCATTTTGCTACTAATTTTTTCTTATCATAAAAAGTAAAGTCCGCTTTACAAATTGTAAAACAGACTTTACAATGTAAACAACTGGAAAGGAGGTCGTCAGATGAAGCTGACGAACCATGTCCGCCTCTATCGCCAACAGCATAAGTGGACGCAGGAACAGTTCTCGGAACGAATCGGCGTGACGCGCCAGACCGTCATCTCGCTTGAAAAAGGGAGCTATACGCCGTCGCTCTTACTAGCGATGCAGATTGCTCGTGTTTTCGATCGACCCATCGAAGAACTATTTCAATTAGAGGAGGAATCCCGATGAAACGTGTCGTCACTCAATCCTTACTTAATTGCTGTCTCTACTTTTTAGCTGCTTATCTCATCAGTGCCATTCATGCTAATCTGCAGTTATTTCAAGATGACCCGGTATCCGGTACGGGATTGTCGCTGGAATTAAATCTAATTGGCGTCCTTCCAGTTCTAGTGATTGCGATTATCCTTTCGGTCGTCAGTTATTTCTTACGAGAAGACCGGTCACGTTCGTTTGCAACAGCAGAATTTTCTGACTCAGACGAACGCGAGGCACTCATCACCGGGAAAGCGACGCGTGCAGCGTACGTCGCTTTTATGATCAGCCTTCCCGTCCTAATGCTTGCCTTTTTATTTGAGCAACCGTTACTTCAACTGTATCCAGCATTTCCATTTTATGCGATTGCTCTTGTCTTATCGATCGGAACACTTACGTACATGTCAGCTTGGATCGTGCACGTCCGGCGTTAAAGTCGCTTGACGAAGAAATAGTGTGTTTGTCCAATCGACGGATGATCAGTCAGGCGTCCATACTCTTCATAACTATGTTTGCGGTAAAAGTCTGGTGCTTGAAAATCAAACGTATCCAAAAGGATTTTCGTACACGCCGCTCCCTTCGCATATTCTTCAATTACTTGCAGCAGGCGGGTTCCGACACCTGCCTGTCGTGCTGTATCGCTCACCCAAAGAAACTGGACATGAATGTGTTGCCAACCGAAAGAGGCGGTAATGCCTCCGATGCATTCGCCCGTCTCATTATAAGCTGTAAAACAAAGTTCTTCCGATTGTTCATATAAGGCTTCAGGAACATGTTGCCGATTATAGGCAATCAATTGCTCGCGGATGAATGTCCCGTCTTCCTTCGTTCCCGTATGAATTTCCACACTGCTCCCCCCTTAAATTTACAAATGATACCATTAATGCCATAATGATAGCATATTCCAACTCGATCGGAGGATTACATATGCAGACGATGCACCACACGTTTGACACACAACGTTATCAGATTCGACCAGCTCGGCTGAGTGACGCTGAGGCTCTCGCTGAACTCCGCCAAGCACTCGACGCGGAAACGGAATATTTTGACCGGATGCCCGGTGAGGACGTGATGACGGCGACGGATTTCGCGAACCAGTTACGTCAAACATCAGTGCCAGACCGTATCCTTGTCGTCGAGAGTGAAGGGCGACTGATCGCTTATGCTCGCTGTCGCGGATTTCATTTGAAACGCTTCGCGCATAAGGCATCATTCGGACTCGGTGTACTTCAATCCGATTGGGGACAAGGCGTTGGGAGCCAACTCATGGATCGGATGATTGCTTGGGCGAAAGCGCAATCACTCCTCAAAATTCAGCTTGAGGTCGTTGAAACGAATCTTGGTGCCATTCGGCTTTATCAGCGGCATGGGTTTCAAGAAGAAGGACGGCTTCGTCACGACCGGTTACTATCGGACGGCTGTTATTACGATACCGTTCTGATGGGCTTACACCTATGAGTCACTCGTTATCGATTGCGACCTATAACATTTGGCACCATCCGCACAAACGACAAGAACGGTTCAAGGCATTGTGCGCGGAGATCAATCAACACCAACCGGACATTCTCCTGTTGCAAGAAGTCATGTCGACGTTTCATCCAGACGAACCGTTCGTCTCGATCGCCGAGCATTTGGCGCAAGCAACCGGATACCCTTATTGGATGATGGATCCTTACATGGATTCACCGGATGAGGGACTTGCCATTTTAACAAAACTGCCGTTTGAGCGAACGGATTCGAGTGCTGCCGCGACAGTGAACATCAACCACCACTGTGCGATTCGAATCCCCTTCACAATTGATGGTATCCAATTTGCGGTAACGAATATTCATTTTAACTGGCGCGCCTCTGACATCCGACTTGATCAACTTCAATTCGTCAACGAATGGATCGCCTCGCAATCAGATGACGCGACGATCGAGTTCTTAGGCGGAGACTTCAATGATTGTCCGGGGTCGCCCGTTCATCACGCTGCGCTACGCGAGTGGGTTGATCTCGCGGACAGTTATGCTACGCGAACCGATCAAGTCGCAGCTGCGACGCTTGATCCCGTAACGAATTCGCATTTGGCATCGAATGACGGCGTCACGACACCGGTTCGGTATGATTGGTTACTTTGTCAGCGTTCGCCCCTACCTGTGACGTTACAGCATGTGCAACTGATCGGAAACAAGCGACTGACACATCATCTATTACCAAGCGACCATTATGGCGTTCTCGCTCATTTGACGATTTACTAAAACAAGAGGTCTACGCCCCTTACGAGCGCAGACCTCTTGTTTATTTTTGATATTCTTTTTCGGTCCCGTCTGAGAATTCAATTTCGACCTCTAAACGGGAAGCATCTTGAATCGCAAACACACGCTCGACCTCTCCGATGACGTCTGCTTCTGATGTATCCGCATCAATCTTTAAGTTCTTGAACTTCGAATCGAGTTCCGTCATCGCATCGTCCCCTTGCTTTTGCTCTCCCTTATAACGGTATTCTGCTTCGGTTCCATCGTTATCCCGGTCATAACTAATATCAATAGCATCGTTATCCCCGTCGACGTCCGCCTCAATCGATAGACTGTTGAATCCATAGTCCGTATCGGCATTTTTCGTCACAGTATCCTGATCTTGCATCGTATCGTCATTATTCATCGTATCGTCGGTCGTATTTGAATTCGTCGATCCTTCTTCGACCTTGTCTGTCGAAGTTTCGTCATTTCCGCAACCTGCCACCATCAAACTCATGGCGAATAATGTTGCGACACCGTATCCCGTCAAACGTCGCTTTTTCATTCCATCACATTCCCTTCCGCTGGTATCGGATGTTCTTTAAGCATACGTGCAAGGTGTAACAAGTTATGCGCTAAAAACTGAGCATGTCGTTTCGTGAAGTCATTTTCTCGTCCCGCTTCAATATAAGACGGTCCGGGTCCTGCTTCTCCGACCCAATAAGCATCGACGTTCGGTGGGATCGTAAAACCGATGTGCGATAACCCATATAAAATTGAAGCCGATGCGTGCTTAGCACCATCTTCGTTTCCAGTAACAACGACACCACCTACTTTATTGTAATAAATGGCTTGACCGACATCATTCGTCAAAGCACTTCCACCGTAGAGCCGTTCAATGACTTGTGTCGCGACACTACTCTTCTCGCCAAGCCAAAGCGGTGTTCCGATAACGACGATATCAGCTTGTTTCACTTTTTCGAAGATGACCGGCCACCCATCTCCGTCTCCTTCGTCGTCCGTGACACCAAACGCCACATCATGATCAACGACACGTACGATCTCGGACTCGACTTGATCGCCCCAATATTTAATGACATCTTGAATCAACGCTTCCGTGTTCGAAGGTTCCGTTGATGCCTTTAAAGTGCAGTTCAGAAATACAGCTCGTATCATTCGTTCATCCTCCTCCGCCACTTGTAATCAATATCACTTTTATTACTTTCCTTTTGTGAACAACCCATAAACAAAAAACTCCGCTTTACGGCATTCTTCTAGCTATCTTTAACGTGATTCTGCAGTCAACGGATAGTAGTTCGTCGTTCGAACAATAATGTATCTCGCCAAACACCATGATGCCTAGCAATCGCCCGTCTTCGACCAACAAGTTCAAATCCAAATCGCTCGTGCAATCGTCTACTTGCTACATTTTCAGGGAAAAGATGCGATTGGAGTGTCCAAATTCCGTGCGTGTCCGCAAACTGAATCATCGCCGCTAATATACATCGACCACCGCCGTTACCGCGAAACGACCGATCGACATAAATACTGATTTCCCGAACGCCACTGTAGACTTCACGTTCGGAGACACGACTTAGTTTCCCCCATCCAACGACATGTATCTCGTGGATCAGAACGAATCGCTCTGCTTGTAACATTCCTATCCACCACACCTCTTCACGAATCATCGTTTCGAATGTTGCGTTACCATCTTCGATTCCTTGCTGGTAAATCTCATGTACGCGATAACGGTCTTCTTCTTCCATCCAACGAATTCGCATCCGAATCCCTCCATTTCTTAGTGATTTAGTAAAATCATCATATAATCACTTGCAAATTACAAATAATTATTATATAAATGATTCATAAAAGTTATTACGAGAAAGGAGCACGGATCTTGAATGAAACCCGCGAACTATTCCAAACGTTCACTCGACGTTTTGGGTTACTCAATAAGAATTGTTGTGCCGTCCTAGATGAAGAGATTTCACTCGTTCAGAGTCATCTCTTGTATCAAGTCGCAAAACATCCCGATTCCTCAATGCAAGAAATTGCCGATCAACTTGCACTAGACATTACGACGTTTAGTCGCCAAGTCCAGACGTTAATCAAGCGAGACTTACTAGTAAAACGCCCTGCTGTCAATGACCGACGCATCCACCTTCTTCGTTTGTCTGAAAAAGGAAATCGTGTCGCTGAAGCCATCGATCAAGAAATGAACGTCTACCTCGATAGCATCTTCTCCTCGATGACATCCTTTGAAAAGGCACATGTCCTCCAAGCGATTGATTTGTTGAATACGAAGATGGCAGAAAGTGACGCCTGCTGTAAACCATGTCTTTAATACTTGCAAATTACAAATAAAAGGAGGAGTTACGTATGACAAATCTTTCAACTTATCCCGTTGTAATCATTGGTGCCGGTCCAATTGGTCTTGCCGCTGCTGCGCAACTTGCGGTGGAAGAACAACCTTTTCTTTTGTTCGAAAAAGGGTCTTCAATCGCCCATCACGTCAAACAATGGGAACACGTTCGGATGTTTTCAACATGGCAATACAACATCAGCGATGCAGCACGTCTGTTGCTCGAAATGACGGATTGGATCGCACCAGCAGACGATGATACACCAACCGGATCGGCACTAATTGAACAGTATCTTGCTCCCCTCGCTACTTTGCCAGAAATTGCTCCATCTCTTCACTTTCATCACGAGATCCTCTCCGTCTCTCGAGCAGGTCTTGATAAAATGACGAACGCCTCACGTGAAACGACGCCGTTCGAATTAGTCATAGACACGCCGAATGGACGTAAACATATTCTCGCTTTCGCGGTCATCGATGCGTCTGGCGTCCTCGGGCGACCAAACCCCGCTATCAGTTCCGGACATCGAGTCGAAATCGAACAGAACTTACCTGTTCGGTATTCGATCGTAAATGCAAAACGTGATACTGTTGTTTTCGCTAATCAATCCGTCGCTGTCATCGGTAGCGGGCACTCGGCTTTGAACTCACTCCTTGAACTTGTTTCCATTAAAGCGCAACACCCTGAAACGGAGATTCATTGGATCCTTCGCAAATCGGACCCAGTTCAAGCCTACGGCGGAGAAGATAAGGATGCATTGGAAGGTCGCGGTGCCCTCGGTTCACGCATCCGTCAGCTCGTTGAACGAGAGCAAATCAATCTACACACTGGTTTCAAAACTCAATCGATTGAATCTGAGGGAACTTCGTTCGCCATCACCTCACAAGACGGTCAATCACTCTTTGCTATCGATCAGCTGATCGTCAACGCGGGAAGTCGACCTGACTTCTCATTCCTTGGGGAAGTACGGCTTGATATCGATCCAGTGACCGAAAGCAACCGGACGCTCGCTCCCCTGATTGACCCGAACCTTCACAGTTGTGGTACCGTCCGTCCACATGGGGAAGAGGAATTACGTCATCCGGATCACGGAATATATCTTGTCGGTGCGAAGAGTTACGGGCGTGCGCCAACCTTTCTGCTTGCGACGGGGTATGAACAGATCCGGTCGATCGTCGCTTATCTTGTCGGAGACGAGAAACGCGCTAAACGAGTTGAGTTGACGCTGCCGGAAACCGGTGTCTGCAAAGTCTCCTTACCAGAATCATCGACTTCGTGTTGTTCATGAATGCAAAAATCGATCCCATTGTTATTCGGGATCGATTTTTTCTGCCAGCTCAACAATCACACCTTCTGGTCCACGTACATAACAGAGACGATAGTCGCGTTCATAATCCGCTATGCTTCCGATCGGATGATAGCCAATATTCGCTAGACGATTGATGAGTGCGTCGAGTGCCGTCACCTCAAAACAGAGATGACGGAATCCATTCGCGTAGACCGGATGAATTTCCTTAGACGAATCGCGCGGCTCCTTAAAGCGAACGAGCTCAATCCAGATCGGTTCATCTGGTAATCCGAGTGCGACACATCCCGTTTTTGCTCCCTGTAAGTCTAATAGCTGATCGAGCAGTGTTCCTTCCATCTCCCACCGTCCGCGCACTTCAAGACCGCAAAGCGTAAAAAAACGAATCGCTTCTTCGAAATCTTCGACATTCAAGCTGATATGATCCATTCGTTTGATCGTCATCTGTCACTCCTCCTCAAGTGTGTCGAAATGTTGTCAAACCGTTGATAGACAGCACATTCAAAGCGTTCCGACATGACGTTTAACTCCTTCATTCTTTATAAAATAGAAGTATGAAAGGTCGTGCCCACTTACGAAAAGGAGTCGAATCACATGGAAGATGTCAACCTTCTCGTTCTTGCGACCCAGTACATGTTCTGGGTCGGATTCGTCGGAATGGCCGCCGGTACGCTCTATTTTCTCGTCGAACGAAATTCCCTCGCCCCGGAATACCGTTCGACCGCAACAGTCGCTGCACTCGTCACGTTCGTCGCTGCGATTCATTACTATTTCATGAAGCAAGCTGTCGGGGAATCCGGTTTGTTGTCGGAGATCGATGGCTTTCCGACTGAAATCCGCTACATCGACTGGCTTGTGACGACGCCTCTCTTGCTGATTAAGTTTCCTTTACTGCTTGGATTAAAGGAAGGAAAAGGACGTGCGTTGTTGACGAAACTCGTCATCGCGGACATCATCATGATCATCGGTGGTTACATCGGAGAGTCGTCGATCAATCTAGCAGGTGGCTTCACACAACTCGGTCTTTGGGCATACGTCGCCGGTTGTATCGCATGGTTTTATATCATTTATCTCTTGTTCACGAATGTCACGAAAGCCGCTGAAGACAAACCCGCACCGATTCGAAAAGCACTGTTACAAATGCGCTTGTTCATTTTGATTGGCTGGGCGATCTATCCGGTCGGTTACGCCGTCACCTTATTTGCACCCGGCATCGAGGTACAGCTCGTCCGCGAATTGATTTATAACTTTGCCGACTTGATCAACAAGGTCGGATTCGGTCTGATCGCCTTCTTCGCTGTCAAGACGATGTCCGCTGCGCAAAAAACAAAATCCCTTTAATCAAAAGACCGGATGTTGTGGCATCCGGTCTTTATTTAAATTCATGCTGTAGTTCACTCGGAAATCCTCCGTTTTTAAATGTAAAACTCGACAGGTTAATCCTGTCCCCATCCATCTCTAAATAATAGGTTACGTTAGGTTCGTTCTCAAATTTGACTTCAACTTCGTATGGACTTGAAGAAGATTCGTATGAAAATTTTTGTGTTTTTGTAGTGTAGACTTCATCAGGGAATTGACGTGCCAGTTCCATCTTAAGCAACTTCGCATTCTCAGCAATCTGCTGATTCACGAGCGTCGGTCGGACATACCAAAAGGAACTACATCCGATTGCCACCAAACCAAGCAAAATCAATCCATACCGCTTCCAGCGTACCGGCAGAAAAATCACGCCGCAGCCAATCACGAGTAGTACAAAAACGATCGTCATCCCTTCGATTATAAAATTTGGTACCATCTCATTCACTCCTTTCGTTCTATCCTCAACTAGAAAAACGTGGTATGATCAATTCCTATGACAAAAAATAGGAGGTATTTCATGCAGAAAATCATTTTGATAGGGTCTGGTGGATCCGGCAAATCAACTCTTGCGCGGGCGCTGGGAGAGAAACTCGGCTATCCCGTCAATCACCTTGACACCTTATTATGGCGTCCGAACTGGGAGGCGGTCTCGCGTGAGGAACAACGCTTGATTCAACAAACACTCACGTCACGCGACACGTGGATCATCGACGGCAATTACGGTGGAACGCTTGACTTACGGATCGATGCAGCCGATACGATCATCTTCCTTGATTTACCTCGGACGCTTTGTCTTTACCGGGCACTCAAACGGACATGGCGCTATCGCAAGACCAGTCGACCGGACATGGCGACAGGTTGCCCCGAGAAGTTGTCACTCGATTTTCTAAAGTGGATTTGGCGTTTTCCGGTTGATAAGCGCCCAGAAATCCTTTCAACACTTGAAGCTACTTCCGATAAACAGATCATTCACTTAAGGTCCCGCCGCGCCGTCAAACAGTTTCTTCAATCACTTTCATAATATCCATCCACCGATTCGATTGCCTTGCGTCATTCTTACTTAACATGTACATACGACGAAACAACCTTACTCCCCTGCCTATTTTCCAGTCATTACCGTAAATATAAAAACGACCATGACGGGTTTCCCCTCATGGTCGTCGTTTTTAATCACTTAGACAGTAAACCTGCCCGTGACTTGTTTTAAATCATCTGCCATCGTCGCAAGCGACTGTGACGCCGATGAAATTTCTTCCATCGATGCCATCTGTTCTTCAGTCGAGGCTGAGATGTTTTGTGTACCAGCAGCAGTTCCTTCTGTCACCGCTTGAATCGTCCGCATGACAGAGGCAATCTGTTCACTTGCTGCCGCCATTTCTTGAACGGCACCCGATACTTCTTCGACGTGCCCTGTCACGTCGGTGATGGCTGTCTCGATATCGGCAAACGAAGCACCAGCTTGATCGACGACTGCGATCCCACTCGTCATCTCCGTCGAAACTTTCTCCATCGAGACGACGGATGCTTCCGTCTCTTGTTGGATGACACGAATCAATGTCTCGATTTGTTTTGCTGAGACCGCTGATTGCTCAGCGAGCGTCTTGACTTCAGCAGCAACAACAGCGAATCCGCGTCCTTGTTCGCCAGCACGCGCTGCTTCGATCGCTGCGTTTAGTGCGAGCAAGTTCGTCTGTGCTGCAACACCCTTGATCGAGTCCGTGATTTGTCCGATTTCTTGTGAACGATTACCAAGACCATCAATGACGTGGCTGAGACGATTAAAATCGTCTTGAATCCGACCCATCTGCGTGCCGAGTGTTCCGACGACTTGACCACCGAGTGCGACCTTTTCCATCGCATCCGCCGTACGTTCCGTCATCTGTTGCGCATTGCCCGCGACGTAACGGACCGACGTCGTCAATTCTTCGATTGTCCGTGAGGCGTCGGACACTTGATGCAGTTGTTGACTTGCCCCGCTTGCCATCTCTTCCATCGTCACGGCGACCATTTCCGTCGCTTTCGTCGTCGACTCCGCATTGACGCTTAATTCGTCTGACGCAACAGCGACACGATCTGCCGTACCTGTTAGTTCAAGCACGACTTGTTGTTGTGACGCAATCATCTCGTTGAAGGACGTCGTCAATTGACCGAGTTCGTCTTTTGAGTCGTAATTGCCTCGAATCGTTAAATCTCCATTACCCGATTGATCCATCCAACCTTGGAGCTGTCGAATCGGTCGCGTGATGAGGCGTGTAATGTACATCGCAAGTCCTGCAAACAAGAGGACTGCAAGTAAAAAGATGCCGAGCATTAAGTAAAAGGCCGTTTGTTTTTCTGCTTGATTCTGAGCGTCAAGCGTCTTCGCTTGTTTCGTCATCGAAGCCATTAAGTTTTTTGCTGAATCCGCGACGTTATCCCGAACTTGTTCGAGACCTTGCGAATACGCCGTATACGCTTCTTCTGTCTCGTTACGCGTCGCTGCGTCTTGAACGATCGTCATCGAGTTATCATAGGCGAGGACATTATCTTTTAATTCTTCAAGCTGTTTCTTTTCTTTAGCATCGAATTGCCCTGTTTTTTCGACCTTCGTGACTGACGAGCGAATCTGTTCTTGCCGCGTATCGATATCAGCTTGTAGTTCAGCGACCCGCGCCTCGTCCTTCGTTAACATCATCTCGACCAAAAAAGAATCGAGCGCGCGCGTATCGATTCGGATTTGAGCGACTTCCTGGATTGGTATCAAGTTTTCCTGATACATCGCGCGTGAAGCGTTCGACATCTGATTTAAGAAATAGAGTCCTGCCCCCGCAATTAAAAGCATCGCAACGACGGCTGTTGCGATCAAAGCTTGTATCTTCCGTCTGACTGACATATGTTTCATTCCATCCCCTCCCGTTTTTGTTATCGGTTCAAGAATGAAAAAGTTGACTATTTTCTTAATATTCCCATACTTTAGATGTGCTCAAAGAAAGACTTGCCATACGACTTTCTCTCTTCCGTTCGATATAATCAGCGTACAGCAGTCAAAGAAAGGGTGAATCGTATGCAACGTGTAGCCAATGAGATCACACAATTTCGCGGCAGTCATTATGAATTCGGTCGCGAACAAGGGCGTTACGTCAAACGAAACCAGTTGCTCCATAATCGGGAGGACAACTGGAAAATCCGTGTCCCGCGCTTTCAAGTCGATCCGGTCGAAACGAAGGAGATGTTCCTTCGGTATGCTCCGCATATTTGGGACGAGTTACTCGGACTTCAGGATGAACTCGAACTATCACTTCCGGATACGTTACTCCATTTCGGTCATTACCGCGTCGAAGGACCAAAAAGTGGTTGTTCGATCATGACCGGCGATAACTTTCTCGTCCGCAATTATGACTACCATCCGATGACGTACGATGGGCGATTTTCTGTCTTTCAACCGAACGATGGTGGTTCCGCAATCATCGGTCCGGCATCGCGTGTGACCGGACGAATGGACGGGATGAACGAACATGGTCTTGCGATGGGCTATAATTTCATCAATCGCCGTCGTCCGGGTGACGGGTTCGTCAGCTTCATGATCGGTCGCATCATCTTAGAAATGTGTACGTCGGTTGATGATGCGATTTCACTCGTAAAAGAAATTCCGCATCGGGGATCGTTCACATATGTCGTCCACGATAAATCAGCGCGTTCATTCGTCATCGAAGCAACGGCACGGGATGTGCTGGTGCGCGAGACAAACATGTGTACGAATCACTTCGATTTGCTCCAACACGAGAACCGTTACCACCTCGATGACTCGAAACGTCGGATGATGGAGTTAAAGACCCACCAACACATGATTCAAGACGCAGAATCTGCTTTTCGCCTTCTCAACGATACCGATAAAGGAGTCTTTGCTGATCTGTACGCCCAGTGGGCAGGTACGATTCACACATCGGCTTATTTCCCTGAGGAATTGAAGGTCTGGTTCGCTCTCGGTGGTGACCAGGAACCGGTGACGTTCGACTTTGCTGACTGGCTAGCTGGTAATGACTTTGCAGCACGTGAGATCACGGGCGAACTAGAGACGAACATTCAGTTCGCAAATACATTACAAACCTGGCGTTAATAGACGAACTCCCCTAGCGAACGATTCACTAGGGGAGTTTTTGTTCAAAATACATGTTGTAGTAGCTGTTGATTACTCGCTTGCGATAAGTTTTTATGAATCACTTGATCCGGTTTCGCCTTCAACGCTTGTTCCAAGTAACTCGCCTGACTCCGCTCACCAATTAAAATCAGCCGTTCCCAGTCTTGTGTCCGTCGTAATGTATCGATTTCAGACGCTAAATCGCGATAAAAGCGCTCTGCTTGCTGATTGACACGTGCTTGAAAATCGTCTGACTGACTACTACTTGACGCGCCTTGCCTTGCACTTCGTCCTTGATAACGACGCCACTGTCCCGTGTCTAAATCAAGTTCATAATCCCGTCTCGTCTCGATTTCGCCAACCCGGACATCGAGAATCGTCGCAGAGTCGAGATGCGTCAAGACGATACCCGTTCTCGGAAACTGATGATCAAGAACCTCTAATTGATTGACGTTCGCTTTTGGACCGTAACTGATTTCGTCAGTCACATCTACTTGAAGCAGATGTAATTCCTTCAATTGACCATCGTTCGTAAAGAAAGCTACGACACTACGTAAGAGTTGTGTCCGATGTTCTTGAATCGCCCGTTCCACGGCATCAAAGCAAGTTTCAATCGCTGTTTGATTTTCGTGTTCAGACAGGATCCGTTTTCGTTCATTCCGTAAGACCGTTTGCCATTGATTCCGTTTGTCAGGTGTCGTACTCAAGTAAACCGACAAGACTGGCTCACCAGAATACTGTTTCAAACGACTGATATCTTCTTGAAACCCCATTTTCTATCCCTCCATTCAATATATGAACGACGCTAATATACCGGTAATGAAGACGGATGTGATCGTCACCGTCGAAAAACCGGCAACGACCATCTTTGGTAAGATTTCATCTTCAATGATTCGGACCTCATCTTCCGTCTCCCCGATATTTTTAGCTGCTTCTTGACTGAGGATCAATGTACCTGGAAACCCATATAAAGACGTCAAACCGATCGCAATCGCCATCGGATAGGAATACCCGAGCAACTTCCCTGCAAGCATCGCGAATAAGACGATGCCAAGTACGCCAAGGAAAAAGGCGATCAAAAGTGGAACGAGTAGTTCGACGAGGTCCGCAAATGAAGTCGTTGCAAGCGGTCCAAAGATGATCAACAAAATCGCCAGCATCATCAGACCGTAGGCATCGATTCCGTTTAAAACATTTGGTTTCAATACACCTGTTGCCCGTAAAGCGATACCAAGTAACAAGGCAATGACGAACGTATTGAGCCATCCATTCGTCAAACCGCTCAGAAATGAGGAGACGATGACGACGACACCAACGACGAACAACGTACCTGCCGTCGTTTGAAACGGCTCCGGAAGAATTGTTTGTTTCTTTGTCGCTTGTTCTGGATTGATCTCTACTCGTTTCGTGATACTACCATCCCGAACACCCTCTCGAATTCGAAGTGCTTCTTTTCGAAGAATGATCGATGTCAACGGAAAACCGATCAATCCTTGTAAGGCAGCAATCAAAACTGGAAACACCGCGACAGAGATCAGTCCGGCATTCAGTGCTTGCTCTTGAACGATGATGACGGAAATCGTACCACCACTGACAGCGGCAATCGCACTTAATACATAATTGGTATCCAGTAGTAATCGACCAATCGTAAACAATAAGACACTAATCCCGATCACCGCTGATACCCCAATCAAAAACGTTTTCCACTGACGTTTGAATTCATCAAGGCTGATCAATGTTCCGAGGTGGACGATGATCATCCCGACGACGGTTTGACCGAGTGGTAACAACGAAGATGTCGGTAACAAATCTTCTGGAAAAAGATTCGTCTTAAATCCGATCAAGAAGATGATTGAAGCAACGAATAAGGAAGATAATAAGGCCTTCGTTTTTTTCGAGATATAATCGCTGACTGTCCAGATGAGCATGATGATCGTAAAGGCGATGATCGGTTGCATGCGTGTTCCTCCTTTTCAGACGACCGGTTGGTAGTAAACCCTAAACCGTGAACATCGGCGACGCTGAAAACGATAATGAAGGAACGACAGGTGATAAAATGCAGTATTCGAATGGCAGAAGAATATTCGGAACGCTTCATGATCAAGATTCGTCTTTTTTCGGTTCGTCGGAGTAGTCGTTTTCCAAAGTAAACACCGTCATGCTGGGAACGAAGGCATCTGCCGCACGAGCTCAAGAGTGAGGATGACGGCCTGTTCGAACTCATCAACCGGAATATATTCATTTACCGTATGAATTTCATCATATCCAATCGATAGATTCACGACGACTTTACCTTGTTCATTGAAGACATTGGCATCCGTGCCTCCACCACTTCGTTCAAAGCGAACACGTCGTCCGATTGTCTCAAGACATGTTTTGGCATGAACGAGTAACGGATGTGTCTCTTCAAAGTGATACCCTGTGATGAGTGGTGTCGCATGAAATTCCAATTTTGCTCCGTATGTCGAGACCGCTTCGTTTAACAGCGTTTCCATCATGTTGACTTGCTCTAAGCACTTATGATGATCAAACGAGCGGACTTCTCCAACGAATTCCAACTGTTCCATGACGACGTTCATCGCCGTTCCACCTTGCACGAGACCGATGTTCGCTGTCGTTTCGTGATCAATCCGTCCTAACTTCATCCGACTGATCGCATGAGTAGCGACTTCGATTGCTGATATCCCTTTTTCCGGTTCCAGACCAGCGTGAGCAGCTCGACCAGTCACTTTTACATCTAATCGATACATCGATGGACTCGTCGTGATGATTCCACCGACCGGACCACCGTTATCAAGGACATAACCATACGTTGCCCGTAACATTGTCATATCGACAGCTTTTGCGCCTAACAATCCGACTTCCTCGCCTGCCGTCAGAATGAATTCGATTGGACCATGTGGGATCTGTTGCTCTTTTAGACACTGAATCATCTCAATCATGATCGCAATTCCTGCCTTATCATCCGCTCCAAGAATCGTCGTCTGGTCAGATTCGATCCGACCGTCTCGTTCGCGGGGTTGAATGCCTTGACCAGGAGAGACCGTATCCATATGCGATGAAAAAAAGAGTGGTTTGATTGAGGTATCACCTTCAAGCCTTGCAATGAAGTTATTCGCTCCAAGTCCCGTTTTTTCTTTTGATGCATCTTCCTCAATGGTCAGACCAAGACCTTGAAAACGCTGAATCAACTCTTTCTGGAATGGACCTTCCGCAAAAGAGACGGAGTCGATGCGTACGAGTTCCTTGAATTCTTGAATGAGTCGAGCCGTTGACATCATGATTCCTCCTTTTCATCTAAGCAACTTTGTCATTATAAAAAAACAGGACAAGACGTATCCAAAGGTATTTAGTGAACTAATTAGATATCTGAGATGAAAGAATTGAAGTGATTGATGAGGGGGTACGAGTGATTATACGGACGAGAAAGGAAGAGTGACGTTCAGGACTGACTATGTACGCATGAAGGATGAGGTAAAGGAACGTCTTGAGGTGGAAAAAAGGGATAGACTGACGACAAATCACATGTCTAAACAGCATAACTTACCATTACCCATTCCATCGAAAAATTAACAAATATATGTGAAAAAAGAATCGCTAATTCATCCTTTTCCAATTATTTTAGTTATTTTGGGGAAAGGATATCATATCCATGAATCTTAGAGGAGGTATTGCCTTGTCCAGATTGATTTCCAATCGTTCCTTTCGTATTGGTCTGTTCATCTTACTTATCCTCAGCATCATCTATATGGCACGGCTCGTCGACTTTCTCTTTTATCCGTTATTTGTCCTCTTCACGACGATTTTCACCCCTTTCATCTTAGCTGGTATCTTATTTTATCTATCTGTCGGCTTCGTCGATTTACTCGAACGTCGTCTCCACTCCCGGAAATTGGCGATTTTCATCGTCTTAGTACTCTTGTTCAGTCTCGTCATCCTATTCTTCCTAACCTTATTCCCGCTCATCACAAAACAGCTTTTCGCCTTCATCGCTGCCGTACCTGGATTCGCTGAACGCTTGTATGCTCAAGTCTTATCCTTATTCGCGAAGTACGGAACATCCATTCCATCCTTTGACAACAATGTTTCATCCTTTGAGAATTCGCTGAAAAGTGCATCGTCACTTCTTGGAAATCTCTTCTCGTCGATCGCTGGATCCATCTTGTGGTTGATTCAGTTCATCGCTTCAACAGTCTTCACGTTATTCATCGCCCTGTTCTTATATGTCTTCATGCTCGTTGATGGGAAGAAGTTGCCTTCCGCCATCGTTCGCTTCATTCCGACGAGTTATCGAGAGGAAGCCTTGCTCATTTTAAAGGATATGAACGGAACGATTCGCTCGTATGTCCGAGCTCAATTAATCGTCTGTACATTCGTCGGGAGTCTCGCAACAGTTGTTCTCTGGTGGCTCGATATTCCGTATTTTTTACCACTCGGACTATTCATCTTCGCGACGAACATCATCCCGTATCTCGGACCATTTCTTGGTGCCGCCCCAGCAGTCGTGATCGGCTTTTTGGATGAACCGATCAAAGGATTATATGCCATCATCGGGATTACGATCGTGCAACAACTTGATGCCAACGTCATATCCCCACTCGTTCAAGGAAAGTCACTAAAAGTTCATCCGATCACGATCACGGTCGTCTTACTTGTCGCCGGGCAACTCGCAGGGATTCTCGGCATGTTACTTGCCGTTCCATTTTATGCTGTCGCTAAAGTCACGGTGCTTAACATCATGAAGCTGGCACGACTGCGAAACCATGCCCTACGAACGGACGAACCAGTTCCGGATCGTGTCCCGGAAGATCCAACATAAGATGCCACATAAGACCACGATACCAGGAAGTAACAAAACACCACTATGCGTTGCCCACCAGATAGAAAATCGATTCAATAGTCCATAGGCTCCTAAACGATTGATCAGAATCGTCCAGAGTAACGCATAGATGCCTGTACCAGCGAACGTCACGATGATATAAGGGCGAAATGGATAGGCGAGCAACCCTGCCATATAATGAATCGGACGACGAACACCAGGAAGGAAAAATGAGGTGGCGATGGCAACCGTTCCTTTCTCCTGAAGAACCGCTTCTGCTTTTGCTAGATGTTTATTCGTTAAGAGCTTTTGAAAGAAAGGGAGTTTTCGAAACAAACGAGGAATACCGTAGAAGAGATTAAAGCAAACGAAACAGGCAGACCAGACTAATAGAAAAATCACGATTGGTTGGTGTCCGTGTCGCAACCAACTACTTATTTGACGAATGACTAATAAATCATCTGAAATCGGGATGAACACGATACTCGAGATGAAACGGAACCACTCTAAAATCACCCTTTCTCCCTCCCGTCAAAATCATTCTAATTGAAAACGAGGTGTTCGTATTGATGGACTATACCCTGATTTTATCAATCTTGCTCTACGCGATCGTCATCGCAAATATTGCAGCAGCGATTGCCATCCTGTTCTTTGAGCGACGTGACGTCAGTGCGACGTGGGCATGGTTGATGATTCTCTTTTTCGTGCCAGTCCTTGGATTCTTGATCTATCTACTGCTCGGTCGTTCTTTAAAACAGGATACGTTTTACCATGTGCCAAAAGAACGCCGACGTTTACGGGACCACGACATCAAGATGCAAGAGAACGAACCACTCCATTCTGACAATCCGATTTTCCAGTACCGCAAGATTGTTCAAGCGAACCGGACGGCGGACGCCCTCTTAACGGAAGCGACGGACGTTCGGACCTTGTTCGATGGTCATCAGAAATTCGATACCTTGCTCGCCGATATTCGAAACGCTCGCGTAGAAATCAATATTCAATATTTCATCTTAAAACGCGATCCGCTTGGGGAGCGATTGCTGTCTGCTTTATTCGAACAGGCAAAACAAGGCGTCAAGATCCGCATCCTTTATGATGCTGTTGGCTCTTGGAAGCTTAAATCAAAGGACTTTGAAGTATTCAAACAAGATGGCGGTGAAGTTCGTTCGTTCTTCTCTTCCCCCCTCGGCATTCTAAACCTGCGAATCAATAATCGAAATCATCGAAAACTATGTACGATTGATCGACAAATCGGCTATATCGGTGGTTTTAATGTTGGATCAGAGTATCTGGGAGAGGACGAACAGTTCGGTTACTGGCGTGATACGCATCTGCGCGTTCTCGGTCCCGTCGTCGAAGAGCTCGAATATCATTTTGAACAAGACTGGGATGCAGCAAGTAGGGAGCGAACGGATTGGTCGACCGCACCGATTCCGCCGCTTGAAACATCAAACGATCACGTTCCGATTCAAATCGTCACATCTGGTCCGAATTCTGAAACGGAATACTTGAAGAACATGCTGATTCAAATGATCCATTCCGCTGAAAAATCGATTTACATCCAGTCTCCCTACTTCATCCCAGATGCTAGTTTCATGGATGCTTGCAAAATCGCTCTCGCCTCAGGCGTGACACTAAAAATCATGATTCCGAATCAACCGGATCATCCGTTTGTCTACTGGGCAACCTATGCCTCTGTCGGTGAATTGATTCAACATGGTGCCGAAGTCTATACGTATGAACTCGGTTTCATGCATGCGAAGACAATCGTCGTCGACGGTAAGATCGCTTCGGTCGGAACAACGAACATCGACGCGCGTAGTTTTCGATTGAATTTCGAGATGAATGCGATTCTGTATCATCAAGCCGTAGCAGAGGAACTAGAGCTGCTCTTTTTGTCCGATATCGCGGATAGCGAACGACTAACGATTGAAAAATATGCTGCTCGTCCACGGATAATCCGTTTCAAAGAGAGTATCTCCCGATTATTATCGCCGATTTTATAAGAAAACCCGCCCTCCATCTGGGCGGGTTTTCTCCATTAATCCGTCAACGACTTCGACATATAGTAATCCGTCTTCTCGTACCCAAGCGAGTCATAGACATGAATCGCCCGTTCGTTGTGCGCGAAGACGTGTAACGAAATTTTCTTGACGTTCATCCGTTTTACTATCACTTCAAGCAAGCGTAGCGCTTCCTTCCCGTAGCCTTGGTTCTGTTTATCGGACGAAATCTTGACGTCGAAGATGAACGCTTCACGTCCGCGTGACTCCTCCGTCACATGAATCCAAACCATCCCGATATCATGCCCTGTCTCGTCGCGAAACGTAAACAAATAATGATCTTTTGTCTTCAAACCATCTGGTAATAACGTCGCGAAATCTGCTCTCGCCTTCTCAAGCGCCTCGTTTTCCGCCCACGTACCAGCACGACATTTTTCCGCAGCATATTCTTCGATCGCGACCGGTAGATAAGTATCATACGTCGCTTGATTCATTTGCTCGATGCGCATGTCGTCACCTCCTGCGTTTTCGCTGACCAGTCTCGACGTAACATCGCATAGACCGCGACATCATGATAGACACCGTACAATTTCTCAGTGTCCCGTAAGACACCCTCTTCCGTAAAACCAAGCCGCTCTGGAACCCGTCTACTCCGCATGTTCCGCGTCGCACACTCGATGACGACCCGGTTCAAGTCGAGTGTCTCGAAGCAATAGTTCGTCACGTATCGGACGACGTCGGTCATGATGCCTTTTCTAAGACCGTTTCCCGCTAAATAATAACCGATCGATGTCATGTCGAGACGACGGTTGATTTCATGTAGGGCAATCGTTCCGACGAGTTCATTTTCTAAATAGATGCCGCACGTAAAGCCGTTACCGTTTGCGAACTCTTCTAGCCAGGCAGGAATGACCGTTTCCCGATATGTAGTCGCATCTGTCGCGCCGTCGACCCAGCCGAGCCATTCGCGCAGATGTTCACGGTTGGCATCGACGAGTGCGAATAATTCCTCTGCATGATGCCTCTCAATCAAGCGTAATGAAATTTTCTCTGAAACGTGTAAAGCGAACATGACATCTCCCCTTTCTAGTATCTGTTGTTTGACGTCACGTCGTCGTTTCCCTGCTTGACGTCACTTTCCATTCCATTCGTCTTGAGCGGACATCCATCCCAAGCGCTTCGTAAAAGGCGATTGCCTCTAGATTAGCATCATCGACGCCGAGCTCAATCCGGTCGCACCCGATCGTTTCAGCATGTGCGTAAGCCGCTTGCATCAATCGTTTTCCGACACCTTGTTTTTGATGCGTATCTGAAACAACTAAACTGATGACACGTAAGTAATGTTTATCGAAGACGAAGCCACTTCCTTCGACGATGTCTTCTTTTAAGACGATCACACCAGCAAGTCCGTCATGCTCGGCGACGAGTAAGGTATAAGCCGGGTTCTCGAGTTGGGACAAGAATAAGTCTTCCGGTACCGGCATCTCATGCGGACGGTAGTGGTCAGGGCGTAAGGCAACATGCTGATCGTGGATTTGCTGGAATAGTGGAATCAATGCCTGAAAATCATCAGGACGGGCTGTGCGAATAGTCATTCAAAAATCGCTCCCTTTCGTTTTGTTGTATATTAACATATTATTCCAACATCCGAATAGTCTTCAAAAAAAATACAACACCCCGTTTTACCGGAATGCCGCCTAACCTTTGCTAGCTTATATCGCTTTTGTAAAATCACGTGCCGTCTCGGTCAACGTCGATGCCGCACTCTGGACGTCATGGAACCGTTCGACTGTTTCTGCGACGACGGTAACACTCTCCTTTGCATCGACAGTTGCGTGTGTCATTGCGCGGGCAATCCGCTGCAATTCATCATTCATTCGCTGCGTCGTCTGTCGGACATCGACGACGGCTTGTTCAACAAGTTTCGATAGGTTCCGAACTTCTGTTGCCACGACGTTGAATCCTTTTCCGTGTTCACCAGCTCGCGCTGCCTCGATCGATGCATTGAGTGACAAGAGATTCGTCTGTGACGCAATCGTTTTGATTGTCTCGGTCACTTGCGCGATATCTTGCGCCTGGCGTTGCAGGCGTTCAATCGTCTGATGATTATCACGGGTCGTCTCTGCCATTTGCTCAATCGTTTGACGTAACGCAAGACTCTCTTTCTCGCCCTGCATCGAACGTGTATTCAAATCACTCGCAATCGTGTCAAACGATGTCGCGAACTGTTGAATTATCTGCTGGCGGTCCGTGATATCAGAAGCGATCTTCAAGACGCCCGTCACTTCTGTTCCATCGTAAATTGGCATGTAGGTTGCTTCAAGCCAAATGGACTGACCATGAGCATCAATTCGTTCAATTTTATCCGCTGCACTGAAGCCACTGAACAATTTATGCCAAAATGCTTGATAACTATCACTCATCGCAAACTCTGTCGTACAAAACAGATGATGTTGCATTCCAATCATTTCTTCTCGTTTATATTTCATTGTCTTCGCAAACAACCCATTGACGTCGACGACGCGACGTTGACGGTCGAAGCGGATCATTGCGACGTTATCGCGCATCGCAACTAAAATATCTTGGGACCCTAGATCAGTTGATAGTGGGGTGGTCATGATTATAAAACTCCTCTCGCCATCTACCTCCCGTTACAAGCTACCCAAGATATTACAAATCGGAATAGTATGAATTAAAGATATATGACTAAAATTTTTTTATCTATTTATACTATTAACCAGACCCATGAAAAATGAAACGTTATTTTCTTAATTATTCTACTCCTACACCTCCTTTTTAAACTTGCCTTCTCTGCCTAATCTGATATACTCAAAACGACACTTATTAAAATAATTTAATAAGTAATTCGGATTAGGAGGACTTCCTATTGACTGATCTCATTTCACGGACTCGTCACGCTTTTTTAATGGAACATTTCGATACGATTCCTGCCATTCGCCAAGTATTAGACGTCAGTTTTCCGACAACGAGTAAACAGATCGATCAGTTGCTCGTTGCTCAAGAAATCGAAGAGACGCCGCTTGAGTTAATTCGTGGGGGACGTCCAGCAAAACGGTACCGCTACCGGACGGATCGCTTTCATGGACTCGCCCTATTCATCGAACGGACGTATCTCAAGTATCGGATCCACGACGTCGGTGGCAACCTGATCACGACGGATCGCTTATCGATTGATTCGTCGGATCATTTTTCGACTTTATTGAAAACGCTGACAACGTTACTAGACAATCACCCGTCCGTTCAAACTCTTGCGATTGGTGTAGCGGGTGCCGTTGATGCTACGGGATTGGTCCTGTTTGCCCCGGATTATCCGACGCTAGACGGTCTCCGCTTACAGCAAGAACTGACTGACCGGTTCGCTCGACCGGTCGTCGTCGAAAATGACATGAACGCGGCTGTCATCGCTCCGTCTCAGGAAAGCAAGACGACTGTTTACGTTTACCTCGGAACGAACGGTCCGGGCGCCGGTGTCGCTGTATCCGGGCGCATCGTCCGTGGCGCACATCACTTCGCTGGAGAAATCTCGTTCATTCCGTTTGACGAGCAGCGGAACGTCGGTCAAGTCCTCGCAAATACTTCACCACATACTGACGAGTGGTACGAAGCATTAAGCCGGATCATTCTCTCCTTTACCGTCACATTGAATCCGGACGTCATCTTATTTGCGGCATCAGACGTCACAAATGACGTGTTGACACGTTTGACGGACCAATGCGCCAAGCGATTTCCGCTCGACAAATTACCACAGTTGCGCGAAAGCAACTGGGAAACCGATTATCTGGACGGTCTGATGCAACTCGGCATTCAGTCGTTCATTGAACAGATTCCGTTAGGAGGACTACCCCGATGACTCGTTTATTGTTACCTCTGATTTATCTAGCTTTCATCAGCCTCGGACTACCGGACGCCTTGCTCGGCACAGCGTGGCCGGTGATGCGGCTCGATCTCGGTGCACCACTTGATATGGCAGGTTGGCTCTTCATGACGATTGCTGCCGGAACGATTGTCTCGAGTCTATTTAGCGGTCGATTGATTGAGCGTTATTCGACAGGACCCATCACGGCAGCTTCCGCTGGACTGACAGCACTTGCATTGCTCGGCTTTTTCATTGCTCCGTCCTTGATTTGGCTCTTCGTCCTTGCAATTCCGCTTGGACTGGGTGCCGGTGTCGTTGACGCGGCACTGAATCATTTCGTCGCTACTCACTATCAAGCCCATCATATGAACTGGCTTCATTGCTTCTGGGGCGTCGGCGCGACAGCTGGTCCGCTCATCATGGCTGGTGTGTTGCTCGATTCCGGATGGCGTACTGGGTACCTCATCGTTGGTGCGCTACAACTTGTCTTGATGATCATCTTGATCGTCAGTTTACCGCTCTGGAAACGCGCTCCGAAACACAATCTAGAACAGGTTCAGACTACTCATACATCGTCCGGTAAACCACGCGGACTGCTGGCTGCCCTCGCTGCATTTTGCTTTTATTGCGGCGTCGAAGCGGTCGTCGGTCTGTGGGGCAGCAGTTATCTCGTCCAAGTCCGGTCGTTTTCGGTGACGTCGGCCGCAACTTGGATCTCCGTCTATTACGGTAGTATCACAGCGGGTCGCTTCATTAGTGGTTTCCTTTCTCTCCGTTGGTCGAATCGTCGCTTAATTCGCGTCGGTCAATGGACCGCCTTAGTTGGTGCTGCCTGCTTCATCCTCGCACCCGCTGCCTGGATGCCGCTCGGCTTCGTCCTTGTCGGGCTCGGTCTCGCACCGATTTATCCGGCAATGCTTCACGAGACACCGGTTCGGTTCGGGGAGGCCGCGGCGCAACGTCTGATGGGCGTGCAGATGGCATTCGCCTATACCGGCAGTACGTTCATGCCACCACTGTTCGGTTGGCTCGCGACTTCTTACTCCTTGTCGCTGTTCCATTGGTTCACGATTGGATTGATTTTCTTGATGCTGATCGCAACGGAAGGCTTGAACCGGATGTTATTCAAACAACGGTTAGCCAAAGCCTCTTAATGAAGAAAGGATGAGTAAAAATGAAGATTGAACATATCGCTCTCTGGGTGGCAGATCTGGAAGGAATGCGTCAATTCTACGAAACGCATTTTGATGCGACGGCAGGCGAGCAGTACCATAATCCGACGAAAGGCTTTACATCGTATTTCCTGACGTTCTCAAGTGGTGCACGCCTTGAATTGATGAAACGGACGGACATTACAGAAAAAGCATCCAATACACTCGGTTATGCTCATTTCGCCTTTTCACTTGGAAGTAAACAAGCTGTCGACGACTGGACGGCTCGTTTACGGGAAGCAGGTGTACAACATCTTGACGGTCCCCGGACGACGGGTGACAGTTATTATGAAAGTACGGTCGCAGACCCGGAAGGTAATGTGATCGAGTTGACAGTCTAATGATGAAACGAAACAATCCCTCATTCTAAATAGAGTGAGGGATTGCTTGTTGATCGATAAATGTTCAATGGTTTCCTGCTTGTTGTCATGTCTTTTGACAATAAAATGTATGACACAAATTTAATTTAGGCAATATTTAAGCGACTACCACAAAACTCTTTATATACCAACATTTGTAATGATATGCTTAAAAGAGACAATTTATGACTATATGTTTTTTTGGAGGAGGTAGTTTATGAGGGAAAATCTAGGATGGATCTCGATTGGCATCGTGGTTTTTACTTTCCTAACTGTTAAACTCTTACCGTTCAATGGTTTTTGGGGTACGAACTATATGTTAGCCGGACTGTTGCTTGCGCTAGTGTGCGCCATCATAAGTCTAAGAAATACGGGGAAAATCCTCGCTTTAACACTACTCGCTTCTCTATTGATCCTTTTCATTTTTTCAGTGATCGGCTTCTTAGCACTAGCTTGAGCGTTTCGCGAACCGATGAAAATACGGTTGACGATTAACTAATATCATTACGATATATATTCTTGAACACGTCATACGTCTCTGAATCACCGAACAGAAGGAAACAACCGCGATCATCATAGATATTCATGATGATATTTCGATCTACGTTTATGAAAAAGACTTCGGGATAGTATGTATAGGTTTGATGAAATCTTGGTTGTAGCGGTGGGAAGTCCTGATTGCAAATCGCTTTAATTACACGTTTGTATTTTAACGCTTTTTTGTTCGGTAATAAAACGGCATATTCGACCACTTCCTCTTCTTTATCAATCACTTTCTCTACATACTTTACTTTGTATTTATCTTCTTTACGCTTCAACTGGCGAAGCACTTTCGTCGCTGTTTTTTGATAATATCCCCGTTCACTTCTTACGTGAGTGACTAAATAAAGTTGATCCTCCTCTCGGAATATATCTTCAAACATGGCAATCGATTTTTCGTACACCTGATTGAAGTATTCCTCATTGATTTCATCTGAATCATCCTTTAACTGATACAGCTCCTTCACTAAGTCTACGTGAAATACTAAATCTTTTTTGACAAAGGAACGATCAAATAAATTCACTTTTCCATAATTTTTCTGCAAGTATTGTCCTAATCTCATTCTAGTTCTCCTTATCTTCTTTTAAAATTATAGTGTTATTACATCTATGTTTGACTGAAGATGTCGATATGTCTCTAACGCAACTATCCGATACTAATTCACTTACTTTAGATGGGGGAATAAGCTCATGATCATTGATACACTTTTTAATCGTCCTGAATATCTAGAAGTAGTCGCTAAAATGATTCATAACGAATTCGTTCAAAAGAAAAAAGGGACAACACCCTATGAAAAAGTAAGAGCATTTTTAGACAAAAAATCAGATGAGTCGTATCCTGTGACATTCGTAGCTTTAGACAATGTTACGTGTGTAGGAACCGTCTCTCTATTTGAAAATGACTTGAAAGAACGATCCGCCTATTCGCCTTGGCTCGCTTCTTTGTTTGTTGAAAAAGCGTATCGAAGTCAAGGTATCGCACAACAACTCATCGACCAATTAATTGATTACGCGAAGTCACAGCAGATTCCAACCATCTATCTAAAAACAGATAACGCTTCTGATTATTATAAAAAATTAGGATGGCTATCGATCGAAACGATCGAGACTTCAGGTTCACCCCTACATATTTTTGCATATAAAGTTGTGGACGCATGAATCACTCACGGAAAGGATAACGCGGATTGACTTCAACTTTAAGATTAGTCGTTCTCTTTCTCGATTACAGTATGATTTAAATGACTAAGGACTTGTTGACACGAACGTTATTACCTGACTTTTTTGAATCGATCCTTCGTGTTCGCGTAAACCCCAGCAAATAGTATAAAAAACAACAAGAGAACGAAACCTACTATGAATAAATATGAATACTTAAACATCTCACTGAATGCGATCAGTAATAGGCTAAAGCTAATCCCATACATGATTTTACCCATGAATTTACATAAGGCGACTTCGTCATATGTTTCCTTTTTACTTTCAGACATCGTATTATATCCTGCAAGTAATGAGGCGCCCTTCCCTCTTGATAAAACGATCGCAAACACTAACATGGGGACTAGGATTACAAAGTAAACGATGGATTCGTTCAAGACCATACACTCCTATCTCTTGTTTGAATAGATGTCGCACCATCAATCCATCTACGATCTAACGTCATGTCAAGTTTCACTAATACGAAAGAGCTACGAATGGTCCGCTTTTGACGTAACGCTTCGATATCTTTGCTGAAGGGCGGACTGCACCGTGCACGAAAGTAGATGTCCGAAATGCTTGTCCTGCTATCAGTGCAGTGACGATCAATCGCGTGTTGCGTTTCATACGGGATGAAGGCGTCATTGCTCCATCTAGTCTTGGTCGGAATGCAAAATAGATCAAGCGATGAAATCATTTAGTATTGCAAATATTTATGAAGAATATATACGTCATCACAATATAAGAACCTTAACTCGATCAACAAATAGAAAGAAAGCCCACATCTTGACGCAAATGCGGGCTTTCTTTCTATTCGTTTATACATAATACGATGTCTAAGATTAGAATAATTGAATTTTACATTATTGATGTGATGTATTTTTCTTAATCGACTTTTTAGAAAAAATACCTTCAGTTAATAGAAAAATGAAGACAATTGCCACAGTCTTAATTCCATACTCGATCCATGTATCAGTCGACTTCGGTACTCCCTCAAAAAACATTAGAAAAATAAGAAAAAACAATGCTGCAAAAATACTTTCTAAAACCTGGGTTTTCATTTCACTATTCATCTCCTCTATTACTCATAATAATTTTTACTTTTATAGACAAAAACACATTCACCATTTCCTATATTTATATAATGACATTTATTATTTACCAATTCAACCTATGAAGACAATGAAATAGACATATTGCTAGATGACACTGATATTTCGTTCATTGACGTCAGAACTCACAAGATACTGTTCTATTTAGTCAATTAATTATAAAAAAGATTTCTCACAGTAAAATAAGCCTGTAGAAATTTTCGTTCCAACTCTCTCAGTACATGTTAGAAGAGCCACTTTTATTAACACATCAAGTAAATCACTTTAAAAAGATTAGAACAAAAATTAACTTATTATTCAAAAATTTATGGATTTTAATGGTTCGACATCATTTAATTATGACTATAATAGGAAAGTAATGGTTTTTATTACTTACATATGGAATAAAAATAACCTTCAGGAGGGATACATTATGCCGTATTCGTTCACGAGTAAACATATCATCAAGTCGAACCAGACAGGTGACGACGAGACGTTCGCATTATTGGAGGTCTATGCCTATGCTTAAATTCATCTGGAACTCCTGGTGGCGCAACAAAGAACGATTCATCTTACTTCTCGTCGGTGTCCTAATCGTCAGTACCGGACTGAGCTATTTGATCGGAACGACGCAAGCCAATAACGGGACCGTCGTCGATGAACTGCAAAAGCGTTGGGGCTCTTCTTACGATATCGTCGTCCGACCAGAAGGTAGCCGGAGCGTGACGGAAGACTTGAAGTTACTCGAGCCAAACTATATGAGTGGTCTCGATGGTGGGATCACGCGCAAACAATATGAAACGATCAAAAAAATTGCTGACATCGAGATTGCTGCTCCGATCGCGATGATCGGTTATAACCAAACACTTTCGAGTATCGGTACGCATACGATCGATCAAGAAGGTATTTATAAACTGACGATTAAAGACACGCAAGATACTGGGTTACAAAACGAATCATCGAGTGGGGTCACCTTCTTAGCAGCAGGATGGGAACCTACAGGAAATGCAGTAAAATCAGGTGTGTCGCCCCTCCCCCTTGGAAAGCAGCCTCTATATGAATACGGGAGTCAGGTGATGATTGCGGGTGTTGATCCCGAAGCGGAGGCAGCACTCGTCGGTTTGGATCAAGCGACGACAAAAGGAGCCTATAGTAATTATTTTTCAAAAGAAGATCAAGTCACCTCGTTTGGTGAAGACGGTGTCCAAATTCCGATCTTGTTGAACAATCGTGAATATGTCGATGCGACACGCATTTACACGTACGAAAAGGTCGAGCTTCCATCGAAAGAAAAATCCATCAATGATATAGTACAACACGTTGAACAAAAAGGCGGAAAAGAATATTTACAGTCCTTACCTGCTAGCGGTGCTAAACGTTATACAATCACGACCCAAGATGTCCAGAAGAAACTCGTCAATGATATCTTAAAACACACGTTACCTACTGCTGAAGAGACGAACAGCAATTCCTTTACGTGGATCGCCTTAAAACCGTCCCCGATTGACTATCGCTCGATCAAAAGTCCTTATGCTTCACGTTGGCCGTTCACCTATCAAGTCCAACCGAAACAAGTCGACCAAGATTCCTTACTCGCTAAACGCAGCATGTACCGGGAAGCGAGGATGTTCGGAAAAGACAGCGCGGACTGGCCAAAAGTCAACTTGAACTATATCGGGGTCTTCGATCCAAAAAAGTTGAATATCTCGAAAGATCCGTTGACGGAACTACCGATGGAGACATACTTCCCGTCGAAAGCTCAGTGGGTGATGGACAAGAATGAACGTCCTGTCAATCCAGTTCGAGACGTCAAACCGACAAATGATCCGTACGATTTCTTGACAAAACCACCATCGATGCTGACGACGCTCGATGCCGCGTTCAAGATTCGTGGCGATAAAGCAATCTCTGCCATCCGCGTCAACGTCAAAGGCGTCGAGACGATGAACGCTGATAGCGAAAAGAAGCTCCAGCAAGTCGCAACAGAAATTGAACAAAAGACAGGCTTAATTACGGACGTGACACTTGGTTCCTCCCCGCAGCTTGCTTTGACCTATTTACCGGGTCTAAAAGACGAATCAGCGCTCGGCTGGGTTCAACAACCGTGGATCAAACTCGGGTCGTCGATCGCCATTTTCCAAGAAGCAAAAGTTGGGATGAGCGGCATCATCGCTAGTGTCATCGCCGTTGCACTCGTCTATGTCTTTAGCTCGAATATCATCTTGCTCTATGCTCGAAAAAAAGAGTTCGCGATTTTACTATCGCTCGGTTGGCGCCCGCGTCAGCTTTCGAAACTACTGTTCCTGGAAGCAACGCTACTCGGTACACTCGTCGTCTTGATTGCTTGGACGATTCTCGGTTCGTTCTGGGTCACGACGGACAATCCGATTGCAATCGGTCGGATTCTATTGATCGGTCTTGCTGGTTTACTCATTTACTGGGGTGGAACGCTCGTGCCGATGACGTTGATTCGTCGTATCAAACCATACGAAAGCATGCGTTCTGGCGAAGTTTCGAAAGGTCGCCGTTTCGTCCGTGCGCGTAGCGTCCTTGGGATGAGCATCAACCAGCTCGTCACCTACTGGCAACGGACATTACTGTCCATCGTCGCGATTGCCTTACCGACAAGTTTGTTCATCTTCTTCCTGTTCATCACGTTCCGCTTAAAAGGCGTCTTGTATGCAACATGGCTCGGCGAATATGTCGCGCTCGAAGTCGGTACGATGCATTATGTCGCAATGGGCGTCGCTCTACTGATCGCCATCCTGACGACGACCGAAATCATGTGGCAAAACGTTAATGAACGGAAGAATCAGCTCGCTGTCCTCAAAGCAACGGGTTGGCAAGACCGACAAGTTCGTTTACTCGTACTAAGTGAAGGGATGATGACGGGTCTCTGTGCTGGTGTAATCGGTCTTTTGACTGCACTTGGAATGATCGGTTTCGTTTACGGACAATTCCCGGTCCAAGAACTTGGTTTCCTTAGCATTATGCTCTTGATTCCGGTAATCACCGGCGTGTTAGGTGCCTTACTTCCCGCCGAGCGTGCCGTCCGGATCACACCGAATGCCGCACTCGGCAGCATCGTCGAGAATACACAGGCGACAGAACGGCGTTTCAAGTGGGCACTCGGATCCATCGCTGCTTCCTTATGTGTCGGGGTTGCGAGCCTGTTCTTGTTCGCCTCAACGGAATCCTCGACGACTACACCACAGAGTGCTCCTCAACAACAGACGAGCGGACAAAAACTAAAGGACTTGGCTTCGGAAACAAAAGCATCAGCTGACAAAAAAACAAGCAATCAAGATGCTGCACTTAAAAAACTAATGGAGAAAGGGGTCATCCAAACCTATCCGGGCGATCCGGAAGCAACATCTGAACTGTTTTACGTAAAATCACTCGCTCCGACGCCAAAAGAACTCAATCTAAAGGAAAAGACCGGATATCGCTATGTCACGATTCCAGTCTTCATGCACAACTCAGATACACAAAGTAAAGGTGCCTATTCAACTTACAGACCAGGAACATTTACGCTGACTTCGCTCGACGGCAAAGAATATTCCACTGTTGATTACGTCAATCACAATGAAAAAGCGTTCAAGAACGGCTATCAATATTTCGCCCCGTATAAGTCGCTTGTCGACTTAGTCTATCAAGTCCCTGTCGACCAAAAGACATTTGTTCTCTATGCAACAGACGAATCTATTCCAAAGGATACGACAGTAAAGATTGAACTCGATTAAAAACGGTATATGAATCGAGCGCATAACACGTAAAGAGAGTAGCCCCTGTTTCTTCAAAACAGAGGCTACTCTCATTTTTCATGAAAAAAAACGATCTCTTTCAAGATCGTCTTCATGTGAAGCTATATGTACGACTTTACAGCGTATCATGTACGCGCATCCGTTCTAGTTCTTTTTCTTGATTCTTTTTGAAGGTTTCTCGACCGCGCGACCATTCTACTGAAAGTACAATCCATCCAAACCCCAAAATCAAGGCATAGGCAAGAAAACTGTTATATCCACCATTGAAATATCGCCATGTCATGACGATTGTTAGCAAAACGGGCATGATGATGCCGAGATACGGATTATGCCGACTCGATAATAACTGCTGTAATCCTAATCCTACCGTAATAAATAAAGCCGAAATGATAAAATTCATTGGTTGTTCCCCCTCTCCAGTCGATATTTTTCGATTATTTTTTTTGCATCCTCAATCGTGATGCGATCCTCGATTGCCATTTGTTTAATGTATGTGATGAACGGTTCATTCTCGATTTTCTCATTCACTTCGATTTTCTGAATGATACGATCGACACGAATTCGGACGGTCGGATAGGAGACATCATAATGTTTTGCTAGTTCTTTCAAGGAACCTGAGCTTACAATGAATTTTTTTACGAATTCCACTTCTTCCAATTCTAGAGATAAAATCCAATCCGGAACATCCTCTTTCTTCATTTACCATTTCCCTCCCATGTATTCACAATAGCATTTATTTAAATAAAGTTAAAGTATTTTTCATATTAATTAAACATTTAACCAATAAACAATTAAGATATATTCATTTTTTCACTTGTCATGGGTTTCAAGTCATGGTAGTTTAGGAAAGTAAAATCGGAAAAATAAGGAAAAGGAGTGTTTTACTTGAAAAGAACAACGGAATACATATTTGCTGTCATCGGTATCGTTTTGTTCGGCTCACTGTGTTTAGGAGGTTTCCTGTTATCTGGATCGATTGCGGATCACTCTGGAATGAAGGACTTGGTCGATCAATTCATTCGTGACGAGAACATCACGGACGTCACAGCTTCTCAAATCCTCACATCTTTCCAACAATTCTTCTTGTACATCGGCGCCGTCTCGCTCTTATGTACATTAGGAGGTATCTTCTCGATCGTCCGAATCCGCAAAAGTGGTTCTGCTGGAAAGCTATTGATCATTACGGCGATTCTCGTAGGCATCTTTACGTTACTCGCCGGGCTCTTCGGTTCACTCGCTTACTTGATTGCCGGTATCACCAATGTATCGAAGAACAAAAAGCTAGCACGGCAATATTAATCTTACTTAGAGAAAGGTGCGTTTACATATGTTTGCCATAACGCTTCGCGAATTCAAATCGCTTTTTCAAAGCATCCGTGCCATCCTCATCATTGTCGTCTTGTTCGGCGTGACGATTGGTTCCGCTAAACTCGTCAGTCAGTTCAAAGGACAACTCAGTGATCTTGGTCTAGGTAACAATGCGTATATCATCGGATTGATGTTACTTCTGTTCTTAGCTGCTCCCCTATTCGTAACGAGCATCTCCCACAGTAGCGTCAATAAAGAGATCGAGTCAAAGACGATTCGTTTCCTTGCGACGAAAACGTCCCGTGAGAACATCATTTTCGGTAAGTTTTTAGGAAACGTATCATTTTGGGTGCTCTGTCTGACAGTTTCCCTCTTATTGATCGTCCCGTTTTCAAAGTCGTTTCATTTCGTCGATTTGATTCAAAGCATCATCTTCGTCTCTTACTTCATCGGATTGTCGTTGTTTCTTTCAACTGTCGTTAATAATTCTTCGATGACGATGTTCGTCGGAATCTTCATCTCGATCGCGCTACCGGTCATCGGGATGTGGAGTCTTCTTTCGAAGAATGTCATCGTCGATACGATCTCTTACCTGACGCCGTATTACTACTATACACAAGAAAATACTGCCTACACTTACCTTGTCTTGATTCATATCGCTGTTTTCGTCATGACGAGTCTAATTATCTTTAAAAGGAGAGATCTCTGATGTTAGCCCTTCGTGCCACCAATTTAACGAAACAATACGGCAACAAGACCGTCGTCAACCAGCTGAATCTCGAGATTGAGCAAGGGGCTATCTTCGGATTCCTTGGTCAAAATGGCGCCGGTAAATCAACATTCATTAATATGATCACTGGACTGGTCCGCCCGACGTCCGGGACGTTCGAGTTACTTGGAGCAACGAATGCTTCCTTAAAAGACGTCCGGGCACGCATTGGTGTCCTACCGGATTACTCGACCTTTTACGAAAATTTCACAGCACTTGATCACTTGAAGTATTTCAGTAAAGTCCTTGGCCTTAAGACAACGACGGACGAGTTGAAACAAGTCCTCCGTGAAGTACAACTCGAAGACGCGATTGATATGAAAACAAAGAACTATTCGTTCGGGATGAAAAAAAAGCTCGGCATCGCCCAAGCTTTAATCAATCGACCGGATATCTTGTTTTTAGATGAACCGACCTCTGGCGTCGATGCCAACTCGATTCTTGGCATCCATACCTTGATTCGTAAGATCGCTGCAGACGGAACGACGATTTTTCTAACGTCTCACAACTTGGACGAGGTCGAAAAATTGTGTACGGAAATCGCGATCATGCAAGATGGATCGATTCAAACGCAAGGTACGATGGAGGAGTTACGGGAACAGCATCAGAACAACATTACCGTTCACGTCAAACATGCGTTGCTCGACAATGAGATGCAACTACACTTGCAGTCCAAGTTGTCGACGCTTGCGAAAGACGTCAATGTCTCGCCTACTCAGTCAACGTTCATCGTCCAAAGTGAACAGGATATTGCGACGATCAATGCTTATCTTGTCTCACAACACATCCATATCTATCGACTCGAGGTAGAGGAAGCGTCTTTAGAAGAAATCTTCTTGAATCTAGGTACAGAAAGTCGCTCGGCATAAACATTCTCCTCGAATCGATCCACTATGAATTAAAAAATAGGCTTCCTAGCATCGTGAATAGACGATGGTAGGAAGCCTATTTTAGATAGCTTATTTCTATTTTATTTTAGATGTTCCTTTAAGGACCCGTACCACAGGATACAGCATATTTTTCCGCGTTTACTTTTTTCGAATAACAGATAAACGGCGTGCCTCCCGTTTCACTTTTCCAGTCATACCAAAACATATGGTAACGTTCCGTCACTGGATCTTGTTCCGTAATGATCGCAAAGTAGTTTTGATAGTAATAGCCTTGTTTGTATAGTTCGTGTCGAAGAGCTCCTCTAGGCGTAGCATCCGTAAACAGAATAGGTGAAAGGACCGGCATGAGTAATACAATGAGGGCTATAACTCCTAAAAAGAGTGCCAATAATTTCTTTTTCCTTTTTTTCTTAGAATTCGATTTACTCATTTTTATACCCTTTCCTTTTTTGGTTTTTTTTGTTATATAATAACATAATCCAAATAACAGAAAGAGGTCACGATCGTGAAAAAAACTATTTTTTCCACCCTCACTTTAGGTGTCATCCTATATGCTGGTTTCTTATGGAGTAATGCGATTGCCGATTCGAATGTTGCACAAGAAAAATCTAAGAGTAGCATCACCGAGGAACAAGCCTTCAATTTTTTCACTACAGTTCTTGAACAACAAAAAACGGATTTCTTAAACAATACACCGTTAGCACATAGTAACCTTTCAAAGTTATCTAAAGGGGACGAAGCTGTATTGATTTTTCTGTCCACTACAGAAGTGGATAAAATTCAGCTGAATTCATTCAAATACAAAATTTCTGATGTCAAAGTCTATTCAGAAAACCAAAAAAATTATGCTGAAGCGTATGTCTCACGAACTTTCAATTTCGGAAAAAGTGGTCTTGAAACGGGTTTAGGTGATCAAATGGTACTTGAAATTCCATCACATGTTGCCGATCAAAACACACCAATCTCTTCGAGTAAATTAACCATTACATCTAATAACAATCCTAAAAACGTTTCTGTCGACGACTTTTTAGAAAAGTATAAAGAAGAAGTAGAAAAATCAAACAAGCTTGAAGCCCAATAAATATAGAAAGATGTCGTCATGATTCGTCAGGTGCGTACTTCTTTCCTTTCATAAAAAATGGAGTCCTTCGCGTAATCGCTAGGACTCCATTTTTTATATATCAAACATCATGCCGTCCGTTCTCTCCGTAAAAGATACAGGAAATACGGTACACCGATGATTGCTGTGATCAATCCGGCTGGTACTTCAAGCGGCGGATGAATCCCCCGACCGATCGCATCCGCGACGACGAGTAACCCGCCGCCGAGCAACAGCGCCATCGGCAACACAGCGAGATGCTTATGACCGACGAGACGCCGCGCCATATGTGGGGCAATCAGACCGATGAAGCCAATCGCACCGACCGTCGCGACAGCAACACCAGCTAGAATAACCGCGAGCGCTAAGAAAACGTGCCGCGTCCGCTGGATCGGTAACCCGAGACCGATACTGACTTCTTCACTTAGTGATAAGACATCAAGTTGACGATGGCGATAGAAGAGGATCGCTCCAATCACAACGAGCACGGGCGCTAAGATCAACACTTCCTGCCACCCTTTCCCGAACAGACTCCCGGCGAGCCAGACGAGCGAATCGTTCGTCTGAAGTGGAAACTTGATCAACAGGTACTCCGTCCCGGAAGCACAGATCGCACTGACCGCAATCCCGAGCAACGCAAACGAACTACGGGAGACATTCCCGCCCCGCTCAAGCATCATCAAGGCAACCATGACGAGCGCCGCACCAATGAAAGCAGCGATTGGCGTTAACAAGAGCGGACCATCCGGCACGAGAGCGATCGTCAAGACGGCAAACAAGGATGCACCGTTCGTCACACCGATTACGTCCGGAGAAATCAATGGATTACGGATGACACTCTGTAAGATGACTCCTGCTATGGCGAAACTCGCACCTGCTAAAAAGGCAAGAACGGTTCGCGGCAGGCGGTAGTTTTGGACGATGAAAGCATCCTTCCCACCAAAGAACGACTGCCATAGTTCCATTACCGATAATTGAATCGAGCCGACCGACAGTAAAGCAAAACTCGCGCAGAACACGAGGACAGCTACAATCAGGATCCGACGCATGTCTTTCATCGTAATCCCCCTTTCATCTGGCGTCGTGCCAGAACAAGGAAGAATGGTGCGCCGAGTAGCGATGTCACGATGCCGACCGGTGACTCATACGGATAGGCGATGAACCGCGCGAGGACATCGGCATACGTCAACAGAAGTCCACCGATGACGGCAGATACCGGTAAGACGATTCGGTAATCTTCACCGACGAGTCGCCGCGTGATGTGCGGAACCATTAATCCGATGAAGCCGATCGCTCCAGCGACGGCAACGGTGACGCCTGCGAGTAAGACGACGCTGATTCCGGCAAGCAAGCGAATCCGCGTCACTTTTTGACCGAGACCGACCGCGACGTCTTGTCCGAGTTGGAAGACAGCGAGCGATTTCGCAAGACTCGCAGCAAGCAGCAATCCGGCAAGCGACCACGGTAAGACAATCCGAAGTTCGAGCCAGCTCGCGTCACTGAGCGAACCGGACAACCAGTACAAAACGTTTGTGATCCGGTCGTTGAACAGAATTAAGCCTTTCGTCAGTGACGTCAGTAAGAGATGAATCGCCATCCCGACGAGAGCGAGTTTCAACGCTGTCATCCCGCGGACGGAGGCGAACGAAAAGACAAGCACTCCACCGACTAAGGCGCCAGCAAAAGCAAAATAGATTAGATTTGCCGTTCCGAGCGACGGAAAGACAAGCAGACTGACGACAACGAGAAACGATGCGCCAGCGTTGACCCCGAACACTTGTGGCGAAGCAAGCGGATTACGCGTCACGGCTTGCATGATCGCCCCCGCGACGGCAAGATTCGCTCCGAGCAACAATCCGAGTAAGAGCCGTGGTAAACGCAGATTCGTCAAGACGAGTCCCGCTTTTGATGTCGTGCCACTGATCCACTCTTGAACTAAGTGAATCGGATTCATCTGTGTGATGCCAAAAAACAAGCTACTATAAACTGCTAAGCAGCCGAGTAATAGGAGTACGAAGATCAGACGTTTCCGCTGCACCGGATGTTTCCCCTTTCATCAAGACGAAAAGCCAGATTGCTCCGGCTTTTGTCGTTCATTATTTCTGTTGTAGTAATTGAATCGCTTCGTCGACGATCTGTTCTGCAGCGTCAAGACCACGATAGCGTGTCCAGAGGTCACGATTGACTTCGTAGACTTCCTCGTTCTTGACCGCAGTGATCTGATTCCAGAGCGGATTGTTTTTCCACTCCTTCAGCAGTTTCGGATCGGCTTCCGCCATGAAGATGACATCCGGATCCCACTTGACCATCTGCTCTAACGTGATCGTCACAGTCGGTTCCGCTGTTTTTGTAACAGCATTCTCGATCCCGATCTTCTCGAGCAATTCACCGTCAAACGACGTCTCACCGTGTGCTGTCAGTGAATCAGCGCGGAAGACACCGACCATGACTTTCCGGTCATCGTTTGGATCAACCTTTTTCTTTGCTGCCTCTAACCGCTCTTCATGCAGCGCAAGACGATCGTCCATCTGTTTTGTTTTACCGACCGCTTCCGCAATCGTCTTGAACGAATCGATATTCTCTTCGTACGTTGCATTGCGACTCTTCAGGATGATCGTCGGTGCAATTTCCTGTAATTGTTTATAAATCCCTTTGTGACGATTGAAGTCACCGATAATTAAATCTGGCTGCAAAGAACTGATCACCTCAAGGTTCGGTTGTTGGCGTGTACCGACTTCCGTGAACGAGATGTCTTTTCCGAGTAGTCCGGAAACATCGGTCTTGTTTTCTTGTGCGATCCCGACTGGTGTGATACCGAGCTCGTCTAGTGCATCAACGAATGAGAATTCGAGCGCGACGACCTTTTTCGGCTTTTCTGGTACCTTCGTTTTTCCTGCTTCGTGCGTGATCGTCCGCGTCTTTTGATCTGTTTGTTCTGCTTGACCTGAACAAGCTGCAAGCATCAAACTGCTCAACACGAGGAGCGTCAACGCTGTCATCCAAGTTTTCCGTCTCATGGTGAGACCCCCTTTAATTCGTGATTCGACATTGAGAATCATTCTTAATTAATCCTGTCTCAGCATATCAAAGATTTCCATCGAACAAAAGGGTTATCCTTATTTTCAGATAATATAGGCTAAAATCCACATTTTCTGAAGTAATATGGGATAATCAGGTAGTGAATAAAGGAGGAACTAGAGATGCCTTGGATGAAAGACTTAGCACAGCGGATTGCGTATCCGCTTGAGACGATTACATTTGATCAGTTACCGAGCTTACTGGAAGCCTTCGCCTACCATTTACCGTTCGAGAATACGACCGTGCTTGAAAAACGCATGCGTCCGTTTACCGATGCGCGTTTCATCGAAACATTCTTAACGGAGCGACGCGGCGGTGTCTGTTATGACTTGAATGGACTGCTACATCGTGTCCTTCTAGAACTGAACTGTCCTGTCCGACTCGTGCAAGCGACCGTCTATGATCAGAAATCAGAAGCCTGGTCAGCGACGGGTCCGACACACGTTGCAATCATTTGGAATGAGACACATCTGCTTGATACCGGCTTCGGTGTCAATTTACCGCTCGTTCCGGTTCCATTGAATGGGGAGACGGTTCATTCCGCAAGCGGTAGTTACCGAATTAGCAAAGGTGATGTTCTTGAAATGCTACGGACGGGACAAGCAGACTTTGCGACCGGTTACCGGTTCGATCGAGAGACAGCCATTACGACGGACGACTTATCAAAGATGGAACAGATCATCCAGCAGAGCGACGCTTCCCCGTTCAACAAGGGTCGTCTCGTCGCGATGCGGACGCCAAGCGGACAAAAGACGTTGACCGAACGGACGTTACGAATCGAAGACACGACGACGACCGAGTTACCGGTCGCAGGACCCGCTCAATTCGAGATGCTGTATAACACACACTTTTTAGGACAGGAGTAATGAACATGGATCGTTATACACTTTGTTTAATCCGTCACGCGGACAGTTTTTTACTCGTCAATCGACAAAAGCGACCGGCGATGGGCATGTGGAACGGAGTCGGCGGTAAGATCGAACCGGGCGAGACACCGGAAGCTGCTGTCATCCGTGAGACGTTCGAAGAGACCGGCATCACGTTAGATTCAGTGACACCAAAAGGAATCGTCCGCTTACACGGGGAAGAGACGTCTGGGATGTATCTCTATCTCGCTGAACTAGAAAATCGTCCGTTTGCGACACCGGTTATGACGGTCGAAGGCATCCTCGATTGGAAATCGCTCGACTGGATTGTCAGTGATGATAACATGGGAATCATCAGCAATCTCCGGCATTACTTACCGGTCGCTCTATCAACGGATCAACCGCTATTGCACGACTTCCATTACGATGGACATATGATCACTGCATACGAGACACACGAACTGATAGAGACATAACACAACATCCCCGCTCGTCCTCTCGGACAGGCGGGGATGTCTCGTTAGAATAGATGTAAGCCCGTCACGATGACCGCAACGATGACGATTCCTGGTAACAAGTTTGCAACACGAATCTTCGTAATGCCAGCGAGATTGAGACCGATTGCTGCAATCATTACCCCACCCGTCGCTGTCATCTCGAGGATGAATTCCTGCAGTGCGGCGTCCGGAATGAATTTCGTGATCGCAACGGCACTCAGTGCAATCGCTCCTTGATAGAGAAAGACGGGAATCGCTGAGAACATGACACCGATCCCAAGCGTTGAACTGAGGACGAGTGCCGTAAAGCCGTCAATCAATCCTTTCGTATAAAGGACGTCGTGATCTTGACGTAGTCCACCGTCGAGGGCTCCTAACACTCCCATTGCGCCGATGACGAAGATCAACGTCGCTGTCACGAACCCTTCCGCGATGTTCGACGGACGCCCGCGACTGATCTTACGTTCGAGCCACGCCCCCATCCGGTCGAGTTTCTCATCGAGCCGGAACCACTCCCCAATCGCACCACCAAGGACGAGACTACCGATTACAATCAAAAAGTTCGTACTTTTCATCCCCATTTGCATCCCGAGCACGACGACAGCAAGTCCAATTGCTTGCAAGACAGTCTCCTTCATGCGTTCCGGAATTCGGTGGAACATCAATCCTAGCAATGTCCCGATGATGATCAGGACGGTATTGACGAGGGTACCTGTTAAAACCATCTGACAGCCTACTTTCTCAATTGATTTTTCGTTTGGCGGAACGAACGACGGTTCGCTCTGCCTGATTCAAGCTATGCAGCGTCATTCCGAGCATGACGAGGATGATACCGAGTGTCGCGAGTCCTGTCGGCAGTGCCGCATGGAGGAATAGAATCTCCCCAAGAACGGTAAAGACGATTTCAAACGACTGGGTCGCCTCAATCGCTGCTAACCGAACCGGATCCGTCCGGACGAGCGATGTCGCATAGAAGAAGAGCGACGTTGCGATAACCCCGGAGAATAAGGCGACGAAGCCAGACTGAGTGACTTGACTGACACTCGGCAAGCCGACCTGTATGTAAGCAATCACGGAGAGAACGATCCAAAACGGTAGACTGGAGAGCGTCATTCCGAGAATCCGTTCAAACACGTCGAGCACGTCCCCGTAGCGTTCCATCATCTTCCGGTTCCCGAGCGGATAAGCGATCGCCGCGACGAGGACCGGTAAGGCACCGAACAGGAGTGACTGCAGTGAGAGGCTTCCCGCGACCGATAGTTGCATAACGACGACACCAAGGACGATCAAAACGGAATATTTCAGTGCCGACCACGGAATCCGTTGGTTAAATAGCGGTGCGAGCAGCGGCCCCGCTAAAATCGTCAACTGCCACGTCCCAGCGATCAACCAGCCTGGTGCATGATCGGCAGCAAGACAGATGCTACCGTAGAACAGCCCAAAGCCGATTGTTCCGTACAATAACCAAAAGCCGAAATCGGCTCGAAGTGCCCAGAAGACACGCCCAATCCCCCTGCGCATCATAACGATGACGATAAAGAACGGCAACATCAGGAAGAAGCGAAGCGATGCACTGTAAATCCAGTGACCACCTGCCCCTTGCATCGATTGATTGAGAATGAACGTAACAGCGAAGAACATCGCTGCGAGTATGCCGTAGAGAATCGGTCGCATCAGCTCTCCTCCTTTAGTGTCGAGACAAGTAAACGTCCGAGTCCGTTCCAGTTGTGTTCTGTCACCTGAACGAGCTGTTCGATGTCACGTTGTTCACAGGCAATCAGAATCGCCGCATGATCATTAATTGATTGACGCCCGAGTCGATCAAACTGAGCGTATTCGAGCCGGCGGATCAACGGTGTCAACCGACGGATCGTCTCTCGTAATTGATCGTTCTGACTGCGTTTTACGAAGACATCGTGAAAGGCATCGTCAAGCGCAAGCGCCGTTTCCGTATCCTGCTGGTCAATTGCCGTCGTGAATTGTTGATGGATTGACTTTAGACTCGATAGATCGTCTTTCGTCAGCATTGGTCCTGCAAGTCGTGCCGCTAGCCCATGCAGTGTCGCGATGATCGGATAGGTTTGCTGTGCTTGTTCAGCATCGAGTTCTGTCACGATTGTCCGTGAGCCCCGTTTGGCAAAAATCAATCCCTCCTCCTCAAGTCGTTTCAAGGCTTCGCGGACTGGTGTCCGGCTGACGCCGAACGCTTCCGCGAGTGCTTGATCGTTCACCTTCTCGCCTGGGGCAAGACGTAAGGTGATGATATGATGTTGCAGGCGCCGATACACTTCCTCACTTAAAGGAAGTCGTGCAATGGATAAGTCATCAATTGTAGGTTTCATATAAGTAATATATTACATATTAATCATTGTTACTAGCTTTATCGAAATAAAAACTCTCCATCTGAGGATGGAGAGTACTAATTATATGTTACGTGGATTCATCGGTCCCTTCAAATGACGGAGGTCATGTCGTTTCAATAAGATCAGTTGAATGATGATCGCGATGAGGAGATAGACTTGCGCCAAAAGAGCAGTGATACCTAAGTTGACGTTCACGAGATCCGCAGCAATGCTCGCGAAATCCCATAAGGCATGAAAAATGATCAAGGGCCATAGATTATTCAGTTTCAGTGCGAGAATGGCAAAGAAAACACCAAAGACAAACGTGTTCGCGAGTTGAAATAACATCGCTGTTGGTGGAATCAAGGCAATTAAATTGAGCAGATGGAAAGATGAGAACAGGAACGAACTGATGAAGACAGCACGATAAGGATGTTCATTCGGTCGGAGGTACCGTAAAATGATGCCCCGAAACAATACTTCTTCATTGAAGCCGACGAATAAGGTCGTCAAGAATACGATGCCGATGAGTTGAAGCGCCGATGATGAGATCGAGGTAGTAAACAACGCGTTGACAATCAGCCCGACTTGAAAGAGAACGATCAACAATAATGGAATGTACCAGACGAGACCCCTTGTTTGCAGTCTCGAAAACCCAACGGAAGCAAATGTGGCATGACGACGAATGTACCAGACGAGGAAGATAGCTGTTAAGACTTCACCGAAAATGGCGATACGTAACAACTCAGGCTCACCATAACGAATGCCGAAACCAAACGCAGAAACAGCCATGACGATACCCATGATGACGAAGGTGACGATGGCTGACACAATGGTGTTTCGCTTATCCACGATCAGGACCTCCTTTTTATACACACGCGACGTTTCTTCTGTATCATTGATTTACCTTTTTTTCGAGGAAATGAATCTTTTTTCACCACTACCTTGCAATACAAAATAGCTTAGCGTATCATTACCTTGTAATACCAAGTAGTGAAAGGAAGATGCGGATGTCATCGACGCAAATGTTAAAAGGAATTCTCGACGGCTGCTTACTCGCACTGATTGCGGAAGAAGAGATTTATGGCTATGAACTGGCGACGAAACTCAAAGCGTACGGTTTCGCTGACATCAGTGAGGGAACAATCTACCCTTTATTGATCCGGATGCAAAAACTGGACTGGATCGAAGCAACCTCACGCGTCTCACCGTCCGGTCCAAAACGAAAGTACTATTCAATCACGACAATCGGTATTGAAGAACTCACCGCCTTCAAGCAAAGATGGCACCACCTTTCGACGAGTGTCGAAAGCATTTTAAAGGAGGACGAATGAGATGACCCTATCGACAGAATCAACACGATTTTTGGAAGACTTAAAGGTATACCTGCTTGCTTCGGGTAAAAATGAACAGGCAACGAATGAGATCGTCACCGAACTCGAAGATCACCTGATCGAAGCGGAAGCAGACGGGAAATCGGTTCGTGCGATCACCGGTGAGAGTCCTGCCGACTACATCCAGTCGATTTCTAAAGAGATGGCGTTCGATCCAAAAGAAGCGTTTTGGCTCGTCTTGCAAGTTTTTCTCGGCGCATCAAGTTTTCTCTATCTCCAAAACCTCTTGAATGGGACAACGACGTTCAGCATCTTGCTCGTCGGTGGTTTTTTACTAATTAGCGCCGTTTACCTGACGACCCTAGCGTTTCTCTTCCGTCAAGATGCTTTACGTGATGGCGCGCGCCCTCGCATCATGCGTTACGGCATTCATGGTAGTATTCATTTTCTGATGATCATCGGACTACTAGTCGTCAATGGACTTATCGATTCGCCAAAGATCACGTTATCTCCAAGCGTCGGTTGGTTACTTGGTGCCCTATTGATTATCTGGATACTCGTCACGGCATGGAAGACGAAGACATGGATTTTACCGATTGCGTTGCTCGTCTATTTTGCTCCCCAGATCATCCTCCGTTCTGTATTTGATTGGTCGGAATTGACATCTGGACTCGTCGGATATACTGTTGCTTCCATTACGATCACAGTCGCTTTTATTCGTGAATCTAAACAAGATCAGTCAAAATCCCCGAGTCACTAAAGAATCTGCTTTCGTTCTAATAGTAAAAAACGACCTCAGCGATGAGGTCGTTTTGTGTATTACGTATTCTTTATCCCATACTCTGTCTCATACCGCTCACGCGTCCAGTTGTAAACGCGACTGATCACGGTTCGTCCGTCAATCCGTTCTAAGACGAATGGTCGGTCAAGAACATGCGTAAATCCTAATTTTTCGACGACACGGCGTGATTGATCGTTGAAATCAAAGTGTCCGCACCAGACGATATCGATTGGTAACTCACGGAAGATGAAATCAAGCATCGCTTCGACGATCTCCGGCATCCGTCCATCTCCCCAGTAGTCAGGAGCGAGGACATAACCAATCTCGACTTGACGATCATGCGTGATCGACGCATCCGGGCGGCGATTAAAGTGAAAACCAAAGCTCCCGATCACTTCACCGGTTGTCTTATCCGTCACAGCATACTCGCCGGGAGATTCTTGAAAAATCCCGATGACTTCCTGGCTCTCGTCAAGCGAGGCGTGCGGTGCCCAACCTGCTTTCGGTCCGACATTCGGATCCTTTGCGTACGCATACAGTGCTTCTGCATCATTTTCTTGCCAACGGCGCAACAAGTGCCGCGGTGTTTCTAATGTCTCTGGTAAATTCATCTCGATTCCCCCTTATTAAGATACGTTTCGCTGTCGCGCGACGGATTCCTTCACGAACAGACTTGTGTAGACTAATCCGAATCCTGTCAACAGGATCAGTCCGAGATAAACACTCATCATCGACGGGATCAAGAATGTCCCGACTAGAATCGTCGACCGGGAAAGCAAGTCGGCTCCGGCAAACGACGTTCCTGCAAACGCTGAGTACGCCCCGCGTTGATTGGCCGGCATCATGTTCGCTTTTTGTGTATTCAAGACCGGTGAGTAGAGCAACTCCCCGATCGTTGCGATGAAGATGAAAACCATCAGTGCCGTCATACTGTTGGCACTCGTCACGACAACGTATCCAATCGAATACAGCATGAGACCTGCAGCAAGCGTCCGCCGCGGAGACAAGCGCTTCGCTAGTCGCTGGACGATGAACGTCAACGTGACGACGAGTAATGTATTTTCAATGTTGATGATACTCATCATCCGGACTCCGTTGATTGACCAACCGGCAAATGCGAGCGGTTCGAACGAATCGGCGAGTCGAACGGCGACGTAACTGCCCATCGAAAACTCAGCCGCTAAGATACACATTGAACCAAAGACGACCTTGACGAACGGACGGTCCCGCCAAGCGAGTTGATAACTGTTAAAGATATCCGTGAGTACACCTCGTAGTTTTTGGCGCTGCCATGTCTGCGGCGTGTCGTCGAGAAACAGGTAGTAAGCAATCGGTAAGACGGACGACGTGAAGCTCAATATCCCGAATAAGAGTAACTGGTTGCTGACGTAGAGCCAGCCACCAAGCGCCGTACCGATAGCAATCGAGAGATTGATCAGCCAATAGTCGAGTGCATAGACCGCTTGTCGGTTCTCCTTCGTCGTCGCATCGATGATGATCGCGCTCATCGCCGGGCGACCAAGGTTACTCGTCACCGAGAAGACAGCATAGATGACCATGAACAGCAACATCCAGTCGAATGATAACGAGATCGTCATCGTGATGAACGTCAATGCCGTCAACATCGATGTCGTGACGAGCAGCCGTTTGCGCGAAAAACGGTCAGCGAGATATCCGCCGAGTAGATTGGTGATGAAGCTGACGAAGACCATCGCGATCAAAAACGCACCAGCGATGACCTCGTTGAATGCCTGGACGAACAAGAGGGCCATGAACGGCATGATCGAGAACGAGACAGCCCGGTTGAAAAACGATGTGATGAGACGTACTTTAATCGGTTTGGGTATTTCTTTCCATTTCATATTGTCACCTTCCATTCTCTACCTGTATCATAAACAAGACAATACATAATAAAAATGGACGTCATTCAAAAATGATGTCCCCTTTTAAGGAGGATGAATGAGATGGATGCTTATCTTTTTATGTTATGGAAGACTTGCCGAAATGGACACTATTCAATTGCGACACTCGCGGACGCCATCCATTTAAGTCCTAAACAAACAAAAAGATATCTCAATAAATGGCAGGATGAAGGCTGGATTGACTATACGAGTGGTCGTGGCCGAGGCAACTTAAGTGGACTCGTCTGGTTGCGCCACGTCGAACGGGAGTATGCGAAACAGATGTTAGAGCGAATCGACCGTGATTCAATCGAGTCGGTAACAGAAGAACTGACGTGGGACTGGTCACCGGCGCAAGCAGGACGGTTCATGCGCCAACTCGAGCGAAAGTTTGGCTATACGCAAACGACGTCGGATGCGTTATTGATTCCGCGAAAACGAAACTTCCTGACGACACACCCGTTAGAAGCAGCAGACATTCATAGCGCTCACCTCGTCCAAAATGTCTTCAACCGCCTGTTTACGATCGATGGCGACGGCAACATCCAGGGCGAACTGGCACATCATTATGTCTGGAATGGTTCGACGCTCAGTCTCTTCTTACGTAAGGACGTCCGCTTTCATGACGGCTCACTTTTGACGAGCAAGGAAGTGACGAAGAGTCTACGTGCTTTAATTAACTATCCCGCTTATGCCTATTCCTATCGGCACGTCAAACTCATCGTTTCAAACGGTCCGTACCGGGTCGATCTCACACTTGATCAGCGCAGGAGTTCAATCTTGCCGCAGCTTGCCTCGATACATACGAGCATCATCAAGGACGGTATCGGAACAGGACCGTTCCAACTGACGCAACATGACGATAAGAAGACCGTTCTAACAGCGTTCCCGAATTACTTTGGGATTCGCGCTCTGCTCGACCGAATTGAGTTCATCCAGATGCCGGAGCAATACGATCCGGTCTACCGGACATCGGCATCCGATTCGAGTCCGATTGATACAATCGCAACGCAATCTGGCTTTGGTCTCGTCTTGCTTCATCCGCGCGCAGGTGGTCCGTTCGAGTCCACGGAAGCACGACATTATATCCACCGGCTCATCGCGGAAGTCCGTGATGGCATTCATGACTTCCATGAACGGGCACAACCGAACGACTGTGGTTTTCTTGAGTCCTACAGTCAACCGTATGCCGTCCCGGAAGGTCCTGCTGTTTTATTCACGCAACCGATTCGGATCAAGTTGACCGATTTTACGGACAAGGTGACACGCTGGCTCTGTGAACGATTTGATCAGGATGGGATTCCGTACGAGTTCGTCGAGGTCGGATTTAAAGAGAGTATTACGGAGTTTCATGCGTACGACACGATCGATCTCGCTGTCCATGCTGAAGTGTTCGAGCGAAACTTACAATACGCGTTCTATCAGTTCATGACGAATACGTTTTCACCGCCAATCCGACTGTTTCAGCAGATGCCAAAGATGCTGACGTGGATTGAACAATACGATGCGACACCGTTCGAAGACTGGCTCCCGATTCATCAAGCAATCGAACGCTACTTGATTGACGAATCATATTTCATTCCGTTCTATCACGATACGCGACTGATTCCATATCCGATCGAACTGCAAAACATCACGATTGATTCATTCGGTTATTTTGACTTCGCCAAGCTCTGGATATCGAATCAATCGTGACGAATCATTGACAGAATTTTGACCTGCTTGTGACAAAACGCACGATGATTATTAATCTAGTATTTCAAATGTTGTATTCTAATGGTGAGTACGAAATACTAAGACTGTCTTCATTACTAAGCGAAAAGGAAGTGGTCTTATGTTATCAACCTCTACCATTCAAATCGTCCAATCGACGGTACCGGTCCTTGCGGCTCACGGCGCAGCAATCACAAAAGTCTTCTATCAGCGACTATTCCTGGCTCACCCTGAATTGAAGCACGTCTTCAATCAATCGAATCAACGAAGCGACCGACAATCGCAAGCACTTGCGACGGCTGTTTATGCCGCTGCTGCTCACATCGATCGACTCGAGACGTTAAAACCAGTCTTGTTACCGGTTCTGCATAAACACCGGAGTCTTCAAATCAAGCCGGAGATGTATCCACTCGTCGGTCAAGAATTACTCGGAGCGATGCAAGACGTCTTAGGGGAAGCAGCGACGCCGGAGATTTTGCAAGCGTGGGGTGAAGCGTACGGTGAGATTGCCGATCTGTTCATCGCACTCGAAGCTGAACTATACGCGCTGGACGAACAGGCGAAAGGCTTTTCCGGTTATCAGTCTGTCGAAATCTCTGATATCGAGGAACAAGCAGACGGAATTCGCTCGCTGACTTTCAAAACGAATGGTCCGCTCCCTGATTATCGAGCAGGACAATACATCACGGTACGGATTCAAGATCAAGACGGCTTATGGCACAATCGTCAATACAGTCTGACGACGGCATCGAACACGACGACCTATACGATTGGCGTCAAACGAGAAGGGATCGTCTCCGACTACTTACATTCAGCTCGAATCGGTGACTCGGTGTTGATTAGTGCGCCAGCAGGTGCCTTCACGCTTGATGCATCAGGCGAACCTGTCGTTCTGATTGCTGGCGGGATCGGGATTACACCAATGCTTGCAATGGCAGAGGAAGCATTAGCTGCCGGGCGACGCGTGACGTTACATCACGCCGTCCAAGATGAACACAATCGTCCGTTTAACGAACAACTCGTCTCGCTCGAGCAACGTGGCGCACGCGTCATTCGTTACGCGGAACACCAGCCGACAGATCAAGCGGGTCGCTTACCGAAAGACGTCATTGCAAGCATCACGGATCAGACATACGTCTGTGGTCCGGAAGCAATGATTCAATATGTGATTGAGCACTTTACGGCGTCACCAGATAAACTTCATTACGAAATCTTTGGACCAGCGCTTGCTTTTGCAGCTGAAACACCGGTAAAACAGTAAAAAACATCCCGCTCTCTTTGACGCGCGTCAAGAAGAGCGGGATGTTTGATTAGAGTGGCAATCGTTCTGACAATGGACGGACCAAGACGACGTCCGTCGCCATCCGGTTATCGCGGCGCGGTTCATCGACTGGATCAATCGTCCAGTTTTTTGCGTGAAGTGTATTTAAGGCACGTGCTAAATCATACATCGAATAACGTTCGTTACCGTTCAACTGATAGAGCCCCGCTTCGCGTTCAAGTAAAATCGTAACGAGTGCTTCCGCCGTATCTTCGAGCAACGAGCTCGATGGATACCAGTTTCGACTTGCTTGAATGACGCCATGTTGCTTCATCTCATTTGTAAAGAAGTCGACCATGTTGTTCGAACCTGCCTCTGTCCCGATTTGCCAACCGATTCGGACGATTTTCGCTTGTGGATCAATCGCTTGGATCGCTTGCTCGCAAGCAATCTTATAGGCACCATACTCGTCGGTCGCATCAGGCACCGCATCCTTTTCAATCGGTGCTGATACGTCATCGGAGAAAACAGACACCGTACTCGTGAAGAAGAATGGGATCTTATACTCTTGGCACAAGCGGACAAGCGCTTCCGTCCAACTGACGGACCCCATCCCGATATGTAAGAAATAATCCGGTCGTTCTGTCTCTAAAAATGTCCGCATCGCAGATTCATCAGTCGTTGAGACTTTCGTCCGGTCCCACGCGACCGTCTTTATGTCGTGTTTTGCTAAAACGTCCGCAACGACGGGTGCTACCGTCCCGTTCATGCCTGTAATAATTGCCTTCATGTTGAGTCATCTCCCTTATTTCTGAATAAAAGTAATGAAATCGTTTACTCTTTCAGTTTACACATGAACCGTTCAATTAACGAATTTCAAGTCATTCTTTTTACGTCTATTTAACGTGGTGCTCGTCTACAAAAGTATCAAATAAAAAAAGCGTCCGCTGTCCGATCTAAAATCGGTAGGCAGACGCGTTCTATTCGTTCCTCCTTACTCCGAAACGCCTTCCGTTTCCATTCGGCGCCACAGTACATTCAAGAAGACCGTCATCCCACTGATCGGAATCAAAAACAATAACGCCGTGATCCATAAACTCTCCATCGACTCCACTCCTCATCGTTCATTTCTATCTTTAGTTTACAAAAGTGCGAAACCGCTTACCTCCACCTCAAGGCGGATATTTCATCCGACCTTGTCCTGTCGTACCTCGGTGAAGGAAACAGTACGATGAATGAGTAACCAGATAGTTGTCATTACAAGACCACTTAAAGCAAACAATAGAAAAACGAACGAGATGCTAAAGAGCGACGTCAAGTACGATGACAGACCGTAACAGATCGCGGAACAGGCCGTCGATGCTGCGACCATCGCCGTCCGAACCCGTCCGAGCAAATGCGCAGGCGTCGAGCGTTGTAACAAGGTCGAGAACGGAATCCCGAATAATGTCAGTGCCATACCAAGTAAGACGAACCCGCCAATCGCAAGAGGAACGGACGAGACATAAGCAACGATCGCAATCGCGAGCCCTTGCAATATCACAGCGACGCGAAACAGCTTATCCTGTCTGATCGAGACGACCCACTTCCCGTAAAGGAGCGACATTGTAATTCCTCCGATCACCGTCGCTAGTTCAAGTGCAGAAAACGTCTGCGCATTCCCCGATAAGACGTCCTTGGCGTATGGTGCAAGTAAGGTGTTCATCGGAGTAATCATCCAGTTCGCGAGGATCGCACAACCGAGGATCCATTTCAGGCGTCCGTCATGAACAACATGACGAATTCCTTCGAGTAACGCTTCGCGGTACGAACCGTGACGCGCCCCTTCTGCCACCTGTCCCGTCATGTGACGAACGAGTAACCATGCGACGAGATGCAGTCCAAGATCGAGCCATAAGATACTCGCAATCGAAAAATGAGCAACCATCATTCCACCAAGTAAGAATCCACTTAACGTTCCGATTCGTTCAATCGTTGCGAGATAAGCATTCGCTTGCGGCAATTGGTCATCTTCGACTAAATCAACGACCCACGTGAAGACGGCATTTCCACCAACGATTTGCAGGATCGTCTGAACGACGAGCAACCCGAGTAACCACGGTAAGACGACGTCTGTCAGTCCAATTCCTGCTAACGCAATACCAAGCGCCAGCAACCGGATGAGTAACGACGTTTGATACAACGATGCACTGACGAAACGATCAATCCACGGTCCGACGAACGTCGAGACGAGAAAACGAATGAGAAATACACCAGTCGCGAGCAACGCGACACCGGAAGCGCTGATCTCTTCTGCACTCAGCCAGTAAATCGCGATATAGACAAAACTCGTTCCGACGGTCGATAACAAATCGGAGACATACATAAAACGAAACGCACGTGACATGACTCTCTTTTCCTTTCTTAAAACGACTTGTTGTTCATCTTACAATTTTTCTCAATTGTTGCCCATACTTTTTTCGTCATCACATCGTCATCGTCTGTTAAGGCATTCTTACCCATCTGTAACAGAGCCGACATGTTCATTCGCTATACTGAAAACCAAGGGAGGTGAAGATCCATGAAAACGCAAACGCGTTATGACTATGAAACCGAACAGGAACAGGTCGACGTTCCCTCCGAGGCACGTCTAGGCTACTACTTTCTATTGATCGTCCTGCCGCTTGGTCTCGCGCATCTTGTCCAGTCGCTTGCTCCTTCGCCGGATCAACACCACTCGTCCGTATTGACGGGTTTGACGTTCTTATCCATCGTCTTTTTCATGTACTTAGGTAACCGAGCTGCTGGAAATGCCAAAACGACCTTTTTCGGATACTCGATGTTCTTGAGTATCAGTCTGTTCGCGACGCTGTTTCTACCAACGGTGCCGATCATTTAAGCATAAGCAAACGAGCGCACGTCCGACTTGGACATGCGCTCGTTTTTTTAATGCGTATGCGATTCGTGTTTCCCGTCACAATATAACGTATCGTCATGCGCGTGTTGATCCGTCTCGACCTGAATCGTCGCATGAGTGATACCGACGTGTTTTAAATCGTGATCGATCTGTTCGCGAATCGACTCTGACTCCCGGACGGTCATGTCTTCCTTGACGACGACGTGACACGATAACGCGTTATAACCACTCGTGATCGACCAGATGTGCAGATCATGTAGTCCGAGGACCGCTTCGTTCGTCTGAATCGTCGCGACGACTTCATCGATATCGACGTCGCTCGGCGTCCCTTCCATCAAGACGTGAACCGACGCCTTCGTCACGTAATATCCGCTCCGTAGGACGAGGATCGCGACGATGACACTCGCGAGTGGATCCGCCCATCCCCAACCGAAGAACATGATGAGAAGAGCCGCAGCAATCGCACCGACCGATCCGAGCATGTCGCTTAAGACGTGCAGATATGCACCGCGCATGTTGAGGTTATGTTCATGTCCTCCGCCTCGTGTCATGATCCAGGCGACCAGTATGTTGACGAGCAAGCCAAGGACACTGATGATCAGCATCCCGGTCGTTGCGACAGCTGGTGGATCGATAAAACGCTGAATCGCTTCGATGAAAATATAGAGGGCAATGACGATCAACGTCACGCCATTTATGATTGCGGCTAAGATTTCAAAGCGTTTTGAACCGAACGTCTTATTCGCATCCGGCGCTTGACTTGAGAACTGAAATGCTAGTAAGGCGATGGCGAGTGAAATCGAGTCACTTAGCATGTGCCCAGCGTCTGATAACAACGCCAAACTGTTCGTCCAAATTCCGCCAATTACTTCGACGACCATAAAGACCGTAATGATCAGGAACGACAGGCCGAGTATCTTTTTATTATCCGTATGATGATGGTGGTGATGATGATCATGCGCCATGACGTTGCCTCCTTTACCAGTTCATTCAAACGTCTATTTGAATTATAACGTGCCTCCGTTCTTTGGTCAACGGGGTCATCTTTTATATCCCACAAGCGCTACCGTATGAAACGATCGAATGATTGGACCTCTTATTAATACGATCTCTTTGAAACCGGCTTGTTCAGCAAGTGGAATGAACTCCTGTTCGATTCGTTTTTGAAGATCTAACCACTCAATCCCTGCTTTTCCATCACAGTATGTTAAAACGAATCGCCCGCCTGGTCGTAAAGCGCGATACAGTTCTTGTAATGTCTGATCGACGGATTCCCAAAAATATACCGTATGAATGCTAAAGATCCCGTCGACCGTCTCATGGAGTAATTTTAAATGATTAATATCGGCTTGTTGAATCGTCGCTCGGTTTGCTTGAATCGCTTGCCGATTACGAAAAGTTGCTGACCGGACCATCGTCTTTGACAGATCGAGACCTGTAACGTGCTTCGTATCTGTTTGCGAAAGCAAATAGGCAATGCCATGTCCCGCACCTGTACCGAGTTCTAGAAAAGTTTCTCCTGCCTGAACGTTAAGTATGTCGATCGTCCATTTCATTTCTTCATGATGTTGCCGGACCATGATCTCACCAATTGACGCTCCAATGATTCCTCGTGGTTTCGCATATTGTTGATCGATGAATCTATTCCAAAATCGCTTCATTTTTATCCTCCTGACTATCTACTCCCATGACTCCATTATCATTTCCTAGATAATTCAACACTATCAAAAAAGCAATGTGATTCCCTCACATTGCTGAAATATCGCAGGTAATTGTTTTAAATGAACGACCGGAAATCCTCTGTTTGCTGCTCGAGTTGTCGTGCGACCTCTTCGATTGCGGTAAAGCGTTGCATCGTTTCTTTTACCGTCGCAAGACTCGACGCGACTTCGAGATGGGACGCTTCAATCTTTTTCATCATCGCCATGATTTGACGATTCATCGTTTCCGTATTCGTGCGCACTTCGACAACTGCACTGCCGACTAGGTCCGATAAGTTTTTGACTTCACTTGCAACGACCGTAAAGCCTTTACCGTGTTCTCCAGCCCGTGCCGCTTCGATTGCTGCGTTAAGTGACAACAGGTTCGTCCGGGCCGCAATCTCCTTGATCGTATCAGCAATCTTCGTGATCTCGATTGCTTGGGCATATAACGTTTCGAACGTCTGTTGGTTTTCTGCCGTTTCACTCGAAATCGTGTTCATCGTCTCTTGAAGTTGGTTGCCCTCTTTCGATCCTTGAATCGACTGCAGATTCAGCCCTTCAGCAAGCGTCTGGAAGCTTTTCGCATATCCTTGCACGCGGTCGATCCGGTCCGTGATGTTACTGGCGATCTTGACGACACCGACGACCTCTTCTCCTTCAAAAATCGGCATGTAGGTTGCTTCAAGCCATAAGATGTCGCCCCGGGCATCGACTCGTTTGATTTTATCCGCTGTACTGAAGCCCGAAAACAGACGTGTTCAAAAGTCCTGATATTCACGGCTGTTCGCGAATTCTGGTGTGCAAAACGTATGGTGCTGTAAGCCAATCATCTCGTCTCGTTTATATTTCATCGTTTTCGCAAACAAGTCATTGACGTCGACGACGCGTCGTTGGCGATCAAAACAGATCATTGCGACGTTTGCTTCAAGGCTCGACAAAATCGCTGGTGAGAGTAAACGTCTCGGTAAGGTTTCATTCATGATGTCATTCACTCCTTCAATGTATCATCCATGTTCTAGGACAGTTTCATCTATGAACATTCTGTACTTATCTATCGACATCGATTGACCTTTTTTACAGTTAGATTCACAACATTCTTCTTAAGCATTGCTGAAAATTGTAACACGTGCTACATTTAATTTATGTAGTGATTACTACACTAATAAGGAGGAGCTCACATTGAAAAATTCTAAGACGACTCATCCCTCAGCGTCTTTGTTTACAAAAAGGCAAAGTATCATCTTAATTTTACTCGGTGTATCGTTTTGGTTCGTCGGTGCCATGTCAGTCAGATTCGGTTCTGGGATCGGGATGTTCGAAAATGTCGGAAACGTGATCGCCTTTCTATTTGCTTTACCGATTTCGTGGATTTCCGTCATCATCATAAAAAAAGTAGCTCGTTTGAATGCTGAACAGCTAGTGCCTGGTGTAAGTCTCGGACTGTTAGTTGCGACGTTTCTAGACGGACTCGTTCTGACATGGGGCACAACTCTTTACGGGACGGATCCTCTGCTTGTCGGACGTGGTGCAGCGTGGATTCTTTGGGGTGTCTTTGCCTTTCTTGCCTCTGCCTTCGTCGAGGCACGACGGATGGGGCATAAGATCATCTAAAATACGGGGAAACCTACAATTGAATCTTGAAAAGTAGACCGTTGGATCCATCCGATGGTCTATTTTAAGGAAATAGCTGATGACCATTTAACCGCAAGTGCTCAAAAACTGAAACAGGTGAACTCGAGTGTAACGAAGAAGAACTTACTATATTCGGAGGTGATCAGCGTGGATTATGAAAAAGCGTCTCATAAGTTCCAACACCGGAAGCAACAGCTGACGTTTAAAAAAGAAACGGTCATCGAGCGCGTATGCCGGCGTTATAATGCAATCGAAATACCAAAAGACGACATCATGGATTTAGTGAATGACGATCAACTTGAATACGATGCCATCTTCTGTTGCCTAAAGATTGACGATGCTGCCGTCTTGGATTCGCTTTTCACGCCTAAGGAACTAGACGATTTCGAGTGGGAGATTCAAGATAACAAAAGGAGAAACCGACGTTACCGATTTGATAATCAAAAAAAAGCAGACTACAATCAATTGCTTCTCGATGAGATGGAAGGACGGCGGATCGATATCGTCTTAGAGAGTCTCGACGGCATCCATATCACCGGTTTCTTAGTCCGGAATCAATCAGAAGTGATCGACTCTTATTTATACGGTCTCGTCGGTGGTGCACATTTTGCCAATCTTCACGTAAAAGACCTCGTCATTCGTGCGAGAGAGTTGACGGAAGAAGAAGTCGAAGAATCGTATCGTGATTATCTCGAAGATTTAGTCCGGTGGAGACACATCTAAAAAGAACGATTGACTTCAGATGAAATCAATCGTTCTTTGTCTGAGCTTCGATTTTCTCGTTCTGAGCAGCCTCAAAGTTGCGATAAATCGTGAATCCTACTGTTGCAATTAGAAAAATTATTCCATACCCTAGTTCCCAGTCGAATCCAAAATATAAAATCGATGACGTGATAACGACGATCAGGATTAACCGAATGCTCGATAAATGATACTTACTCATGATTTCCCTCCTTTTCTTCCTCCACCGAAGTAGATGTATGTCACGAATAGAATCAACATCCACGTGAATACCGCGAATATAATTTTAAATAGACCGTCAGGCAGTATTTTTGAGATATATAACATGGTCATTAGGATTGAAAACGTTAAATGATTATTTCTCATTTGCGGAGAGAGCTTGTCCCAGTGGAGTAGGACGAGTAAAACTGCGACTGGCGCAAGGAGAACCGTGAGGAAGAAAAACGGAACGTTTTTCATGTAATACGGTATCTCGTCTTTGTTTTTTCCCATCACATATCTCTCCTCATCTTCAATATAGAATACCTAGCTTCTCTATTCATTTCATCGGAACGGATGTGATCGCATAAAAAAAGAAGTACGTCCACTCATCTATACACTTATCGTTCTCGTCATCTTGATAGCTGACTATCCGGCGTATCGATTCGTTTCTAAAACGATTACTGAAATCGAGATTGAACGAATGCTAGTTAAATCAGGATACGACCAAGATATTTCAAAAAAAGAAACGGTCTTTGAGTCGAAGACTGGAAGATATGTTTTGGAAGTCGAATACACGAATGAACCGGACTATACATACAACTATGAAATCATTGAAGATCACGTGCTGACTATTGTATACGACTAGCATCATGTCGAAGTGACTGGTTCCCTTCAACATGAGTTAAAGTAGAGACTTCACTTTAAATAACAATCGAGCCCATTCAGCTATCTCATGAATGGACTCGATTGTTGTCGCTTAACATTCATCTTTCATGTTCAATGATTCTGCCGAGCGAATCGTAATCTGTTTTGTAGTATCGTCGATGGAAATGACACAATCCCATGTTGGTTTTAACTGAAGGACATCATTTTGATCCAACCACAATACTGCGTTCAGTTCGATGAAGTTCCCCATCACGACCATTTTCCGCACTCTTTCATCCATGACAGCATACAGTTCATCATCTAAGTTAATTTTCCAGCCGAAAAATTCACTGACACTCATTCTTTATCTCTCCTAATCCTTTATACGTTTTCTACATCATTCCGCCGTAGAAAACGTAATCTTCCATTTCTTCCGCGCCATCAATACAACGATCAGCGAAACCAACAAAGATATTTTAAGCGTCGCATCATCAATTATATGTAGCCCGTAGTGAAGTGAAAAGAGCGTCGTAAGCAGGAGGACCACGAGTCCTAAGAACATCATGTTTTTCATTCTGTCACCTCTTTTCCAATGGTCATTCGGTTTGCTGTCAATGCTCTGAAATGCATCATCCAACTTCACTCCCCTTGTTTTTAAATTCTCAATATGTTTAAACTAATACAAGAATACAAAAAAAGGAAGTCGTTTATGATAAAAAAATTCATAACATACTTCTTAATCTTATTTTATGATGATTGTTTTAATCTTAAATTTATTAAATGGTCGAGTGATCGATAATGAACGATTAACGTTAGCCGTAAACATCGCTATCGTGTTGATGGCGTTATTCTTTATAAGCTTGAGGTTCTCAAAACGAAAACATAAATAAAATGCTACACCTCTAAAAAAGTATGTAAAGGTGATCAAACCGTAGGACAATTCATGATTTTCGGCGCTCTGATGATTCTTCTTTAGGGGATTCATTCATGCAATTCGTATCAATCATGCCTACATAAAGAAGGTCCCTTTCTCATTCGAAAAAGGGACTTTGTTTGATTTTTACCCCGCGTAATTAAACAACGGACCACGCAATTCGAACTCATATGTTTCGCCGTCAACGATGCCGACGATTGCATCACTCTCGATCAACTGATGCAGGAATCCTGCCATCTCAGCCGCTGTATGGTACTTTTTGACGTTCTTGCTGTAATCGAACCCTGCTTCCCCGCGCGAACGATCGGCGAATTCTGTCTCTGTCGCTGCCGGTGCCAGCACTTTTGCCTGAAGTTTCGCGCCGCCTTTTTGTAGTTCTTGCGCAAGACCTTCTGTGTAAGCACTAACATAGAACTTCGTCGCACAATACGTGACGGCGTTCGGAACGATCCGGTAACCACCAGCTGACGAGATGTTAACGAGTGTCGTTCCTTCGACGTCATGATGATCGCGGACGAACAGACTTGATAGGATCGTCAATGCCTCGATGTTCAACCGGAGCATCTTCTCGATTTTCCCGAGATCAATGTCTTGGACGAGATCAAAATCACCAAATCCGGCATTGTTAATCCATGTCTCGATGTCGAGTTCCTTCAGTCCTTCATATAAATCATGAACGTTTTGGTTATCAGCAAGATCGACCGACTTGAGGATGACGTCACTGTCTGGCGAAATCTGTTTGACTTCATCCCGAAGTTTTTCGAGCTCTGACGTCCGTCGCGCGACGAGGACGAGTGATTTCCCTTTTCCTGCGAGTAGTTTTGCCGTCTCATATCCAATTCCTGAACTTGCTCCCGTAATGACCGTGTACTTCATCTAGCATATCCCCTTTTCGATTTGGTATAGTGAGAGTCTATTCCTTAGAGTGAACTCTAAGTCAAGCAGAAAGGTGAGATTCATGTATACGATTTCTGAAATCAGTCGGCTGACCGATACGAGTGCCCATACGATCCGCTATTACGAAAAAGAAGGACTGCTGTTTCCGAAACGTCAGAACGGTCAACGTCGATACGACGACCAAGACGTGACGTGGCTTCGGTTCGTCCTCCGCTTACGCGAAACACATATGCCGATCGAGCAGATCCGGACTTATGTGTCGCTGTTTCTTGCTCACGGCGAGCAAGATACGACGCGGGAACGCCTCGCATTGCTTGAAGCACACCATGCGAACGTCGTGGCACAACTCGCAGCATTACACGAAACGGAGCGAATGATCGCAGAAAAAGTCGACACCTATCGTCGCCTCCATCCTACGATTCCCGCTCCTGATGCCGTTCAACCCTCTGAGAACGCCTCCGTCAATTGACGGTAGACCGTTTCACGCTCGTCAGGCGTTACCGCAAGAAAACTATCACCAATGTTGACTTCCGTTGCGCACCTCTTTTCTTTCTCAACAAGATAACCAGCGATGCCAATCGTTCCTTGCGACTGGATGGCAATCAACTTTTCTTCGACGACTGTTTTTTCTGCCTCGAAGTAGAGGTGAAACATGTTCGAGACAGGCTCTTCTGGACGCGTCGAAATACCCGGAACCGCATTCAACCTGCTCGCTAGCTCTTTTGCGACTGTATGGTACTCCGCCATGCGGTCTTTTCGTTGTTCATAATAATAGTCGGCGGACAGGATATACGGATAAAGACTGATCAAATCACCACCGTAGCGGCGTTTCCAGATCCGCGCCTCTTGGCAAAACGTTTCTGGTCCAGCTAAGATTGCTCCCGCGACGCCGCCTAGACCTTTATAAAAAGAGATATAGACACTGTCAAACAACTGCGCGATGTCCTTTGCTTCTGCCTCATAATACGGTAAGACTTCAAGTAAACGGGCCCCATCTAAGTGAAGACGGATTCCTCGTTCACGGGCGTACACACAGATCACTTCGAGTTCCTCACGCGACGGAAGCAATCCGCCGAGTTCGCGTTGCGGCAGTTCGAGTAATAGACAACTGACGTCCGGCAAAGCTTTGACGTCGTCAAAGGTCATCAACCGATCGGCTTCTCCGACTAATACTGGTTCAATCCCATGTAATTTCTTTAAACCGTCCTGTTCGTGGATTTCGAGATGACATAGCGGATGATAGGCGACGTGACGATTGTCCTGTTCATCCGACCAAATGCGCAGTGCAATTTGTTGCGCCATCGTACCACTCGGAAAAAAGACGGCATCATCGTGTCCGAGCAAATCTACCATCTTCCGTTCGAACATCTTGATTAGTTCACCGTTGCCATAGATATCACTCGGTTGATCAGCATCGATCGCTTGTAAGGCTTCTTGCAAAACACCAACTGTTCGGCTTCCATGTCCATCGAGTCGTTTTGTTGTTCCTTGATAGCTTGTCCGTAAATCCATCTCTTTCATTCCCTTCTAAAACAATGACTATTTTTTGAAAAAATCAAAAAATTCTCTCTCCACTTTTGCTATACTGTGTAGCGAACGTCTGTTTATCGTACTCGTTAAAGGAGGTGTCCCTATCGTGCAAACGCTTCGCTCTCGCCTGTTCATTCTCATTCCGCTCGTCTGTTTAGTTCTACTTAGCGTACAACATTTCGTCCCGTCACTTTATACGTCACTGCTCGGAAAAATCGATCCGGCAACGAATACGGCTTGTATAGATCGCTGTGGTCCAAAGGAATCGATCCTTGATACGGTCGAGGAAGGAACGTCTTACGGCGAGAGCACTGTCACGATGAGCGAAGCTAATCCACCCGCAGAGTGGTTTCGGACTGGTTTTGACTCTTCCGTGACAGCACCTCCTTATCTTCTCATTTTATGCCTCGTTCTCCTGTTTTGTAGCTGGTTTTTGTGGCATTATCTGCAATGGATGCGTCGTCCTCGTATTGATACCTCAGGTTATGTACTTTCACCACGTTTCCCGATTTTGACCTACGAGACAAAAGACCTACCTGCAGACTCTATACGAAAACAACTCGTTTACTTTAATGAGCAACTCCCGCTCTCCTTACAACGTCGGACATCTGAAACAGTAACGGAATGGTTCGATCGGATTGCTTTCCCGTCTCCTGTCGATCCACTCTATTTTGAAGTCAGGTATGGGAAGGTTCCAGTTATCTCGACCCATCAACTGACCTTTTTTATCCAAGCGATGGAGCACTATTTACGAAAATGCCACGTCCATTCATCGATTTCTTGAACCTACTCGTCTACCGCCATGCTCTTTGCTCAGCGGTTTTTCTTTTGAAACAGGACATGATGATCTTCTGAAAAATGATTTTAAACGTTTTTAAAGATTGAATTGACTTTTTTTCAAAATCAGACGATTAGTTGCCAGAAAAATGGGTAATATAGACTATAGTAGAGAAAAAGTCGTTCAACCAGGAGAGTGAGGTGAGAGAAGATGATCAGTGCACAAGAAGCCTATTACATTAAGAAGGAATTGAATGAAAAATTCGAGGATCCCCGGATTTCCTGCGATTTTTCCATCTTTTCGCTTGAACCGTTCCAACTTCTCTTACACGTACAAGAAGATGTCGATGAGCTCAGTACTGAAACACGGTATGGCTTAAGCCGTAAGATTCGCTCCCAGCTCAAACAACTCGATGCACGTGTCGGTGGTGAACCCGTCAAGACGGTCTATGTCATATCGGCACCTCTCATTTCTGATCGATCGTATTGTGTCATCTTACACTGAACAAAAATCCCCCGGATGAGAAGCGAACTCTCATCCGGGGGATTTTTGTGTTCATCGATTTGTCATGCCATCAATTTTCCATGCATTCTTCAAAAAAATCTGTTGCTTCGACCAATAGACGATTGCATACTCCCGATTGATGCGTTCACGTTCCGTTACCGGATGCTCGATTTCTGCGTCAAAATCACAAAAGGCATAGAAAGCGTTCGACCTGTCAGCAATCCTTCGCATGTCCTCCATGAAAATCGCTTCTTGCTGATCGAGTGACCACGTAGTTAAGTTCTCTTCTTGAACACCGAATCGAAAACCAAAGCAGTCAGGCTCTTGTTCAATCGTCATTCGAATAGGTAGTGTTCTTAACCCATGATACTCCGGTAGGACGAGTGAGGCACTCTCGTAATAATGATTCAGCAACGGACGCCACTCTTTCACTTGACCGTCTTGCTCAATCCAACACGCTTCGTCTTTATCCATCGCGTAACTGTACTTGAGACACTGTATGTCTTTATGAAGAGTGTCCAAGACTGCTCGAGCAGCTACTTCCATGTCGTGCGTTTTTTCAAAGACAAACCCTAGCTGTATCATTTCATTATCTCATTTCTGTCTGATGATGCATTACCCTGCTATATCACCAATCTGATTACGTCCATTTTCTTTTGCCCGGTACAACGCTTGATCGGCTTGATCGATGACGTCCTTCTCTGTCGTCTCTGCTCCTGGTACGAGCGACGTCAAGCCAAGACTGACGCTGACCCGACAAAGCGGTTCATACCGTTCATGCGCGATGTTCAAGTCGAGAATATCCTGGCGAATCCGCTCCGCAATCTGACGCGTCTCATTTGCTCCACGCGACAATAAGACTGTGAATTCCTCTCCGCCGTACCGTGCAACTTGTCCATGACGTGCTTGACGCTTCAAGACGCGGGCGACTTCCTTCAAACATTCATCCCCTTTTAAATGACCATACGTATCATTATAGGACTTAAAAGCATCGACATCGATCAAAATCAGGGAAAGTGGTGTCTGCTGTTGTTTTGCTTCTTCGAGAAGTTGCTCCAATCGCTCATCGAACGCGCGGCGATTCGGAATGCCCGTCAAAGCGTCTTGCAGGGAACGGTGAATCAAAGCTTGTTTACTGCGCTCCATCCGAAACGTCTGGATGAAGGCAATCAAAACGAGGACGGCGATGCTTGCGACGACGACGATGACCCACTTCGCAGCACTTGATGCTTGTTCGGAACGATTCGTTGCTTCGGCGATGATCCGGTTGACGTCCGTCCGTAGACGAGCATCGATCGGGCGAAATGTCTCGATATATTGCATCCCCTGATACCGTTTTGCCTCAGCTGCTGCTTGATCCCCACTTCGAGCGAGTGCCAATTGTGCGTCATAGAATCGCGTCGCTGTCTTGATCCTTGGGATGGCTTCTGTTCGGACGAGTTTTCGCATAATCGGGTGATTTTCATCGAGTTGATTCAGTCGCTTGACCGTTTGATCTAGCCGATCAATCGTTCGCTCATATTGAGCTAAATCCGCCTCGTTCGGTGAGAGGATGTAACTGCGGACGACCAGTTCAAGATTCAGTAACGCTGGAAAGAGCTCTGCTGCTTCCGTTGAGATCGGGATCGCTTCGTTTAAGATGCGGGCATTCTCTCGTTCGATTTTTAGAAAAGCCTGATAACTCCAAACGCTTGTAAATAAAAGCGCGCAGAGTGCTAAAAACAAATACCGTTGCAACGTTGACCATTTCACGAAAAGACCGACCTTTCTTTCTCTATCTAATTGACTAAAGTCTATCCTTTATATCGGTGTCTTGAAATCAAACTGTTAGTCGTTTGTATGAAATAATGCCCGTTGCCGACACATTCCAAACGCTCCCATCCCACTCAATCGGTTATGGATGTGTTTTCCATCTGTTCCTGCGCTTGTCTTTGTCTTAGTGCCCGTTCTGTCACGTCATTGTTCTTCCACCAAGCAATGAGCAGACCGACTAGTCCAATCAGACCGGTCACGAACCGCTCGACGTCACTTGACGACACCGGTAATGCTGTAAAACCGAGCGTCGGTAAGAGTAATTCAAGAAAGACATAGAGCGGAATCAACAGACGAATCCACGCCTGAACACGAATCATGGCGACACCGGAAACAGACGCCGCCATGTTTGCGGACCGACGACCCCGTCTACCGCAAGCCGACCTGTCTGTTGAAACGCTCGAATAGCTTTCGTCAATCGGGCATCAAACACTCCGGTTACCGCTAGACCTAATCGTTTTTCAATTGCCCGAACGAGTTCCGGTGCTTGGATCCGTTCGCGGAGATAATGTCCTGGTTTTGGCACGTGATGCCGCGCAAGACTGACATGATCATACAGTTCGAAGTGTGGATAGTCCGGAAAACGAGACCAATCACCTCCCCAGTTCATTCCGCGCCGCTTCATCGCCGCAACGATCCGCCGGAGTCGCGCATCTGGCGGAGACAGGAATAATGCGCCGTTTTCGTAAAGGAAGACGTCGATCGCAACACCAAAGTTATGGTTAGACTGACCACCGCGGGCTTGTGTGACGATTGGTCCTGATGTCGTCCGTCCTTTCGCATATAATGCATTTTGTTCCGCAATGCTCCGAAAGCTTTGCGCTATACCGAGCTTGATCCCTTGCGGATAGAGTTCTCGAATCACGTCACGCGCGATTCGGACGATAGTCGGATGCATGCCGGGGACAGTTAGTTTTTGATTGGCCCGTCGGAGTAACTCTTCTAGTTGCATCAGGCTCCCTCCCTTGTCAATGCTTGTAACAATTCAGCGATCTCAGCATCATCAGGAATGATTTGCTGCTCTTGTTGTTTCGCCTCGTAAGCGCGTTGTGCTACTTTTTCTCGTTCCATCCAATTTGGTAATTGAAATAATGAATTATCTCTTCTTGAACGTTTGGTTATTCGTTTCTGCCGTTCAGCTGGCAATCCGGTCGCGAGACGCTTGACGACTTGCTCGATGTAACCGAAATGACGACTGTTCGCTCGCGCCGCTTCTTCGATCGCATACCGAATGTGCTCGATCGGATGGTCTGTTGCCAGCTGCAGCAATTCTTGCTCGATTCGTGGTGTCGCCTTGCCGAGATTCGTCTCGTACTGCTGCACCAGTTCCTTTTTTAAAGTCGTGTTCTTCAAGACTTCTTCTTCGGAGGCAGCAGAAACCTCGGGAGCAGTCGTCACTTGACTCGCCGGGGACGGTGTCTCGACACGGGGCAGGACACGATAAGCATTCGAGGTCTGTCCTCCGTGTTTCGTGAACCGTTCGACTTTCTCGATCCGACCGCTTGCGATCAAGGACTGGATACATGACTTAACCGTCGATTTACTGCACGGAACAGCGTCGGCGATCGTCTGATAGGACGGGAACGCTTGACCGTCCTGACCGCTGAAGCTTTCAAGAATCAGGTAGATCATCTTTTCATGGACGGACGCAAATGCCGTCCCGCTCCGTAAGAGCGTATGGGGAACCGGAAGATATGGGTCTTGCATGGTGATTCCTCCTTTCTAGGTAATATGACAGGAAGAAGTGACTGTTTGTTCGAAAAGAATAAGGACTAGTTTTTGAGGAGGGACATGATGAACGATCTATTCGCGTTTTATTTGCACGAGCTTGATCACTATCGATCGGACGAATTAATTCATCACATCGATCACGACACATGGTCGATCAGCCAGATGTACGATCACTTAATCGTCGTCAGTCATGAATATTTAGATGAGGTCGAGGCGTGCCAGCATGCACCGGTAACAGAATCCAGGAAGTCTCCGTTCGGGGAACAATTATTTGCTGCCGGTGCGTTTCCAGCGACTCCGATCCGATTACCGGATGCGATGAATGCACCACCTGACGAGACGGATCAAGTCGAGCGATTACGGACGCGCTGGCGACAACTAATCGATCGTCACGCTACGCTTGCACCAATCGCTCAGTCGACACCATCTAATCAAAAAACGCAACATGGTGGGATGGGTTGGTTGAACACAACTGAGTGGTATGCGCTCATCTCGTACCATCTCACCCATCATCAGCATCAAAAACGACGGCTCGATGCTGCATTAGCGAATCGAAGATAAAAAAAAGCGCTCTCCGCATGCGAAGAGCGCTTCGATTTATTTTAAGACAGGCCAATTCGTAAACCGTCGTGCCTCAAGATCAAGCTGTTGTTCTTTTATCCAGCGGAATGCTTCGAGCACGAGCGGTGACGCGTTATCGATTGAAACTTCATCTGCCTTGACCCAGCGTGCACCGAGCGAGTCTTGTCCGACGAATTGTTCGGGGATACTCAGCGTTCCACCCGTCTGTCGGACGAGATAAAAGACGGCGATGTGATGGACTTCGTCGAACTCGCGCCAATCCCACGGAAGCTTGAAGTCCGCGACGCCAATCTGTCGTTCGAGTGCCACTTCGAGTCCTGTCTCTTCCGTGAATTCCCGGCGCATCGCCGTAGCGAGCCTCTCTCCTTCTTTGAGGCTCCCCCCTGGTAAGTCATAGCGATTGATATACGGTCCACCATTCTTATCGATGACGAGTAAGGCATCCTCCTTCATCAATAATCCATAGACACCAAATGCCCGGTGGCAACGAATCGTCTTCATGTGTCATTCCCCCTTCTCTTCATCTGCAGGACGGTCGGGATGAATGGATCCAAAAAGCCGTCAAACGGAAACTGTTGCTCCGCGATGCGTTGTTGTAAGTCAAGCAACGACGTACGGGTTCGTTCAACCAGTTCGACTGGGTAGTGATACAACTGCTGATTCTCTAAAAATTCGTCTTCATCGACGACCATCCATACGCCGTCTCGATAGACGAGATCAAGGTCAAGATCGATGAACGACAAGACACCACCTTGAAGGACCGGTGGGAGACAAATGTTACAGTAGTACGTTGTCTCGCCAGTAAGCTCCACATCCAGTCCGACCGTAAAATCGGCGTCAAGCGGATAAAACTCAAGACTGTAGTTATCGTACGTATAGATTGCTTCCCGTCGATGATGATGTAACGTCCGTCCTGGCACATTTGCAACAACAAGGTACGTCTCCGTCTGCTTGAGGACTATTCCCTCCCAAGAGTAATGCGGACGTCCGTCATATTTTTTCGCTTGAATCGTTAGACGCTTTGATTTCAACTTCATCCCTCCCGTTAGAGCTCTCTTATTTTACCAAATCATTTCATAGGAGCAAGTCTTTACCTGAATCTTTAAAATTTTGAGACTCCTGCGTTGACATCCCTTGCCAAACTGCTATCGTGAAAGTATCACTATCACACTCAAGGATGTGGAACCGATGTTCATTGCCGAGTTGTTATTGAATGCTTGTATCGCCTTCACCGGCTTTTATTTGATCGCTAAAATCATCTATAGTCAACGTCTCGCCTCAAGCAGCTTAAAATCACTCATCGTCGGTCTCGCAACAGGACTGCTCGGAGTGCTCTTGATGTTTAAAGGCATTGCCGTCAACGAATCGTTGCGAATGGATTTGCGTCATCTCCCGCTCGTCTTGCTCGCTTTTTATGGTGTTCGTTCCCCACTCGTCATCGCGACATTGATCATCGGTTGCTCCCGCTTTTATTTCGGTTGGACGCCACAAGCCGTCGTCGCTTTTGTTGCGGTCCTCGGTATCAGCACTGGTATGTACTTCATCCATAAGCGGTTGGTCCATCGGCTGTTTCTTCAAAACATCGTCATGAATGTCTGGGCGCTGTTCATGATCACGATTGCCGTTTCAATTAATCTTGGTTTTAGTGACGCAGCACTTCGCTTGCTCGCCTCCACGTGGTCGATTGGTCTTGCCGTTGGGGTCTTATCCAGCCTGTTGACATTAGATTTCCAAATGCTCAATCAGCAGGTCCAGCGCTATAAACAATCGGCGGAACTCGATCACTTGACCGGGCTCTACAATCGTCGCGTCTGGGATGAGCGGACCGCGATGTTAGAGACAGAAGGACGTTTCTATAATGTGCTCGCACTCGATATCGATCACTTCAAGCATGTCAACGATACATACGGGCATGCGAACGGTGATCTCGTCTTACAACAGTTCGCACGGATTCTACAAGAAGAGACGCGTCCGCACGATATCACAGCTCGGATCGGTGGTGAAGAGTTCATGGTCCTCGTCTATGATTTGACACCGTCTAAAGTGACGAAGGTCGCGAACCGGATCCGGGAACGGATTGCGAACACACGCTTTCAGCTCGACGGGTTCCCAGCGATTTCAATCACAGCGTCCGTTGGCATCGCCCACGGGAAACATATTGCTATCCAGCGGATGAATATTCTTGCAGATGAAGCGTTATATGCTGCAAAAGAGCAAGGTCGAAACCGAGTCATTCTGTATGAAGATAATGCCGAGGCAGCGATAACGACACATGACCGTGAACCGGTCCGTTCGTAAAAAGTAGCTAGACTTAGAGATCTCTGATTGTTTAGTAAGGTATACCGCAAAAAATTCCATACCCTCCCTAAGGAGTGAAGCAATGAAATCCGAGTTTGAGTTCATGACGACGTCGGAAGCAATTCTATTCGTCAGTTCCTTTTTCATGTGGTTGTATGTCGGTCGTCATTTCGTCATGATCACGACGTTCGATGACTTATTTTTGACACCATCTTGGTGGTTACTGCTTCCGATCATCACCTTCATCCTATTCTTACGCTCGTTCGTCGTGCGTCGCTTGATTCTCCATCATAGCCAAGAAGACGATATCTCACGTGAAGCGTGACCGTCCTCAAAAAGATAGGACCTACCGGATTCATGGTAGGTCCTATCTTTACGTTTGATCAATTCGACGGAACTGTAAGCCGCGTGCTTTCCACTCCGGTAACAGTTCTTTCAGCGCCGCAATCGTCTGGACGGGTGCTTGAGGGTCTGCGCCAAACGTATCCCCGTTATCGTGTAACAAGATGATATCCCCTTCAGCTACATCCGATAGCAATCGTTTGATTTTCGCTGATCCCCCCTCTAACTTCCAGTCCTCCGCCATCTTCGACCAAAGAATCATCTTATAGGATGGAGGACAGAGGACGTCGCCTGCATTCAGTGCGCCCCACGGTGGACGGTAGACCGTCGGCCGTTCGCCGGTGATCCGTTCAATGATTGCTGACGTCCGCTTGATTCCTTCTCGGACGGTCGACGGTCGCATCGACCAGTTTGGACGATGGACATAGTTGTGAATCCCAAGTTGATGCCCTTCCTCATGGATCCGGCGAATGATATCCGGATGTGCCTCCGCTTTATGACCAACGACGAAAAACGTCGCTTGAATCCCTTCTTGTTGTAAGAGGTCTAGTAATTCTGCCGTATAGACAGGATCTGGACCATCATCGAACGTCAACGCGACGTATCGTGAATCGAGTGACTTCGTGACGCGCCATCCGAAGACGCGCGACGCCATATACGGGACGACCGTATAGGCAAGCGTAGCGAGAACTCCCGCTGTGACAAGACGTGACCGCATCTGCATGATTCTCCTTTATCCGTTTACTTGACGTCGGCTATCTTTCAGACAGCCTGCAATCCGTTCCTCAAAAAATCGTCGATCGGCAATGACTTGCTCACTTTGATACTGAGAGATCGCTTGTTGCCATTGGTGCATGACGCTCGGGTTCTCAAGCGTTCGACGAATGACGTCAGCCAGTGTATCCGTTTGATCGAACGAAAACGCAAGTCCTTTCTCTAGTAAATAGGTACGGTTTATCTCTTCTTGCCCTGGTAGGACGTGTTGCATGAAAAGCGGCACCCGTTTTTCGAATGCTTCACTGACCGTCACGCCACCAGGCTTCGTGACGATCGCATCCATCCGTTCATACAGCTGATTCATCTCATCGCGTGAATCGATATAGGCGAGTGGATGGATGTGCGCATGTTGCTGTGACGACAATCGTTTGTACAATGAGCGATTATTACCACACAAGACGTAAAAGTCGGCTTCCGTACAGTGCTCGATTTGCGTCAGTAACGTCTCCAGTTGTCCAAGCCCACCGTTTCCGCCGGCGACGAGAATTTGTTTACGGGACTGGGGCGACCGGAAGATTGATCCACCACGGATCGCCGGATGTACGGCAATTCCCGTCACGAACAAGCGCTCTTCTGGCACAGCGTGTTGTTTCAGCAACTCTTGTTTTGCCTCGCGATTTGGTAATAAATGATACTCGATATGCCTCTTTCCCCAGACCCGACTGACGAACAGGTCCGTATACGCATTGATGACCGGTACGTCACACAAGTTTCGTTCCTTCAATTGATTCAACAGATAGGACGGAAACGCATGCGTACAGATGATGACATCCGGCTGCTCCGCCCGAATGATCCGTAACATTTGTTGTTGGAAATAATGCGACGTCCATCCTGTCGATTTTTCGTTGCTAGAGCGTCCCGCGATATGGCGATGATAAAAACGACTATAGCCATTTGAGAAATGGCGAATCCAGTTCAGATAAAACTTCGACGTCACCCATTCCGCGAACGGACTGATCGTACTGAGTAACTCCACTTCCTTGACTTCAACGCCAGGTCCCTGCAATCGTTCTGCGATTGCTTCAGCGACAAGGTGATGACCGGATCGCATCCTTAAAAAAGGAAAGATCACTATTTTTTGCATCGTCTGTCCACTCCTTCAAACTATCCCGGTGATTCTTCAAAAAGAAGTATCGCTTAGTTTTCTTTTCCCGCTTGGTTTTTTCCTGAAACGACGCGTTTTTCGAGTCGTTTACGTTTGAGCCATTTCACGAGCACACCTAAGAGGAAGAGCACAAGTAAGGCAAATCCGAAATAAGGCACGACTTCCGGCTTGATATGAAACGTCTTGCCGGCAAAGTGACCGAGTAAGACGAAAGGAACAACCCACAGAGCAGATCCAAGTGCCGATACCCAGAAGTATCGACCAAACGGAATCCGTTTCATCCCCGCAAAATACGGATTGATCTGTCGCACCCCTGGAATATAGAGACCGGCGATGATCGTCCGATTAATCCGCCCCATGTAGCCATTTGACACCCGTTCCCAGCGTTCCTTCGTCAATCCGATGAAACGACCGTACCGTAAAACGGTCGGTCCAAAGAAACGTCCTGCGCCATATGCCGTTAACATCCCAACGAATGTTCCCGCGTACGCTGTCAAGATCGAATAGATCAATCGCTCTTCGTTCTGTCCACTTAAGATACCGATCAAGACGAGTAGTGATTCTTCCGGTGCCGGAATCCCGACGATGCCAAAAAATAAAAAAATGAAAATAACGCCATATCCATAGGCATCGAGATACTGGTTGACCGTATCCATGTTCATGTTGTCACGTCCTCTACTGCTGTCTCGTTGTACTATTTCACCCGCTACTGAAACTATGTATTCGTTTCTGTTGATTCATTTCCTTTTTCAGAAAAATTATAACCTATTTCGAGTGAAAATTGACCTGTTCTTTCATCTCTCCTCGTGACAGTTCTCATTTTTTAGGAGATGATGAATTGACTAACGTATATCAAAAGAACAGGAGGAGAAACACAGTGAACGAGAACGAACGACTAACGATTCAACAACTCTCGTCCGAGAGCATTCCGCTTGTCAACGATGCCAACGATGCGTTCCCGATCATCGGACGCATCGTTCCGCAGTTCTCCGGTACCACGTGGTCGTACACGGAAGAACTTTATGAAACAGCTACTAAAACCCGTTTTCCGAACGATCGACTCGACTGGGCGACGTATATCGAAAACGAGAACCGAATTGTTCTGCTCGCCTTTTCCGGTGCTTCTTGCATTGGACAGATTCGTCTCGTTCGTGACTGGAATCGTTTTGCCTATATCGAGAACATCGCTGTCAAACAAGCGTTTCGTAAACATGGCGTCGGGCACCAACTGCTCGCCGCTGCGACGAACTGGGCACAGCAGCACGAGTTGATCGGTCTGTCACTCGAAGCACAGGACGATAATTTGATTGCTTGCCGCTTTTACGTGCGAGAAGGCTTCGTACTTGGTGGTGCCGATAGCTTAAAACAACATGCCAACCCACAGATTAATCTAACGCTGTATTGGTACAAATTATTCTGATCGTCAGCCGGAAAGGACTTGTTTCATGATGTCTATCGTAAAGAACAGTTTCATTACCACGATCTTGTTTGCTTTCTTCTATTCACTCATTGCCGGACTTGAGATGGGGGATCCGGTGAAATACGGTACTTCGTTCATCGACTTCTTCATGATTGGTCTGCTGTTTGGCGGTCCTGTCATTCTGATCGGTGCCTTTCTAACGGATGGTCTTCCACGCGTCCTGTTCCGTTCAAATGTCTCATTCGTACAACGAGTCATTCTCAATCAAGTCGGTGCTTTATTTGCTAGTAGCGTCCTCTACCTGCTTATGCAACCTAATCCATTTTCGTTCTATCTTGTCTTGTTCTGTGCTGGTGTAGCCTTGATTTATCTCATCGTATCGGAGTCGGCGCGGAAGTATCCATCGTTCCTAACGCATCTGTTCGGATGGCTCGGTCGGATTGTCCTCAGCTTCTTTTTGTTTCTTCACTTGTTTGGATCGATGACGATGATGGTGCCATTTCTATCCCACACAGTGCAACTGGTCAATGAGCATTTGGACGCTGTTGCGCTTGTATTCGTCAGCGGTATCGTGATTGCTGACGTTGTCTTATCTATCCGCTTCGCGAAGCGTTCGCTGCCTTGGACGACACATCTCCTCGTTCATCAAGGGACCGTCTTCGTGTTCGCCGGCACGTCCCTTTTGTTCATCCCACTCCCTGCGCAATTGTTTATCGGAAACGCAGTCGCTGCTTTCTTATACGTGATGGTGACCCGTCTATTCATCGTCATGAAAACCGGAAAGGAGGAGCACCATGATCCGTCTGTCATTTCGCCTTCTGATGACTAATTGGATTTTTCTGATGCTCTATCAACATCTCCCGTACTCGCCACGACTCATGCCAGACACGGACGTCGGGTATTATCAAGGTATCTTTGAGACGTTGCTGTCGTTTGCGATTATCATCACGGTCGGTGGCATCTTGACGGACGCGGTTCGCCACTTCGGATTCCGCTCCCGTCCATTATCGTGGTCATCGCACCTGTTCCTGAATCAAGGCATCGCCTTATTACTTGGTGGGATCCTATTGATCGTGTTCGATGGTCTGTTTCAACCGCTTCTTTTTCAGGCGATTGCGAGTAGTGCCGCTTTCTTCTACTTTTTAATGACGCGCTTGACGTTATTATATAAAGAAGACTAGTCTGTTTGAAATCAGCCACATTCTTACATTTTTGTTAGGTATGAAAGACGATCTAGGCTCTATACTGAATGTATCGCTCATTAAAGGAGACATGCCGCATGTTTCGTCAAAAATCGCTTCTGTACTTACTGATTTTATTGTCCTTCGGCTTCGCCTTCGATACGATCACTGGATCGTCTCTCATTCCGTTCGTCGAACCCCTTCATCAATTGATTGCCTCACTTGCGTTGACGATCACTACCGCCTGTTTGACCCTGTTCTTTATGTTCTACCACGGCGTTCGTCCGCACCTTGAATTACTGATCGTCCTCCCCTTTTTGATTTTGACGAGCGGCATCACGTTCCTCTTCGTCTTCTTAAGTGCAATGACGGTCATTTAACGTCACTAAAAGCCCGTCTCCTTCAAGGAGACGGGCTTTTAAGTCGGAATATGTACATCATGGTGTAGTGTGAAGATCCAGCAACGGATCGGTTTCACTCGGCCAATTGATCTGTCCTGCATAATGATCCTCAATCGTTGCGACCGGTTCTGAACGCTCGAATCGGGATGGTTGCGTAGACGTCGTACAGACGATCAAGACCGCTAACAGACTGATGATACTAAAGCATCGTCGCATCATGGTTTGAGCTCCTTTAATTGTTTCTACCTTCATTTTAGTTGAACACCATTACTGCGCCATCCGTCCTCCGCTGTATCTCGTACTCCGTCCATCAAAAAAGACCGACTACGTAAGTCGGTCTGTCACCATCATCCTTGTTCGCCAACGACCGAGAACCGTTCGTTGAAGTGTTTCCCGTTTTCAAGCTCATCCACTACAGCAATCGCGTAATCCGCGTAACTGATGTAACTCTCGCCTTTTGCGTTTAGAATCATCTGCTCGCCACCGACTGTATACGCTCCTGTTCGTTGACCGCTTGGGTCAAAGAATCCAGCCGGACTGAGATACGTCCATGTTACATCTTGCTGCCCTTGCAGTTCGATCAAGTTTTTCCCCATGTTCGAAGCTGTCGGATAATACGCTTCTGGGAAATCTGGTGTTTCCATGACGCGTACTGTCTGATCCGCATCAACGAACAGACTTCCCGCACCGCCAACGACAAACAGGCGCGTCTTGCTTCCTGCTAATACGTTGATCAAATGACGACCGACTTCGATGTGTTTCGTTTCCTCACCTGGTGCCGCATTGAACGCGTTGACGATCACGTCAAATCCATTCAGATCATCTTTCGTCAGCGCTAAGACATCACGCTCGAGAATCGTGACGTCTGCCGTCACTTTTGCCGCGTTACGGACGATCGCCGTGACGTCGTGTCCGCGTTCGATTGCTTCTTGTAAGATCAGTTGACCCGCTTTCCCTGTAGCTCCAATGATTCCGATGTTCATGATGATTCCTCCTTTTGATATGTAACTAATTTGATTACATGTAACCAATATAGTTACAAATAGATTTTTTGTCAACTTCAATGCTCTTATTCCCCGTTTCTTGCCAAATGAACGATACGACGTATAATGAGAGAACAATGTTTTTATAAAGGAGGGTCATCCGTTGGCCATCAGTACACGTTTTTCAGTCGGTATCCATATTCTCTCGTTGATCGCGACTGACGAGAAGATGACGTCCGACTTGATCGCCGGTAGTGTCAATACGAATCCGGTCGTCATTCGTAAAATCATGGGGATGTTGAAAAAAGCCGACTTGATCGAGGTTCGCCCGGGTGTTGCCGGAGCACGACTCGCTCGTCCGTTATCTCGCATCACACTACTTGATGTCTACCACGCCGTCGCTGTCGTTCCGGATAAGGAACTGTTCGGCGTCCATGCAACACCAAACCCAGACTGTCCGGTTGGACGAAACATCCAATCGACGGTGACACCAATCTTTGAGCTCGCGCAATCCGCGCTTGAGAAGGTGCTCTCTCACGTCACACTTGATGATATCGTTAGCGAAATCGAACAAAAAGAAGCATCGTCCTCGTAAGGATGATGCTTCTTTCATTACATGAACCACCGATAGAACAGGTACCCACCACCGAGAACGACGAGCACCGCGAGCATCTCAAGACCGCGCATCCCGTCGTTTTGTCCACGGGGTACGGCACTACCTAGACCTTGATCGACACCATCGCGGAGATGATCGAGTATTGGTTTCTTCTCTTGTTTGAAGCGAGACATTGAAACGCCCCCTTTTTACATATTGTACCACTTAATCCTTCTCTTGTAAGATGAAAGAAGTAAATAAAAAAGGAGTTCGGTGCTTGATGTCTGAATTGAATTGGTCACACTATGTTTCAAGTGATTCTCCCATTACGGCTCGTCGTCTAACTGGTGGGTATACGAATGATGTCTACCTGATTGAATCGGATTCGTTTCAACAAGTCGCAAAAATCGGAGCTCAGCGCTCGATTATGACCGAAGCGAATGTACTTCACCTGTTACACGAGGCGTCAATTGTTCCAAATGTATTGAAAGTCGTTGATTTAAATCCAGCTTGTTTACTGTTGATCGAGTATCGAACAGGTCAACCGATGCAACAGCTGATTACACAAATGAAGGACGATGAGATCGAAATCCTATACGCTCGACTAGGAGAACTTCTGGCGACTTCGATTCATTCGATTGAAGATTCAACTCAATCATCACTTCCTATAACCCCAATTGCATGGACGGATTCTGTTTCCTTTGTCTCAAATAAGTGGATGGATGAGAGCCGTTCGTTAATTGAACGTTTTCCTGGCAAGTCCGAATATGTGTTATCACACGGCGATTTTGGAATTCATAATGGTTTGATCGATGAAAGGACTATTACCTTACTAGATTGGGAATGGGCATGTTTCAGTGACCCATTACTCGATATCGGCTGGATGTGCTGGTTTACTTCGTTCCATTATCCGACATCGAGTCAACCGTGGTTGGTCCGCTTTTTAGACGCTTATCAATCTGAACGTACATGTCTTCTCACTGTCGATCATCTACTAGCTGCAAACCTCGTTTCCATTTGGCGTATCTTACACAGACTTGAAAATGCGCCTCTCGATACGCAGCAAGAATGGACCAATCGTCTCGTCTTCACGCTATCAAAAGACTACCGGCGACAGCTCGAACGACTCGTCAACCGATGATGGGAGTGACGACGTCATACTTTGCTTCTGATCAACTCCATGCACCCCATCTTTTCAACTGTCAAAACATCCTGCTCGAAACGTTTGATGGATCGTTTCGACGCTTGGTCCTCTACTAAATTCGGATGACCGAAGCATACATTCAATATCGAATTAAGTTTCTCTGCGTCACCACCGATGAAATAGTGGGACAGATATGTGTTGTCTTCTGAAGCAATGACGACGAAGGTCGCCATATCGAGCACCCCTTCGACATTTTCTGCTGTCAGGAGTTTGTCTTTTGAGAACGTTCCTTTGAAGTCATAACTATTGACAGAGCTAATCTTTCCTTTCAGCAAATCTAGAATTGATTTCCGGTAGACACAATAGACTCCAACGATTGTTTCAACAGGCGGGATGAACGGATCTTCCATGATCGTAATCAATCGCTCGTCGTCTTGATCCAGGCGAATGGTATGCAAGTCATCGACTAGCAGCTGATCAATAGCGGTCACGGTCTTTGGCTTGATCGATTCATCGTCCTGTACAGACACGTTCTTTCCTCGTCTTTTAGTCAATGATCGTATCCTTCCCTTCTGCTCGTAATTGCTGAAGCGATGCTTTCATCGTCTCAATCTCCTCGTCCGTATGACGTTCCCACGTTCCGAGCTCGGCGATGATCTTCACCGGTTCAGTCGAACGATAGGACCGGGTCGGATTACCAGGGAACCGTTTATTCGTTAGATTCGGATCATCCTCATACGATCCAAGTGGTTCAACGAGATAAATGTGTTCTGGAGCGTCAGATCGTGCGAGCTCCGCCCCCCACTTCGCTGCATCGAGCGTTGCCGTGAAATAGACGTGCTCGAGCGGTTGCTCCCGAAAATTCGATGCATGTCCCGGCGTCAATACATCTCCGATTTGAAGAATAGCTTTTGTTCCGTGAAAAAACGGACCTTCGACTGTCTTCATCTGATCGCCTCCTAATGGATGAGTTACATTTAGTATAGAGAGAAGATGGCGTGAGGTGTAGTCTGTTTCAAAACGAAATTTCACGGTATACTTGTAACAAAGGAAGAGGATTTGTCGTCAGATTGTAACTCGTTTTTTGTCTACACGTCAGGCATGATGGGAATAGTCATTTTACATACACTTTAGGAGGTCATCCGTTCAACGTGAAGTTCTTTAAAGCTTTAGCGAAAACCGAAGAGGCTGTCTGGATTCCAGAAGCCGAGTGGCAAACCGTTTGTGAGCAAGAAGGACTGACCGTGCCGCATCACCCGCAGGAGCAAATCGTTGGTCTCGCGTACAACAATCAGCGGCAAGTCGTCGAAGTCACGCGTAATTTACGTCCGCCGGCACTCAGTTATTACGTCACGATCCTCGAACCACCAAATAATCGATCACTCATCTCAAAACGTTCGTTCTTGACCGTTCTCCATGAACGAACAGAGCGCACTTCCCTTACGGAGTACGGTACGTTTTGTCTACTTGAAATCAATGTCCGTGAGGAAGGACTTGGTGAACGAGGATTACTACTCGAAGCCTTGATCCACGACATCGAAAAGAAGTATACCCATTACGCGATTCGTGGTGATTATTCGACGATCACCTTACAAGGACGCGTCTCGGATCAATGTTTTACGAAATATGGATTCCGATTGACCGATTCGTATCTTACCTTATCGAATGGTGTTCCTTATTGAAAAGACCTGACAAGTTCAGGTCTTTTTTTGTATCGATTCTTCACAATGATGGGAAGTGATGGGTTTCCGCTCAAACTAGTAGCACTACATATTTTTAATATGGTATGGTAAAAGTAATTCATCAGCAGTACATTCTACATTTAAGAGGTTCCTCATGACTACAACGACAGAGACATATCCCATGGCATGCTGGCAGACGATTTCGACGTACCACAATCAACAAATCAAGCGCGTCAATGCATTCTTGAAACAATGGGATCTATCCCATACGAATCTTGAAGTATTACGTTGCCTACAAACGACCTCATGCACGAGCCAGAAGGAAATCGCTGAACGGATCCAAGTGACCGATGGAACGATTTCACACGGAATCAAACGACTGTTCGAGCGGCAATTGATCACCCGCAAGCGGAAATGGAAGACGAACTATCTTCTGTTGACGGACAAAGGAACAGCCATCTTGCAAGAAGTATTGCCCGCCTATGATCGTTTTCAACAAGAACAATTCAATGCCTTGACGGCTCGACAACAGGAAGAATTAATCCGTTTCTTTGATAAGCTCAATCCCGCATGACTGAAGAGGAGGAAAAAACATGACCTTCACATTCGAATCTTCGATGCAGCACTGGAACGCCATTCAGCGGATCCACGGCCGTTATTCGAAAGAAGTCAACGATGTATTGAAACCTAAAGGACTCTCGAAGTCCCAATTCGATTTACTGATGACGTTGTATCATCAGGAGAGTGCGACGCAGAAATCACTTGAACGAACGCTTGAGCTCTCAAGTGGTGCCATTTCGCAAACCGTAAAAAAACTCTTAGCAGAGCATCTCGTCATCCGAAAACGGATCAACCGAGAAAAGCGGATTCTGTTGACAGAGGATGGTGCAGCGCTCGTTCAACAATCAGCGCCTGAGATCGAAGAGATTGACGACCGTTATTTCCGTGCTTTTACATCTAAAGACCACGAAACGTTTGATCAATTGCTGCATAAGATGCAAAGCGATCATTTTTGATCGTATTTCCGGTAATCGCGGACGCTTTTTTCTCGAGGTGTCCGCGGTTATTACATAGAGACTCTTAAATGAAGGAGCAACAAAGATGACACATAGAGACGCATTATTAGAACGATTAGACACGATTGGGCAAACGATTGCACAAACAGATGATGCGCTTGTCCTGCTCGGACTCGGTTCTGTCGGTGAAGAACTCGAACGACTCGATGACTATTCGGACTTAGATTTTTTCGTCATCGCAAAACCCGGTAAAAAGGTTCGATTCATCGAACAACTCGACTGGTTAGAAAACGCACATCCTTTACAATTTCAATTTCAGAATACGAAGGATGGACATAAAGTCATGTTTGACGACGGCATCTATGGCGAATTTGCCATCTTTGAACTAGATGAACTACCTGAAATTGCGTTTTCCGCAGGGCGAATCGTTTGGAGCAATCCTACCTTCGTCGACTTTGAACGCTTAGTTCCGCAACCGCATAACAGTTCGAACGAACATCCATCGATTGATTACGCCATCCATGAAGCGCTGACGAACCTATATGTCGGGCTCTGTCGCGAAGCACGTGGCGAAACTTTATCAGCCTTTCGTTTGATTCAACAATTTGCTGTCGGTCAATTACTATACGTTTTATCAGCCTTTGAACAAGAGGAAGCGACATATGTTGATTCGTTTGCTCCGGAACGTCGGATTGAGCAGCGTTTTCCAGAAATGGTCAACCGATTCTCAGAGATGATGCCAGGCTATTCGCAAAATAAAACAGCCGCACTAGCAATTCTCGATTACATCGAACAGATTCATCCAGTCTCCCCTGCCATGTCAAACGCTATCCGTTCACTCGTCTGAATCGATGTCTCCTAAAAACACGTCCGGATATCCTGAGTTTTAGGACATTCGGACGTGTTTCGTTTATGATGAATCAACTTCAAAGAATCCATCATTACAGTTTTGAAAGGGGTAATTTTCCTGTTAGTGATAGGTTTACCCCCCCTATACATGATACCATTATTTTACACTATGATAATGAATCAAAGACGTATCTCTACAAAAAGTGTAGAAAGGAAGTCATGTAGATGTATGAATTAAAAGAACCTACTCAAACCATCTCGAAAGACGCAATCAAAGTATGGCGATTGACCGATGCGTTGGTTTCGACTGTCGTGTTAATCGCATTGATTGGTCTGCTGTTCGTCGATACGTACTATCAGTGGTCTAGTTGGATCGGGATCGTCCTTTACGTGTTGATTGCAGTGACGATCGTTTCCGCTTTGATTGAGTGCACCGTATTACCTGTTTACCGGCAAAAGACATGGCGTTATGAGATCGATGCTCAGTGCATTCAATTAAAGCACGGTGCTCTCATGCGTACACACCTGATCATTCCGATCGAAAAAATTTATTTCGTTAAGACATCACAAGGACCGCTCATTGACACTCCTACGGCTAAAGCCGCAAGCCCACACCGTTGGTGAGGGTGGGATTCTCAAGTGCTTGGCGGACTCAATCCATTTTTGCTTCGTCCGAGCCTTGAGGTAGGGGTGTGCCATCACCCCTCCTGAGACAGACCGTATAGGTTCTCAGGCTGATGGACTGTTACCATCCATCACAGGTGCGTATCGGATGTTCATCGCACCGACGGCGTCTCGATGTCCTTTAAACCCACAGGCACACGTGTAGACCCTATCCCTCACCTTGTTCCTGACGGAACAGGACGGGCAGGTCTGACTCGTATAAGCGGGGTCCACATACTCGACCTTGATGCCCGACAAAGCGGCCTTGTATTCGATGAAGGACGCGAGACGATAGAACGACCAAGAGTGGAGGTTCTGGTTGTTTTTACGGCTTGTTCTTGCCGTCTGCCGGATCTTCGCCAAGAGTTCGAGGCGAATGACAGAGATTTTCTTTTGGTTTGCGAAATCGACGATGGCTCGGCTGACCTTGTGGTCCTTGTCCCGCATCCACCGCTGTTCCTTCTGATTGCGTCGTTTGATAGCCTTCGGCTTCTTCTTTTTGCCGAGCGCCTTCCGTTCCGCACGGAACTTGCGTTTCATGTACTTGTTCTCACGACCGTTCCCAAAGAAACGGGTCGTGTCGTCGTCGGTGACGGCGACCGCCGGCACTTTCAGTCCGAGGTCAACCCCCATCACCCGCACCCCCGTCCGAGGGACAATCGGGACATGGACGGAAATCTGAGCAATCCACTTCCTTCCCTTCTTCGTGACCCTGAGCGTCCCGAGTTTGTTGGCAAGGAGTCGGGTATTCCGATTGTCCTTGTCAACCACGGCAGCACGGAATCGCATCTTCACGGACTTCCCGTCCATCCAAACGGGGAAGGAGATGCTCTCGAAGTCGAAGGAATAGTTCTGATTGTTCCAGACGCAGACCGGCTTTTTGAGGACTGGGATGCGTTTGAATGCTTCTTTCCTCGCTTTCTTGTAGATGCCGACGGCATCTCCTGCGAGTTGGTTCTTCACGGCGCTCGGAAGGGGGGCATCGATGTCCTTGCTCGACCACCTCTTCCCGTCCTCGGAGGCGACCATGTTCGCCACGACTCGGTTGGCGGTATGAATATAGGTCTTGCCCATCCTTTTTAGGATGGCATCCTGACGACGAGTGGCATAGACTCGAACTTCTACCGTGACGACTTGACTCATCTTTGACACCTCCTTCATCATAATAATTAACTCCATTATAGATTTACTATAAATGCATTTCATCAGGAAGAACAGTCGGGGACATGAGGTGTCTGAAGACACCCCGTCCCCGAACTCGCTATCATCCCACCCCTAAAGGAGTGGGCTTTCTCGCTTGTAAATTCTGTAAAAAGTACGGTCTTGCGACGGTCAAAATCGGTACGATCGGTTACGTCCATGACATTCCGTCTTTACCGCTTGCACAAGCAACGGAAATCACGCAACGAATCACTGCCTTATCGGATCGTACGTCACGAAAGGAGCCAGCTGATGCGACAGGAACCACCCATGACTTCCGTTAAGCTCCATCCTGCCTGGATTCCGTATCGCTTCGGCATTGCCACGAAAGAAGTTGTCTTCGTCGTTCTCATCATCTCTTTCTTGTTCCGCCGCTTATCCTTACCACTGTTCTCTTGGTATGGATACACGTTGCTCGGTAGTTTCATTCTCATGCGCCTAATCGGTCTCGTGTTGCAATGGAAACACTTTACATATCAACTTAAGAAGCAAGAGCTACTGATTGAAAAAGGAGCGTTCATGACGGAAAAAAAGCAGATTCCCTATGAACGGATCCAAGGGATCACGGAATACGAATCGTTGTTTCACCGCGTGACGGGTCTGACGTCACTCGTCATTGAGACCGGTTCAACGGATTCAGATGCCGACGTTCGTCTCGAGATGCTATCAAAACAAGAGGCAACGCAAATCAAGGAACAGATCGAGTCGATCGTTACACGACAGCATGATGCCGAGGCACTACCAGAAGTCGCAACGACCATGCTAGCGCAAAATCAAGAACAATACGCGATTCAATTCAAGGAGATTGCGCTGGCTTCATTGACGTCGCTTAGTCCGTTGTTCTTTTTCTTCCTTCTGTTTTCTGTTTATCGAGAATTAAGTCGTTTTCTTGAGCTCGATGATATCGTCAATTCAATCGTTACCTTCAGTACCCAATCTAACGTCATGAGCATTGCAATGATCGGACTCTTGATCATGCTTGCTCTCGGTTATGGTGTCTTTCGGAATTATCGCTTATACGCAGATTTTCGCATTGATGCAGATCAACGATTGATCCAAATTGAAAAAGGTTGGGAGAGCGTCACGCGCTTCTCGATTCCAAAAGACCGGATTCAAGCCTTGACGATGCGGAGTCGTTTCATCCATCAGTTACTCGGAATCAGTCAAGTCAAGATGATCAGTTCGATTGATCCTGAGCAACAAGACAAAAATACGTCCGCCGTCTTGTTTCCGTTCGTCCACCGTTCAAAAGCGCTCGACTTGATCCCGAAAATGTTACCTGATTTTAAAATGGCAACTCGGACGCTTACGATTCCTCGACAGGCAATCTTCGTCAAATTATGCCGAACTGCCTTGTTATGGGGTGTCATTCCGATTTGCCTGTGGATCATGTTCCCGAACTTACGTCTTCTTGCCGTGTTGATTTGCTTTACTGTCATCACGTCGCAATTCTTAAGTCGCCGCCTCAGTACATATACGACGAGTGCGACATTGCTGCACTTCCATCAAGGGGGACTCGCCCCTCTTACGTACTGGATGCGCCGTGATGGCATCGAACGACTCGAGCTGTCCGAGTCCTTTATGCAACAACGTCTCGGTCTTGCAACCGTCACCGTCACCTTACATGCGACGCCAGCAAAGGAAGTACGAATCATGGATGTTCCGATTGATTGGGCGAAGCAGTGTCAAAGATGGTATATCGAATTAAGCTAAGGAATGTTCTTTACGAAAAATGCCCAGTCCACGATGATTACCATGGACTGGGCATTCTTTTTGAAAAATATTAAGATCCCGTACTCGCAAATGCCTTTAGTCCGAACAACCAGAACCGATAAGCAATCAAACAGGCAATGATCGCGACGAGTGGAGTCGCAATAGCCATCACACTGTATCCTCTTTCGTCAAAGAAATACATCGCCGGATAAAAGGCGGTGAAGCCGAACGGGATGATGTAGGTCAAAACGAACATCAACACCTTCGAGTAGATCGTCATCGGATAACGGGCGAAGTCACTCAAGCTAAAGACCGCCGAGACGACCGGCAGACTATCGACCATCCAGAACGAAAACGTCGCAAAAAACAGGTTGATCGCGATGTAGAGTAGTCCGCTCGAAAGAACAAGCACAACTAACATCAAGAAATCACCGACGCTCCAGACCATGTCGAGATGATCGGAAGCAACATAGAGCACCCCACCACCAATCAACAGTTGACCGAACCCGTCTTGTTGAACCCGCTCAGCGATGATTTGAAACAGTGGATTGACCGGGCGCATCAGTAACCGATCCAGATTCCCAGTCCGGATGTACTGCCAGCCGATCGTCCAGAGGTTATCAAAGAAGATATGATGTAAGGCACGTCCTAGGAAAGCGATCCCGTAGATGAATAAGATTTCGTAAAAATCCCAACCGTTTAGCGTCTCGATATGTTGAAAAACGACCGACAGGAAAAAGAGTGACGCGAACTGTTGACCGAAGACCGATAACACACCGATCAGAAAATCAATCCGGTATTCCATCATGACTTTAAAGTGACTTTTTGCGTATAGCCAGTAAAGTTTTATGTATCGTTTCATCCGCCGAACACCGTCACTTTCCGGATCGCGAGCGCAAACGTGATCCGTAACAAGACGAAGAACCCGATCAACCAGCCGATTTGAATCAGTAACGCTTGAAGGATGCCGCTTGCATCAATCTCTCCCGTATAAATCGCGACTGGGACGTAAACGAGCGAAGCAAACGGTAAGTAAAGACTGATCGTCTGAAACCAGTCCGGAAACAACGTCAACGGAACGATTGCCCCCGACATGATCGTGATGACGGCGTCCTGTAAGACGGATAGTCCCCAAATGTTGACAGTATAAAAGGCGAAGATGCCAACGAGCAGGTCAATCAATGTCGCAAGTAAGACAGCAAACAGCACACTGCCGACGAAAGCGAGTCCAGCTAGCCACGACTGCGGTCGATCCACACCGATGAACAGGATCGAGACGAGGACAAGTGGCAAGATCGCGCGGAACAAAATCGAGACTTTTGACCCGATGTCTTGCGCGAGTAACTTATCAAGCAGATGATACGGACGAAGCAGCTCGATTGCGATCGCTCCCTGTTTGATCATTCGGGCGAGATCGCGTCCAGCACCGCCACGGAACTGATCGATCATCGTCGCGAGTATCGCGTAAGTCAGCATCGTCGACAGGGAGATGCCGGAGACATCGGTTTTATTCGCGTAAACGGCTTGCCAGAAGAAATAGAGAATGAACAGTCGCATCGTCACGCTGAACATGCTGGCCCAGTACCAAGCAGTGTAGGCAAGATCGACCTTGATTTGTGACCGCATCAACGCGGTATATTTTTGGATTCTCATGCGCTGATCCCCGCTTGGTACAGCTTGCGGATCAACGTCTCCATCTTCGGTACGGAAACGGAGACGTCCCGGACCGCGTACAGAGAGACGATCTCCTTGATGACTTGTCCACTCGACAATTCGCGGTCGTCGAACGCAAGCTCATACGTCAGTTCATCCGTCGTAAATAAGATTACGCGGTTGATCAACGCCGTAGGTAAAGTAAACGACACCGGTTCTTCGAGTGTAATCCGGAGCGTCCGCTCGTGGCTGAACGACTCCTTCAACTGATCAATCGTATCGTCATAGATGATGCTCCCGTCGTCAAGAACGATCACTCGGTCACAGACTTCCTCGATGTCCTGCATATCGTGCGTCGTCAAAATGACAGTCGTCCCCCAGCGATCACTCATCTCCCGAATGAAGTGACGGATCGTCTCCTTGATCTCGATATCAAGCCCGATCGTCGGTTCGTCGAGATAGACGACTTTTGGTCGATGCAGGAATGCTGCCGCTAGTTCGCAACGCATCTTTTGACCGAGCGACAGTTGCCGAACCGGCACGTCAAGGAGCGGAGCTAACTCTAGCTTCTCCTGGAACCACGCGAGCGTCTCGTCAAACTCTGACTTCGGCACCTGATAAATTTCCTTCAACAGCTCAAACGATTCTTGGACCGGAATGTCCCAGAACAGTTGTGTCCGCTGACCGAAGACGGCACCGATTTGTGATGCGTTCTTGACCCGGTCGGCATGTGGATCAAGTCCGAATACCCGAACGTTCCCCGCGTCCGGACGTAAGACACCCGCAAGCATCTTGATCGTCGTCGATTTTCCGGCACCATTGAAACCAATGTAGCCGACGCGCTCTCCTGCTTCAATCGTCAAATCAATCGCTTTGACTGCCTCTTTCGTCCGGTACGTCCTGTGAAACAGCGCCTTGATTGCCCCGCGTAGTCCTGGTTCCCGTTGTAGGATCTGATAGTGTTTCGTCAGTCCCGTTGCTTTGATGGCATATGGTTGCATCTGTTCTCCCCCTTTTTATGCAAACGTTTTCCGAAAAAGTAGTATACCAGAAAAATCCAAGATTCTTCCATCTCTTTTAAAAATTTTTCTCGATATTCTGACGAAGTCGCGTAATAATAGATGAAAAAGGAGTGGTCAGACCATGATCTTACGTCATATGACACATCGCCATCACATGAAATCCATCGTGACACGCAGCGGATTGTCGCCAGCATTCCAAGTCGACGCACCAGAAGGCTCGATTGCGTTTGAAGTCAATCCATCTAACGATGCCTATCGCCTTCATTTTTACCAATTGAAAACAGACTGGGCGGACGGTGACGTCGTGACGCTTGAATTCGTTGGGGAGCGGATGCAAGCTGCAGGATTCAACATTCTCCAACCGGAAGAAGATACACGCAGCCAACAGGCTGAACGATTAGGCTTGCCACTCGGGGAAATCGGTGCCTACGCATACATTCGCAATTTCGTCTCACTTGATTTTTTAACGGAATCGTCACGGGAACAGGTGTCAGAATATTATTAATTCCAAACATGTATTCTTTTGGATGCTTTTGAAAGATAGGGCAATTTTGATACATTCAGTCTACTTTTGGGTAAGATTAGTTTAGATAAATAAATTTTCATCAATTGAATCAATTTTTTGTAGTTATTTTTCGACACTCACGGAGAGGAACACGAACATGTGGCATACACTAAATCATCTCATCCTTAACATTTCCTTGCTCTTCTTTTTCGTGTTGATTTCGTTGTTTTTCTTTAAACGATTCCGATTTCATAACACGCTCGACAGTTGGCTGAAGAAAAATCTATTAGTACTGCTTCTTGCAACAGGTGCCGGCTACTGGGTCATCCTCAATGCCATCACCTATCAGGGATTTCGATTTGATTTATCAATCACATTGATCGTCATCGCCTTCATCTATGGCGGCATCAGTAGCGGCTTCATCACGACACTCGTCTTCGCTGCCCTCCAACTATTCGTTTTTCCGTCAACCGACATAATTTGGCTCGTTTTGACATACCTGATCGTCAGCATCATCGTGCTCTATTTACAAAACGAAGCACCTGACCGATTCATCTCGTTTCCAATCATTTTTGGTATCGCACTCATCCTCTGTTTACCATACGTCCATCACGTTCGACCGAATGACGTGACGGCGATGACGGTCTTTCTCATCGGCAATGGCTGTGCTGGTCTCCTGTTGCACAGCATTCTGCATCAAGTCCGGTGGCACTTCAATCAAGTCCGGATGCATCGTCGTCTCGCTTTGACGGATACGCTGACAGGTCTTGATAATCGGCGTCGTTTGGAAGAAACCGTCCAGCGTTATAAATCACAACAGATGAATTTTTCGATTATGATCATCGACGTCGATCATTTCAAACAGGTCAATGATACATACGGTCATGACCGGGGCGATCACATTCTCCGTCAAATCAGTTCCTTGCTCACGTCCTATTGTCCCCCTTCTTGTGTGCTCGGACGATTCGGTGGCGAGGAGTTCATGATGCTGTTACCGGAGCATTCTTTGACGGAGACGCGTCGACTCGCGGAACAAATCTGTCAAGCCAGCGCCAAACGGACGTACGAGTTATCCACGACGGAACCACTGAAAGTAACGTTATCGATCGGTGTGTCTCGACAAACCAGCCAACCGTCTGAGACGCATAATTTTCTGCAGACAATCCAGCAGGCCGATGCCGCCCTCTATCAAGCGAAAAAGAGCGGTCGAAATTGTGTCTTTCATCATGACCCGTTACGTTGAAGAAAAGTGAAATCCCCCCTCGTGTAACACTAAGGGGGGATTTCGATATGGAATGGAGGAACGACCATGGAAATCACGGACGTCTTACGGTTCACTAATCGCGAGGACTTTCGACAATGGTTATCGGAACACGCGGAATATAAGTCGTTTTGCTGGGTGATCCTCAGTCGAAAACAAGCCGCAGATGGTCTACTCTATCTTGATGCTGTCGAGGAGGCACTATGCTTCGGTTGGATCGACGGGATTGCGAAGAAAACCGAAGAAGGTGAGCTGGCGCAACGCTTTACACCGCGCCGCCCGAACAGTAACTGGACTGAATTGAACAAGGAACGTGTCCGTCGCTTGGAACGCCTCGGTTTGATGCAACCGTCTGGTCGACAGGTTTTACCGGATATGTCTCCTGATGCATTCGTCATTGATGAAGTAATTCAGGCACGTCTACAGGAAGATCCGATCGTTGATGAGAATTTTAACAATTTCCCGGAGCTCTATCGCCGCATCCGGATCGATACGATTCAAAGTGTGCGCAAAAATCCGGTTCTCTATGAAAAACGACTACAAACGCTAATCGAAAAAACGAAACAAAGCCAGATGTACGGTCAATGGAATGATGGTGGTCGTCTATTTGTTGAAAATCAATCGACAACGGAAGGGAGCCTCTTTCCTTCAGACGGCTAAGAAAATCTCTTCTAACGATTGGCGTTCGATGTGTACCTCAGACACTTTTATGTCTTGCTTCGCGAGCATGACGAGTAACTCCGGAATATCCTCTTCAGTCGGCAGATTGAGCCGTTTATATTCATCCGTTTGCGACAATTCATGAACGTCATTCGGAAGATGCGATGGCTCTAGCTGTGGAACGGTCCGAATGCGGATCTGAACTTCCTGCCCCATCGCTTCTTGCAACGATGCAACAGTTCCGCAGCGCACGATTCGTCCCTCCGCCATGATCGCGACACGATCACAAATCTTTTCAATCTCATTTAAGTTATGCGAGGTCAAAAAGATCGTCTTCCCGTCAGCTTTTAACGCGAACAACAGTCGCTGGATATCGATCGCGGACTCTGGATCAAGACCAGACGTCGGTTCGTCTAAAAAAAGCAATTCCGGATTTCCGACGAGTGCTTGTGCGATACTGATCTTCTTCTTCATCCCAAACGAGAAGCTCCCAATCTTCTGACGCTCCGTCCCGCTCAATCCGACCCGACCGAGTAAATCAAGGATCTCGTTTTTGCTGACGCGGACTCCGGATAATCCTGCCATATATTCAAGAAACGCACGTGCTGTCATGTCGTGATAGAGATTTGATGTATCCGGCATGACACCAATCCGGCGTTTGATCGCATCCAGTCGCTCAGCGGGTTCACCGAGGAGCGAGACGGTTCCAGCTGACGCTTGCGTGATCCCTGTCAGAATCTGAATCAATGTCGATTTCCCGGCACCGTTGCGGCCTAAAAAACCAAATATTTCTCCCTGCTCGACTGTCAGGTTAACCTCTCGTAAAACTTCTTTTGCACTGAACGATTTCTTCAATCCTCTTACTTCAATCGCATTCATGTTACAAATCCTTTCGTTTAAGCTTTAAGTAAGCAACCGTCAAGAACAGCCCGCTCCAGAACACAGGTAACAGCAGTTGAATGCCTGAGACGATGACGGCATGATACGGCAAGATGTATTGAAACGGTACCATGTACCATTTCTCCGAGAACGCTGACCATAAGCCGATGATCGGTACGATGATTCCGAAAAAGATGCCGAGAAACATCGTCAAACCAGGCTTCGTGATCATCGTCGATAAGAAGATATTAAAACTCGTGATGTAGATGATGACAATCAGGATCGTTACATAGTCCATCCAGAACAACTGCTTCGCGTAGAGTGAGACGATCAAGAAATTAATCGAAAGCGTTGCGCACCAGAAGAATAAGGATCCAAGAAACTTCTCCGTTATGATTCGGAAGCGTGATGTTTTCGTGACTAGTAAACGAATCGTCCGCGTCTCGATTTCACGGTTGATGATGTCATGCGATATCGCGGAGACGAACAGAAAACCGAAGAACAGAATGAAGAACTTAATGCTTGAAGTATAGACGGACGATTGATTGACGCCAGCGAGCAGTTCCGGATGTCTCGTCAAATAAGACGCTGTAAAGACTGAGCTGATTGTCAGAAAGAGGATCAACAGAATCGCTTTGATGCTTTTAAAGCTGCTCGTGAATTCTTGTTTGAGGACCGGAAACATAGTCGACTCCTTTGGACGTATTTTTGATTAACGCAATCGTTCTTTCAACTTCGTAACAAGGACTCCGAGTCCATATAAGGTCACGGCCGTTAAGAGCATCGTGATGATTGTCTCCATTTGAATTCTCCTTTATGTAGGTGGCGTATCATCTGTTCTACGCTTGTCACGTCAGAAAGTTTCCTTATTTTTCAAATCCCGATATTTTCCTTATGGTACAGTGAAAGAAATGCTTTCTAAAGGAGTAATAAAATGAAACGTTACACGATTACCTGTCAGCATCAAGCCGTTCACATCACGGAATGGGGAACAGAAGACCTTCCGACGATCGTTTGCCTGCATGGACTCGGGAGTACGAGTCTCAGCTTCATCGAAATCGCAGAAGCACTCGCAAGCGAATTTCGTATCATCGCGCTCGACTTACCCGGTCACGGGAAAACACCAGCTTTTGCAGATCCCCTAGACTATCGTATGAAGCCGCTCACAGACTGGATCGGTGAAGTCCTAGACGAACTCGGTGTCCAACAGTTTTATGCCTTGTCACACTCATGGGGAAGTGTCCTCTCGCTCTATTATTTGATTGAACATGCTGATCGAGTGCTCGGTACGATTCTGATCGACGGCGGCTATCATAGTAAGCGGCTGTACGGGATGTCAGTCGAAGAGGAAGTCGCTTTTTATGAACGTGACTTCGAAGACTCTGTCGCGACATGGGACGAATTTTTAGACGTTGCCGTTTATGCTCCGAATGCGCGTCGCTCCCCTGCTCTAAACAAGGCGGGTATCGACTTGCTTCGTCTAGAAAACGGTCGTTATCACTGGCATGCGCGTGGAGAGACGGCTGCTGCGATCGTACGCGCACTTCACTACGATGATGTCCTTGATTTTCTAGCAGATATTCCGGCGTCACCTATTCAGCTATATGTCGCCACGTTACCGAAGGAACAAGCTCAAATCCGTCAACAGGCAACGAACCTGTTACACTATGTGACGAATGCGACGATCCATCTCGTTCCGGAAACTGGACATCTACTACACTGGGATCGACCCGACGTCATCATCGATGCGATTCGTCATCATTGGACACCTGGAAAAAGATTGTCTTCCGTTTGATAATTGGTTTATTATGGAATTAAAGTAAAAAGGAGGGGTTCATATGCTAAAACGGTTAACGTTCGTTTGTGTAACCTTATGCGTCGCGATCGTCGCCGTGCTCGTCGCAGCACGCCATTCAACAGGCAATACCATCTCGTTTGAGGAGCCGTTATCGGTCTACATGGCGATTGGACTAATTGTCTTCTTATTCTTACCACCACTCATCCTATCGTTTTTCGAAAACCCTGTACTGAAGATCATCAATGTCATTTACCAATCACTGATCGTCTTTAGCTTCGTCGGCTTAGTTCCGGTTGGCTTCTTGATTCCGAATGGTTCTTCAACGATCATCGTCGCAGTCCTTGGAACGATCGCGAGTCTTGCGAGTGTCATTGTCGCTACGCGGAGTACGACCTTCCAACCTGTCTTAAAGTGAAGAATACATTGGTGTTCTCATGAAAAAACTTAGTAGCTTATTGAGTGAAAAGTTCAAAAATATGATTATAGGTTTCGTAAATGAGAATGTATTGCAAGCTATTGCTGAGCAAGAGATGTTCCTGTTTAGGGGAAAAACTTTGCCATCCTCACACCAATCGAATCTTCTGAGTTTATCGACGCATAATGATTATTATTTCAACATATTAAAGGGGAACTTGTGTGAATAAAATCTGGAATAAAAGTGTCCTTTATTTTGTTATCCCTATTTGTGTTGGGATAGTTACCTTTGCATTTTATTATGGGTATCCATTTAAAAACGTTTCGAGTCAAGATTTAAGAGTTTATCAACTTTTTCTTACTGCTTTGGCTGCAACGGTAGGTATAGGAACAGTTATTAACTCATCTAGATCTGCCGAACTTTCTAGAAAATCAATTGAGATTACTCAAAGTAAAGAGTCTAGAGAACAATCATCGCATCTTGTAACAAGCTCAAAATTAGATTCTTTTAAAATAAGTCCTCCTATGTATAAAGCTGATCATATTTATAGTCCAACTATGCATATAGGGAAAACATTATATGATCTCCTCTACGAACGCCATGATTCACTTGAGTCATTCGAAAAGGCAAAAATAGATTTCAAAAAATCTTTAATGAATATTCAGGATGAGCGCCTAGACGGAGATAGTAAATTAAACATGATTCATCTCTTAAATATTGGTAAGGGTGTTTGTCTAAATATTGAATATGAGTTTAAGTTTGAAAATAAAGAGGAGTTTATAGATTATTCAGTCGTATATGACACCGATAAACAAGGAAAGTATGATGTTGTCGCACCTGCTTTCTACCCTTCATACAATCTGATAGTTGATAATTATAAAAGTCATCTTAAAATTATTACTAAAGATCTCACTCTTTCGTATCTGACTAAGCAAGCCTCAATGGATGATGATGAACAGTATTATTACTCTGTATCGGAAATTATTTTCAGAGAATCTCAACAGAAAACCTATATCCCTTTTCTTCAACCAGGGAAAGATATTTTTCTCCCTGTGCCAAATGAGTTTATGATTCTCTGTAACCACTATTTGATTATGTCTTTATATAAAAAATATGAAGAAGAATCTTCACTTTCAAAATTTATAAAACCAGGAATTAAACATTTAATTGACGGAGTTGCTATATCTCCTGTTGGTCGCGTTCTCATATCTTATATGGATGAGGAAGATGTTCGAGCGATAAACAATGAAGCTAGACGCAAAGAGTCATTGTTTGATGTTCGTATTAAAGATGAGCCTATCTATAAACATGATGAAGATATTTATTTTTATCTTGAATTTACTCCAGCTATAAATAGTCGATAAATACATAAAAAACGCGCCTACTAGACTAGACTGACCTAGCAATATGAGACACATATAAAACACTTTAATTAGGCTGCCAGTACACCGTATTTTTTTCGGTGTCAGGTAGCCTACTTTTTCTTGGATTCGTTCTTCGTTATAGTAATTTAAGTAATTAGTAACGCGTTCAGAGACCTCATGGTCTCTTAGTGAATTAAGCTTGACGTATTGAAACTCCTCAGACTTTAAATTAGAGTGGAACGATTCGGACTCTTTACGATGCTTGTCCTCGGAGAAGGTATCCTTGGCGTGATTGACTTGCTGGCAACAGGAGATGGACTACTGCTACCATTTTTACTATTCCTCTATCTCGTCTGTTGTTTTTGGATCTACTACGACCAAGTCATTTACCGTCTGTATCTTCCGACAGCTTGGCACGTCTATTGGTGGGGGATGTGGAACCTCGGTATCGTATCGTCATTATTGCTCATCCGCAGTGCTTTTCTTGGTTTTGCACAAAATAATCCTGACGCCATCCTGCTCTTTTTCAGCGCGACCCCTGATGTTCATCTGGACGACTGGCGGTATTGGATTGACCGGGCAAAAGGACAGTACTTTCGTACGCATGACGAGACGATTCCTGCAACTCCGTCTCCTGCTGACAATCTTGCTCATCGGTGTTTTTTTCGTCTTCTCCCCTTTCGTATTGCTTCTCATGATGCTTCTATCCTTACTACTAATCCTCCTTCAAGGGATGTATTACTGGACGACACATTTACGTCCGTCGTCCGAAATGTGATCAGCCAGATGATTCATATCATCTGGTTGTTTGTATGTATAAATTTATTTATCGATACACTCGTATTTATTAATTTGTTTTTCGTTACAAGCGGGCGTATTCTAATCACGTAGCCAATCGGCAAACGAAAAAGGAGGAACACATCATGAGTAAACATATCTTAATGGTCGTCACGAACGCAAAGGAAATGAAGGAAGGTCACGCGACTGGACTTTGGTTATCGGAGTTCGCAGAAGCATACATTGAATTCAAGAACGCAGGATACACAGTAACGGTCGCAAGTCCGAACGGTGGCGAATCACCAATCGACGCACGGAGCCTTGAAGACGAAGTGCCAACTGAGATCCAAGCAACCGCTCCACTCTTGAAAGAGACACTTGATTTAAAATTCATCGAGGACTTCTCAACGTTCGATGCAATCTTCATGCCAGGCGGACACGGAACGATGTTCGACTTACCACAAAGTGATGCCTTGAACAACGCCCTTCGCACATTGTTTGAAGCGAACAAAACAGTCGCTGCTGTCTGCCACGGACCAGCTGGACTCGTCAGTGCAACACTTTCAGACGGAACGCCACTCGTCGCTGGAAAAACGATCGCAACGTTCACGGACGAAGAAGAACGCGCGACAGGACTTGATGTCTACATGCCATTCTTGCTCGAGACACGTCTTCGTGAACTCGGTGCAAACATCATCACGGCTGACAACTTCACGGAAAACGTCCAAGTCGATGGAAATCTCGTCACAGGTCAAAATCCACAATCAACGATCGCGGTCGCTAAAGCCGTCATTCATACACTCAACTAATCGAAACGAGAGACCCTTTTTCGCAGGGTCTCTTTTCATGGGAGGTTCTATCGATGATTCAATTGATTGCCCGGATCGAAGCATATCCGAATCAAGGCGAACAGCTCGCATCTATCATTGAAGACGTCATCTTACCATCACGCGCAGAGACTGGTTGCCTGACCTATCAGGCACATCGCGCTATTGATGCTCCGAATGTCTTCTACTTTTACGAACAATGGCGAGATCAAGACGCTTTCGATCAACATGTCGCCTCACCGCATTATCAAGCGTATCGGACGGATAGTTCCAGTCTCGTCGCTGATCGTGCGTTGACATTCTTACATGACGTATGAAAAAAAGAAGCCGATGATTTCCCTCTCACTTGAGGACAATCATCGGCTTCTTTCGTTTATCCTGCTTATTTCAATTTCATTTCGAAGGCATAGGTTTGCGCTGTCCATTCGCCATTTAAAAACAAGACGGCTTTTTTTGCTGTTTCTGGTACATGATAGATCAAGTCGACGCGGGATTCGTATGGTGGCAAATACTTCGACTGCTCGATCCAGGCTTTTGGATTTCGATTAATGACGTCGACCGGGTCATGGGTTCCCGTCTGATCGTTTGTCAACGTGAAATACTGTGGTTCATACGTATAGAAACTGCCTACCACCATCTCGTCTGAATCTTGCATTTCAATCCGTATCATGATTGCTTTTTGCCCAGCAGGAGCTTTCCGGTTCGTCAACGTCCGCGCTTCCTTCACCTCAAGATCGTTGTACCGTTTGACGTTCGCATCTCCCGGATACGTCTGGAAGCTTGCCTTTTTTAAGACGGCTGCGAGTATTTTATTGCTTTCTTTGACCGATGCCTTTCCAGGAAAGTCTCGCTCTTTTTGTGTCTGTTGATCGTCAATCTTCGTTCCCGTCGTCTGGATCACTTTTGTCGGTTTTGCTACTGGGTTAGTCGGAGCAGGTTGTGTCTTCGCAACAGCAAAGAATCCGAGGATCAAGATGCTTGCGACCAAACCACCTCCAATTGCCCCAAGCGCAATCTTGAAACGTTTTTCCGTTGCTTTACTATTGACGACAGTTTGGTTGATGGCAGCACTCGGTGTAATTCGGACGGCACGGGCTGCCGGTAAGAGCGCACCGACGATACCTGTTGCGAGTGGAATCAGTAAAGTCAGACAAAGAAAACCAATGTCTGCTGTCGGGAACGTATGATACGTCTGCCAAATCAAGACGAGTGCAACGGCGAGACCAATCAATCCAGCTAGTAATCCTGTCAATCCTCCCTCAATCAAGACGAGTAAGCGAATCCAGTGATCGTGCCACCCCGTGACTTTCAAGACGGCAAGTTGACTTTTCCGTTCATTGACGTTTTGCCAGAGGATTTCCGTCGTCGTCAAAATCGCAATCAACAAGGCGACGCTCATTGCGATGTAATGCATCGTTCCGACTTCAAGGGCAACGAATTCACCGAGCCATGTCGCATACAAGACACCTTTCAGGCGGAACGTGACGAATAGGAAGAACATGAACAGACTTGTCGGTAATGCAATCGCGATGATCGATAAGACCGTCCGTTGCCAATACGTCAGCAATTGATTCAGACTCATGCCAAGCACACCTGTCGAACGGACGAACCGTCGCCCAGTTGTCACTTCCCCGGCTCGCATCGTCTCGTACGGTCGGATGCGCCGAATCAAAGCCATCGGGACGAGCGTACCACCCCAGTAGATCAAAAGACCGGCAAGACCGATTAAAAGAATCCGTTCGAAACTCGTTCCACCATTACCGATTAATGAAAATCCGCCGAGAATCAACCAGGCGATCAACGTGACGAGTGTTCCGAGTAATGTCGCCTCGAGCAAGAGTAATCTCGAAAGTTGACGAGGTCGCCAACCAAGCGACAGTAAGATCGCGAACTCTTTTTTCCGTGCATAGAGTAAGATGATGTTTGAACTGAAGACATAGACGATAGCGACTGCGATGACACTAGCGATAACACCGCCCATTCCAACTTTCGTCTCTTCAAAAATCGAGATGGAAGAGCCAAGCTTGATCCATGGTTGTTGAACCCAACCGAGTGCTTTTTTTCCGTCCAGTCCTGGTAAGTAGGTTAAGGCCAGTTGTGGAGACGATCCGAGTGTGACGTCAGTGATCAGACCCGTCTTGTCCTCGATTTCTCGCGCGACTGCTTGTAGTTTCGCTTCGCTTTGCTCGTTCAACATCTCGACACCCTTGACGTGAATCCGGATCGCGGAAATCGCTTTATCCCCCCGAATCGCAAACGCAGCATCAAGCGTCGTCAAGACCGATGGTGGTTTCGTCAGGAAATCAAAGGCATCGTCCATCGCTTCGACGTCGCGGGGCGGATTAATGGGTTGTTCTTTTGCATCCATCACCCACTGCGCCTTTGCCGGGAAGTACGTCTCCATCGGCAATTCAGTTAACGGATCTTTAGATAGGTTCAGTTTTTTAGCGTTGAAGACGCCGATATAGTTCATGTCTAGCTTGATCCAATCATCACTCGTCTGTCCGACCGGATTCGGTTTCCGGTACATCGCTCGTTTTGCCAGCAACGAATCCGCTTCGACCCGTTGTGGTTCGACTTGATATGTATACGGCCAGCGGTTCCCAAACGGACTTTTAAGTGGTTGATAACTGACAGGTGACGGCTTTTGACTGATCCAGTTGAACTCGCTTGCATTGTTCGACTTATGTGTCCCGTTTAAGATATCCGTGACGAGTTTCTTTCGAATTTGTTGACTTGTAATCGTGTATGTTTTGGGGTTCTCCGTCTTTAATGTCTTGAGGAATTGTTTTCCGCCTTTTTGTTCAATCATATTGACTGTTGCATTCATTGAATCATCTTGTAGCGGTAGGACAACATCTTCATAGGTATACGATATTTTGACGGTTGAATATTCCTGCTCGTTCAAGAGGACCGGAATTTGTATGGCACCGTCTCCCCGTTTCGTAATGGTTGTGTTCGGATCAAAATAACGACTGTGCGCAGTCGCATGGACCGCGTCCTTCAGTCCGACGAGTTTAGCTTCTGCCTCCGGATCCACTCCGGCAATCATCTCGTATGTACCTTGCTCATATAACGGCACTTTTCCAACGCTTAACGGGGAAAGACCCGTTTTTGTAGCATCTTCCAACGGCTCCCAACCAGCGCCTAAATAATGATCCGTGGTATATTGCTCGATTTTCAGACCAGTATCTTGTTGACTGTTGATGCGCAACCGATAGATCCCTTGTTCTTTGAATGTATGTGTACCAATCGGAGTACCGACATTTATGCCACCAATCATTGCAATGGGTGCCGCGACTTCAACATCGGTCATCTGTTTGATCGTCTCATATTGTTTGAGAGTGATGCCGCCATCAAGCCCACTCATGTAGTTCGGCTCGAGTAACTTCAAATCTTCCGTCACACTCCGGCTGTTCGGCGGACGAACGACGATATCGTAAGAAGAGTGCCAGCGCTGTTGTAGTGCGTCGACGACTGTTCCTTTGTTCGCTTGAGAGGTACCAATGAGGTAACTCAGTCCCGTACTGACAATCAATACACCGACGAGTAACAGAATAAAGCGTTCTTTGTTTCGCCACCATGCGTTCCAAATGAACTTCAGCATATACTGCCTCCTTGTAGGACTCAAAAAGAACCATCCTTGATTTGGATAAAATATGTTATATTTACAATTTATCACATACAAAATTATCGGAATAGTCTTTCTTTTGGAACAGAAAAATATCCTATTCATATGAAATGAACAGGATAACGGTTAAGATTGCAAGGCAACAATCGTCTGTTGTAAAACCGGATCATGGCGTGAATCCGTTCGATAGGCGACATATAATTGGTTCGTCGCAAATCGTTCCGGCGCAATCCGCTGTACTCGACCAGCGCTGACCGCTGCCTCGACGAGATAGTCTGGTAGAACACTAATGCCATGCCCCACCTCGATTGCTTTTAGAATCGCATCGACGTTCGGTAAAATCATCTCCGGTCGGATCCCTGGTCGTTCTCCGAATTGCGTCTGATAGTAACGACGAATGATTGGTAATTCGAGCCCATAGCTAATCCAGCGCTGTCGGTCCATCCATTCCTTAAGATCCACTTCCGGAGTGTCGTAGCCAATCGGCGCAATCAAATGAAAGCGTTCGTCGGCGATCGGGACGTACTGGACACCCGGTTCATCGATTCGTTTCGTCGCGATGATGAAATCGAGTTCATTCGCAAGCAGGCGTTGCAACAGTGGAACCGTCAAGTCGAAGATGGCCGTAAACTGCGCGACGTCAAGCGGCAATTTCGGCACGATCCCATGCGTGACGAATTCTGTCGGTCCCCCGAACTTTAAGAGCGGACGAGATTGTTCCCCTGCTTCGTATTTCATCTCTAGCGATAATGCCTCGAGTCGATCAATCAATCCGACGACCTGTGTATAGAGTTCTTTTCCAGCATCCGTCGGAATCATTTGCCGGGGCGCACGGATGAATAAGGACGTCTCAAGCTCTGCCTCGAGCGCCGCGATATGCTGACTGACCGCCGGTTGTGTTAAAAAACGAATTCGTGCAGCTGCCGAGACAGAACGTTGTTGGTACACGTGAATGAAACTCCGATACCATTCAAAATCAATCATGTCTTCTTCTCCTTTACTGTCATCTCCTGATAAGTATAAAAAGACAGTAGACATAAGACAAATAATGATTTAGTTAGTTTGCCATAACAATATTTATCAAACGATTGAAAAGGGAAGATATTTTCCGTAGCGACTCATCAACTGATGAATACCTAGAGATAATAGGACGATAAGTGGAAAGAACTGAAGTGGAAATAAAAATAATAATAAAGTAGCCGTCACTAAAGGTTGGCGCAAGACGACGGTACAACTTGCGGTGACGACAATCGTGATGATGAGACCCGGCATGAACGGACTGAGTGAACTGAGACAAAACGCGATGACGGTACTCGAAAAAATCAACGGAAAGATCTTTCCGCCTCTCCAGCCACAGGAAAAACATAAATGGGTCAATAAGCCTTTTCCGATGGCAAGGAGAAACAATGCCCCGATCGACCAGGAAGAGGCTTCTTTTGAAAACTCCAGAATCTCGTGTTCACCTGAAAATAACAGGTACGGTGATATCAGCGAAGCGAGACCAATCGCAAGACCTGCAATTAATGCTAATCTGACAGGATGCGTAACAGTGGAAGCGACCTTATCCGTCCATCGTTCCAGCAGTATAAATAAGAGTCCAAAGACGATTCCGACCCCTACTGCAGGCACTATGAACCAAATGACGCCCATGTTCCAGGCGATAGACGGTATTTTAATCGAAAACACCTGTGTATGCGGAAACAGATGCATGATGCCGCGAAAGCACACGAGGGCAATCAGCGTACAGATGCCATAATAGACGATTTTTTGGACTTTCTCCCATTTGGAAGGGTTCTTCTGAATCGGTTCCTCTTCGATTGCTTCCGACACACTGACAAACGGTGCATGAAAAATCGTCGATATCATTGCGGCATACCCTGTCTGCAAAAACGTTAGCCGTTGCGGCTCCGTCATACGCAAGCGGTCACCGATCCAAGTCACCATTCCGCCAAGGATGCTGATCAACGCCGCTTCCGGTCCGAGACTCGCCCCGCAGGTCAGCACGATCCATGCCGCTCCCGCATTTTTCCACAGTGCTCCCCTGTAGGGAACACGTCCCTCATTTTTAAATGTTGCCACTGTCTCGTGCATCGTCTTCGGATAATCGCCGATATACTTTTGCACCAAACCGATCCCAAGTCCCCCTAGTAATCCAATCCATACTCCATGATACGGTAGATCAACCACATCAGGTAACACGTGCCAGACGACATGAATCGATCCATTAATGCCATTTAAGAAGAGTGCCGCAGTTATCCCGACGATTGCTCCAAGTAGCAGACAATGGATGAGATGTGTCAGGTGGGACTTCATTTCCGCTCCTCCTTGTTCTTCTTATCCCGGTGATATTGTTTTAACGCCATATTGAAGTTAACGATGACCGCACTGAGGACACCGACACCCAGCATGACATAAACGATCGAAAATAATTTTCCGAACGCCGTTTGCGGAACAAGGTCTCCATACCCGACCGTCGCAAGCGTCATGACGGAAAAATAGAATGCATCGAGAATACTAAATTTTTCGACATTATGATAAAAGACTGTTCCAATTAAGAAAAGGGCACCAACCATGATCATCAATGCTTTTTGTTCTTCTTGCTTGAACAAGATACGGATGACATGAAAAAAATTACGGATCAGGATAAAAAACGCGAGCATCGTGTTTCCCCCTTTGTGCCGTCATCGTTGGGTTTGATCGGTAAACAGTTTTTCCAATTGCTCCCGATCCAGTTGATTCAAGTCTGGGATTTGGATGACTGTCAACTTGACGTTCGCCAGACCGTAATCGTCTAATGACTCGCTTAACTGTTCTCGCTCACGTGCATCATATCGCATACCTAATGTCGTGACTGTTAAGCTCCGCCGCTCTTCATCATAACGATGCTCAATCACGAACGTGTCTCGGAATTCCTCATCGACATACCGCTCGAGATTCGTTTGGAACAGACTTTCCTGACTTAAGACGTACGCTGTATAAAGGCTCGGAATACTGATCAGACAGGCGAAGGCAATCAACGAACGATTAATCCGGCGAGAGGACTGGATTTGCAGACTGTTGTCAGACCGTAGAAGCCATTTCACACCTAAAAACGTCGCAATCAAAATAAAGCTACAGTTAATCAAAAATAAATAACTGGCCCCTAGTGCATAGGCTAGATTCTGATTCGCGATCGCGTATCCGATCGTGCAGACAGGAGGCATCAAGGCAGTGGCGATCGCAACGCCGGGAACGATGTTGTTCGCACCTTTCTTCCGTAGACCAATCCATCCGGCAAGCCCTCCGGCAAATGCAATCAGAACATCCCAAATCGTCGGGAACGTACGCGCGATCAGTTCGTCACTTGCTGCCGTCAGCGGAGAAAACGAGAAATAGATCGTCGATGTCACGAGGCTGATCGTCAACTGAACGATCAAGAGACGCAATGCTTTTTTAAACAAGGGGATATCTGATAGCCCAAGTGCGATGCCGAGTCCAAGAATCGGATTCATGAGCGGGGAAATCAGCATCGCGCCGATGATGACAGGAATCGAGTTCAGATTTAATCCGATGGAAGCAATGAAAATCGCACACATGAGGATGACAGCGTTACTTGAGCGAATCGTCAGTTCCTGATCGATTTTATTCCTCGTTTCCTGCAAATCATAGACCGATGCCACCATCATGGTTCCACCTTCCCCCTCATCATTGAAAAACTAGTTCAAGACAAAGTCATATATTTCTTTTACCCATTTTCTAGTATGTTTGACTTCAACTACGATGATATAATGGAGCAATCTTATACGGATGAAAGGTATAACAGTCATGCAAAAATTTCGCGGTAAACGCCGTTATTTTAAAAATCTCGAACATGAATTCAAAAATTATTCTTCCCCAGCCTATATATCTACCGATGAGTGGTTCAATGACTGGCATGCACACCCTGACTTTTGTGGACATGGCAACATGAGCCTTCGCCTTCGTAAAGCACACCTTCGAATTGCGCAGACTGCCTTGCAGGATATGCGACAAAAACTACAGGAAAACCAGATGGAGCACCAGATTTACATGACGATTGCACTCGAGGATGCTTCGCAAGACGCATTACATGTCCACACGCAAAATCTAGTCGGAACACCGTTTCCACTTGAACGGATTCAGTCGCTTCCACTTTCAACAGATGTTCCAGAATGGATTACGGAACTCTTTCCGATACAGGAGTATACGATCCATCAGACGGGAGAGACATTCACTGACTATACGGAAGACGAACCTGTCACATCGATCGTCACGCTCTATCATATTTTCCCTAACACGTAATCGATGAATTGAAACGCCAACGAGCTATCCTTTCCTTAAGAGGAAGAGGATAGCTCGTTTTGTTCTTTTTTCTCTTATGGAATCAAGACGACCTTGCCGAACTTCCCGGCTTGTTTGAAATAGGCTTGCGCTTCACGTGCTTCAGCAAGCGGGAACGTCCGGTCGATGACAGGCTGAATCGTTTTTGTTCGAACTGCCTCGAGTAACTTCTCATAATCATGGCGATTGCCAAGGACTGATCCTTGCAAACGAATATGCTTCAGATAAAGCGTCCGGAAATCAAGCGACGTCACCTGTCCACCGGATGAACCAGAAATGCAATATGTTCCGCCGCGTTTCAACAGATCAAGTCCTTGTTTGAACACGGCATCCCCGACGACATCGAGAATCGCATCGACCGGACCGATTGTTTCCGTCACTTGCTGATCCCAGTTCGGATCACGGTAGGAGACGACCACTTCTGCTCCGAGTGCTTGCAGTTGCTCCTTCAGCTTAAGATCACCAACGAGCGCAATAACTCGAGCACCGAAGACACGCTTCGCAATCTGGACGTTGAGTGAGCCGACACCCCCACTCGCTCCTGTTACGAGTACCGTTTGTCCTTTTTGTAAATCCAATTGTTCGACCATGTGCCACGCCGTCAATCCACTGACCGAAAAGACGGCACTATCCGTATAGGATTCAAGCGGCATGTCGTAACAAAGTTCGAGTGGCCAACAGACATACTCCGCATACCCTCCGTCATATTCGGAACCGATGAACGACAAGTCCTCGGCGCTCTGTTCGTCTTCGATTTCTCCACTCGCTGTAAACGGGAACAAGACTACGTCACGTCCGATTTCCGATTCTGCGACACCGTCTCCGACCGCAACGATTCGTCCACTGATATCTGAACCAGGAATCCGTGGGAATTGCACCCCTTCTGCTTTCCAGCCCGACTCGTTCTCCGCACCATATGCCCCTTCGCGCATCCAGATTTCCGTATTGTTTAAGGCACATGCTTTGATTTCAATTAGTACTTCACCTTGTTTCGGTTGTGGTGTCTCTTGATCGATATAGGCGAGCTGATCGAGCCCACCATGCCCTGTGACCGTGACTGCTTTCATGCTTTTGCCTCACTTTCTTTTCTTATAAATATATGATGTCTCTCTTCTTTACCCATTCAATCTTATTTTAATATCCTGCTTCCGTTACTTCGTGACTCCTGCGCTAGCCTGATACGTGTTCATTTAATATCTAGATATAATACGTATACGAAATTATGTATGGAGGAATGATTCATGAAAAAACGATTTATTCTAATAGGGACGTTAGCGACCATCACCGTACTCGGTCTTGTCTGGTTTAGAGGCGGTTCGGATCCGGTCATGAAAGAGAACTATCAACCAATCCCGAAAGATACGACATACAGTGGACAGATCACATGGCCGCTGGAAACAAGCGATCGTTCGATTGCCGGTGAAGCAAGTGGCGTCGCCGTCGCTCCAAACGGTGACGTCTACTATTTACATCGAGGAAGTAACGCTTACGGGGATGACACACTGATCAAAGAACCAACATTGATCGTACTTGACGGGAAAACGAAACAAGTGAAGAAACGACTCGGTGCCAGTCTATTCAAGTCACCGCATGGTCTTGAAGTTGATAATCAAAACAACATCTGGATCACCGACATCAGCTTGAATCAAGTGTTCAAGCTTGATCCGTCCGGGAAAGTCTTGCAGACGTTCGGTAACACGTATGGTCCGTTCACGGAAGTCGGTCTACGCATTCGAAACGTCTTACCGAGCATCCCACTGCAACTAGATGAAAAAACGTTTGCCCGTCCGACAGACATCACCGTCTTCAAGGACGGCTCGTTCGCCGTGTCTGACGGGTACCGGAACAGTCGCATCGTCATATTCGATCAAAAAGGAAACGTCAAATGGGAAGTCAATGAACTCGGTACAAAAGACGGACAGTTCAATCTGCCACATGGGATCAGTAGTGACGATGAGATGAATCTCTACGTGGCGGACAGGAACAACGCCCGGGTTCAAGTCTTTGATCGAACTGGCAAACACATTGACACATGGTCATCTAAGGAACTCGGTCGCCCGTACGGGATCGAAGTCGGTGCGAACGGAAAAGTCTACGTCGCTGATGGCGGAAACTATTTAAACGGACAAAAAAAGAACGCGCAAAGCCAAATCGTCATCTTGAACAAACAAGGGAAAATCGAGAGACGATTCGGTGCGTGGGGGAAGGAAGCGGGACAACTCCGGATCGCACATGATATCGCGGTCAGTGCGGACGGAACGATCTATATCGCGGAATTGTTGAATGAACGATTGCAACGGTTTTCTGAAAAATGATAACAAACGAAATCTCGAAATTTAAGAAATGAATATCCTTTCTTTCGAAAGACTACTCCGTGTGCTTTATTTTATTTTGGTAAAATAAAGCAAATACCGAGGAGGTGTCCCATGAAACGTGTTTTAATGTTAGCAATCCTACTTATATTGGTCGTGTGCATCATCGTCTTCGAACCGTTCCGTGGCGCGCCACCAAATCCTGAAGTCGAGGCACAAGGAAAGGATGTCCCGACCGTTCAAGGTTCTTTTTGTTGGGATAGCTTACTCCGCAGCCAATGTGTCGATAAAACATATCGCAATGGGCTTGACATGGTCAAAAAACAAACGCCGGTCAATGTCTCTGCCGGAGAGTCCGTCCGTGTCGAATTATCTGGAAATCCAGAACAAGTTGAGCTAATACAGTGGAACGATCAAAAAAAGGAGTCTCGCATCTCCTTAAATAATGACCAGTTCAAAGCACCGATGGAACCGGGCGTCTATGCCTATGAATTGCAATCTCGTTGGAAAAAAGGAGACGGTCAGTTTGGCTTTGCGCTGAAAGTCGAGTAAATACAAGAGCCTCCTTGACGCATCAGTCATGGAGGCTTTATTTCATCCTGTTTGATTGTAGAGTTGCAAGATACCGTAGACGGTCAAGATCAGATAGCCTGTCCCGATGAACAGAAGGACTGGACGTATCAACCGATCTTTCGTTTGACGTGTGATGCCTTCGAAAAAACAACTGACGATAAAGCCGAGAACGAGGATTCCGCCATACATGGAAAGGAAGATTACGAGAAGACCAACGAGACTTGGATGCGTTAGCGAAGGTGCTAACCATATGAGACCACCGACTAATACGACAAGCACAACTGTCCCCATCACGATTCCGATCAGTGGATGAATCGTATTCAGTCGACGGATCACATCATAACGTTTGACGAGGCGTTCCACTAAGGTCATCACTGACAAACACGTTAGTAAAAATAAGATTAAGAAATAGATCGATTGTTCGACTGGACGGAACGTCGTGAAAAAGACAGCCCCGACGAGAACGAACAGCGGTGATAAGAGTAGGCTAAAACGTTTCACTTCTTTCCCTCCTTTTACGTAACGTTTTTAAAAGTAAACGCATTCTCACGAATAACGTATCATATGCCGTGTTACATTATTTACCACAACCTATTCTTTTCTGTATCTGATAGGTATTCATGTATTTCAATAATTGTAAAAAAATGAAAATAATTCTTTACGATTTCATTTTGTATATGCTAGGATAAGACAAATTACATGAATCAAACGCGTCGAAGAGAACAGTACGTCATCTCGGCTTTTTCTAGAGAGCTCCGATTGGTGGGAAGGAGCATCAGCCATTGACCGAACCAAGCCTCTGAGCAGCACGGTGGAACCTTTGGGGGATATCGTGACGGGTGCTCCCGTTATCGAGCTCAGGTATTCGCCGTTTGCAAGCGGTCGTACCGATGAAGGCGGTACCGGTGACGGTTTCGCGAACAGGGGTGGCACCACGACACGCACAGTCTCGTCCCCAAGACCAACGTCTTGGAGGTGGGATTTTTTTATTGGCTGAATCACAATAAAAAGGAGTGTGTCGTATGTCGCATTGGAAATATCCTGGATTACTGTTACTTGGTGTCGGTGTCTCAAACATCGGTGCTTGGGTCTACTTCATCGCCTTGAATTTAATCGTCCTCGAACGAACCGGATCAGCGTTTGCTGTCTCCGTTCTCTATATCCTCTTACCGATTTCTGCTCTCTTGACGAGTCTCTGGTCCGGCAGTGTCATTGATCGCATCAATCAGCGCCGTTTGCTCGTGTTGCTTGACGTCGCGCGAGCTATCCTCGTCTTTTCGCTGACATTGATCGATTCCTTGTTTGTCCTCTACGTGCTCGTCTTCATTCTAAATATCGGTAACACGCTCTTTGAGACATCGTCCTTGATTTACATGACGAAGCTCGTCCCGGAGAACAGTCGCCAACGGTTTAATGCGTTGAAGAACTTCATTCAATCAGCCGGCTTCATTCTCGGACCGTCGATTGCCGGCTTCTTATTTTTGATCGGTTCACCGGAAACAGCGATCGTGTTGAACGCGGGAGCACTGCTACTTTCTGCTATCCTCCTGTCTTTCTTACCGAACGTTCATCTTACGTCTAAGGAGAAGACACCCTTCACACTCCGACTCATTCTCTCAGACTGGAAGGAGACGCTTGTCTTTGCAAGGACGCGGCGTTACATTGCTGTCGTCTACGCCTTGTATGCGCTCATGATCGTCTTGATGAGCGGACTCGATTCACTCGAAGCCTCGTTTGCGACGATTGTCCTAGAGGTGGACGAGAGCACATACGGTTTTCTCGTCAGTATTGCCGGAGTTGGTATCATCTGTGGCTCAGCCGTCAATGCAATTTTTACGCGTCGATTGACGCCCCGCTTTTTGATTCAATTCGGAGCACTGATGACGCCGGTCGGTTACTTGATTTTTGCCTCGGCGACGTCGTTCCTAATTGCAGCCATCGGCTTTTTCTTGCTAACCTTTGCCTTGGCGTTCGCGAACACTGGCTTCATGACGTTTGCTCAAACACACATCCCCGTTGAATTGATGGGACGATTCCTCAGTAGCATCCACGTCGTACAATCGACTGGTGTCATTCTACTGACTGCCTTGATTGGTTTTTATGCCGAGACATCGATCCGCTTGACGTATACTGTCGCTTCAGTTGGCTTCCTACTGATTGGTGGATTGATTGTCTTCATCGTGCAAGACCGAACGAAACGTCAATATTTTACGACCGAAACCGACGAAACGATTACACTTTCGTCATGAGAAAGGAAACTATTTATGTACCTTATCGGAGAACGGATTTTTCTACGCCCGATTGACGTGACCGATGCGCACGTTTTATTGGAACAAACCCAGGATGAGACATTACGTTACCTGACGGGTACGACGGCGACATTTTCGCTTGAACAGATTGAACAGCATATTCAAACGATTCAAGCTGATGCGACGCGTCATGATTTTGCAATTTGCCTGACGTCCGGTGAGACGGTCGGCGAGTGCTCGATTCTTGATATCGATTCGGATTCAGGAACGGCTGGCTTTCGAATCTCACTCCGTGCCCTCTCCTTAACAGGTCAAGGATACGGGACAGAAACAATCGCGTGTATCTTCCGATTTTGTTTCGAAGAACTTCAGCTAGGTCAACTTGAACTCGAAGTGTTTTCGCACAATGAACGGGCAATCGCTGCGTATAAGAAAGTCGGTTTTCACATCATGGAAACGATTCCTGGCGCTTTACTGTACGATGGCGGTTCGTTTGACGAGATTATCATGCGAAAACGGAATCCACTCGTTGTTTAAAGAGTCAATCCTGATGTAGCACCTCCTCCGTGAGGTGCTTTTTCTATTTCCTTAAAACTAATACCCTTAATTAACAGATTTTTTAGTCAATTCACTATTATTTGTATATAATGGAAAAATAAAAAGAAATATATGGATAAAAGAATATCTTATCGAAAGGCAGCTTATGCAATGCTCAATTAACCAAATCGAAATGAGGTGGAGAACATGCTGAGATTCATCTGGAATTCCTGGTGGCGCAACAAGGAGCGGTTCATCCTGCTACTCGTCGGCGTTCTGATCGTCAGTACCGGACTCAGTTATTTAATCGGTACAACACAAGCGAACAACGGAACGGTCGTTGATGAACTGCAAAAGCGCTGGGGATCATCGTACGATATCGTCGTCCGTCCGGAAGGCAGTCGGAGCGTGACCGAAGATTTGAACCTGCTCGAACCGAACTACATGAGTGGACTCGACGGTGGCATCACCCGCAAACAATACGAAACGATCAAGCAGATTGCTGACGTCGAAGTCGCTGCACCGATTGCGATGATTGGCTATACATCGACGTCGAGTAGCGTCGGAACACATACGATCCAAGAAGAAGGGATTTATCGTTTGAAAATCAAGGACTCTCAAAACACAGGGCTCCAAAAAGAATCCTATACCATGTCAACGTTTCTCGCTGCCGGCTGGGAACCAATGGGTGATGCAACACGCACAGGCGTCTCCCCTTTAAAGCTCGGCGAACAGCCCCTTTATGACTACGGCTCACAAGTCATGATTGCTGGAATCGACCCTACAGCCGAAGATCAGCTCGTAGGTTTGAAAAAAGCGACTACAACCGGAACATATAGCCGTTTCTTCACCGAAACCGATTTTCCTACTTCGTACGGAGACCAAGCGACGCAGATTCCGATTTTATTGAATTCTCGTGAATACGTCGATGCGTCCCGCACCTATACATATGAAAAAGTAGAGCTTCCATTCGCTGCAACCGGCGTTGCAGACATGGTACAAAAGATTGAACAAAAAGGTGGGAAAGCATACCTCAGTAAGCTACCAGTAGAGGAACCTACTTCCTACACGATCACGACTCAAGACGTCCAAAAAAAGCTTGTGGACGGTATCCTAAAAAACACCTTACCAACAGGCGATACGAACAATAGTAATTCACTGTCCTCCATTTCTTTAAAGCCTTCACCGGTTGAATACAAAACGATTAAAAGTCCGTTCGGTTCCCGTTGGCCATTTACCTATCAGGTTCAACCAAAAGAGGTCGCCAAGGAATCATTACTCTTCAAGCGAAGTATGTACCGCGAAGCACGTGAATTCGAAGGTGGCTTTAAAGGCTGGAAACAAGTCCATCTCAACTTTATCGGCGTCTTTAACCCACAGAAGCTTGATGTTTCAAAGGATCCTTTGACTGAACTTCCAATGGAGACCTACTTCCCGGCAAAAGCGCAATGGGTCATGGATCAAAACGATCGTCCGGTCAATCCAGTCCGTGACGTCAAACCCGCCAACGATTCGTATGACTTCCTGACGAAACCACCATCGATGCTGACGACACTCGATGCTGCCTTTAAGCTCCGCGGGGATAAAGCGATTTCTGCGATTCGTGTCAACGTCAAAGGGGTCGAGACGATGAACGCGACAAGTGAGAAAAAATTGCAAGCTGTCGCTCAGGAAATCGAAGATAAGACTGGTTTGATCACGGACGTCACACTGGGTTCTTCCCCTCAACTCGCCTTGACTTATTTACCAGGTCTAAAAGGAGAATCAGCGCTCGGCTGGGTTCAACAACCGTGGATCAAGCTCGGCTCGTCGATTGCGATTTTCCAAGAGGCAAAAGTCGGGATGAGTGGCATCATCGCGAGCGTCATTACTGTCGCGCTCGTCTATGTCTTCAGCTCAAACATTATCTTACTCTATGCCCGCAAAAAAGAATTCGCGATCCTGCTATCGCTCGGCTGGCGATCACGTCAGCTGTCTAAACTCCTCTTCCTTGAGGCAACACTTCTCGGAACGCTGGTCGCACTCATCGCTTGGGCGATTCTCGGATCATTTTGGATAACAGCGGATCACCCGATTGCTCTCGGACGCATCATCTTAATTGGACTATCCGGACTGTTGATTTACTGGGGCGGTACGATTGTTCCGATGTTACTCATCCGTCGGATTCAACCGTTTGAAAGCATGCGCTCCGGCGAAGTTTCAAAGGGACGGCGTTTCGTCCGGGCGCAAAGTGTCGTCGGAATGAGCATCAATCAACTTGCGACCTACTGGCAACGGACGCTACTGTCCATCATCGCCATCGCCTTACCGACGAGCTTATTCATCTTCTTCTTATTCATCACGTTCCGACTAAAAGGCGTCTTATATGCGACTTGGCTCGGTGAATATGTTGCGCTCGAAGTCGGTACGATGCACTACGTCGCAATGGGCGTCGCCCTACTAATCGCAATCCTGACGACAACCGAAATCATGTGGCAAAACGTCAATGAACGAAAGAATCAGCTCGCTGTGCTCAAAGCAACCGGTTGGCGAAACGGTCAAATCCGTCTACTTGTTCTCAGTGAAGGACTCATGACTGGACTCTTCGCTGGAATCCTTGGTCTACTTGTCGCTTTGATGATGATTGGTTTCGTCTATAATCAGTTCCCGACTAGTGAACTCGGTTTCTTAAGCCTCATGCTCCTGATTCCGGTGGCGACAGGCGTCTTTGGTGCCTTGCTCCCTGCCCAGCTCGCTGTACGCATCACACCAAACGCAGCCATTGGTGGTGTGAACGATAATCAACAATTGACCGAACGTCGCTTCAAATGGGCTCTCGGTAGCATCGCTGCTACCCTTGTCATCGGGACGACGAGTTTATTCCTCCTCGCTGAACCTGAAACGAGAACGGCTCAAAAAGAGATAACGACACCAAAAGTACAAACGAGCGGACAAAAACTAAAAGATCTCACTCAAGATCCTACTGATAAGAAACATACCGCCGAAGACAATACGGCACTAGAACAACTGATGAACGCAGGCGCTATTCAGACGTACCCGGGTGACCCTGCGGCGAAGAATTATGACTTCTCTGTTAAAAAACTCGTCTCAACACCGAAAGAATTAAAGCTTAAAGAGAAGTCAGGGTATCGTTTCGTGACGATTCCCGTTTTCCTTCATAACCAAGATGAATTAGCTGCAGGTTCATTCTCGTCGTATCGACCGCAAACCTTTCCGTTAATCGCTCTTGACGGAAAAGAGTATACTCCTGTCGATTATGTCAATCACGATAAAACGGCATGGAAAAATGCGTTTCAATACATCAATTCGAAAAAATCATGGGTCGATCTAGTATACCAAGTACCGATTGACCAAAAAGTGTTCGTCTTGCTTGCAAATGATGATGCCGTCGAACGAACGACGACCGTCAAGATCACGCTAGAAGATATCGAAGAAGCAAGTACGTCAGCTGCTACCCTTTCTAAAGACGACGCAGAAAAACTCAAAACATTGATGATGCGTGGTGTCACTCAGACATCTCCCGGGAATCCGAAGCATCAGTTTGATTCTTTCCATGTCGAGGCGTTGATTAACACACCAAAAGAACTGAATCTGAAGCATCGTGCCGGCTATCGTTTCTTGACGATTCCCGTCGTCATGCAAGATACGGGGGATGATATGGGCGGATTCACGACGTATCGTCCCAATCGGTATGCTTTGACGGATTTAAATGGCACGGATTATGAACCAGTTGATTATGTGAATCGGAATGAGAAGGCCTGGAAGAATGGCTTTCAATATTTCGCACCCTATAAATCACGCGTGGAGTTAGTCTATCAAGTGCCACTCGAAGAAAAACGGTTCGTCCTGTTCGCTTCTGATCCAGCTTTTCCAAAACCAACGACCGTTAAAATCGACCTGATGAAACAATAATCTAACCACTAGGAGGAGCTTTATATGGACCATCCAATCATTGAAAGGAATCGAGGTTTTGCCGATGCTTAAATTCATTTGGAACTCTTGGTGGCGCAACAAGGAGCGGTTCATCCTGCTACTCGTCGGCGTCCTAATCGTCAGTACCGGACTCAGTTATTTAATCGGTACGACGCAAGCAAACAACGGAACGGTCGTCGATGAACTACAAAAGCGCTGGGGATCATCATACGATATCGTCGTTCGTCCAGAAGGCAGTCGAAGTGTAACGGAAGACTTGAATCTGCTCGAACCGAACTACATGAGTGGACTCGACGGTGGGATCACTCGTAAGCAATACGAGACAATCAAACAAATTGCGGACGTCGAAGTCGCGGCACCGATTGCGATGATTGGAAACTACAATACGAATGCCGAAACAGATACCTATAATTTCAAAGAACCGGGTATATACAAAATTTCGTTTACGGATATGCAAGATACTGGGCTAAAAAAAGAAACAGAGTCATATTCGTTCTTTTCCGGAGCCGGTTGGTTCCCTCCTGAGAGTGACGGATTGAATCGAGATGTTTCACCGCAAGAATTAGGTGAGTTTCCCATCTACGGTTACGGAAGTGCAGTGATGCTTGCCGGAATCGATCCGGAAGCAGAAGCAAAACTCGTTGGACTCGATCAGGCAACTAAAAAGGCACCCCATAGTCGTTATTTCACAAAAGAAGATACCGTCAACGATTATGGTGACGGTGTTTGGGACATCCCATTGATTATGAACAGTCAGGAGTACGTCAATGCTTCGCGGACCTACCGCTACGAGAAAGTCGATATCCCGCTTGTTAAAGATTCAATGGTTGAAACAGTGCGCAGTATCATGAAAAAAGGTGGCGAATCCTATCTCAAGACGCTTCCTGTCAAAGATACGAAGGAATACTATATTTCGACAGAGCAAGCATCAAAGCAACTGATTAAGAACATCCTCGAAGATAAGGTCCCGGAAAAAGCAAGTGGTAGCTTTGACTGGATGTTTTTAAAGCCATCGTCTGTCGAGTATCAAACGATTGCTAGTCCCTTTGCCAAACGTTGGCCGTTCACCTATCAAGTAACACCTCAAGAGGTCGATAAGGACTCCCTCATTTCGAAACGATCGATGTATCGAAAAGCTCGTGTCTTCGGTGACAACACGGGTAACCTAGATAAAGTACCGAAAATGCATTTGAACTACATTGGTGTCTTTGATCCGAAAAAATTGAACATCTCGAAAGATCCATTAACGGAACTGCCGATGGAGACCTACTTCCCGGCGAAAGCACAATGGGTCATGGATAAAAACGAGAAGCCGGTTAATCCAGTTCGCGATGTCAAACCAACGAACGATCCGTATGACTTCTTGACGAAACCGCCATCGATGCTGACGACGCTTGACGCGGCCTTTAAATTACGCGGTGAGAAGGCAATCTCCGCTATTCGTGTCAACATCAAAGGTGTTGAGACGATGAACGCGACAAGTGAGAAAAAGTTGAAAGCTGTCGCTCAAGAGATCGAGGACAAGACCGGTCTGATCACGGATGTCACGCTTGGCTCTTCGCCGCAGTTGGCGTTGACGTACCTCCCTGGATTAAAAGGTGAATCAGCACTCGGCTGGATACAGCAACCGTGGATCAAACTCGGTTCATCGATGGCAATTTTCCAAGAAGCAAAGGTCGGCATGAGCGGTATCATCGCAAGCGTCATCGCTGTCGCGCTCGTTTATGTCTTTAGTTCAAACATCATCCTACTCTATGCCCGCAAGAAGGAATTCGCGATCTTACTGTCGCTCGGTTGGCGCCCCCGTCAGCTGTCCAAGTTATTGTTCCTTGAAGCGACTCTGCTTGGAACGCTCGTCGCCTTGATTTCCTGGACGATTCTCGGTTCGTTCTGGTTGACGACGGATCATCCGATTGCCCTTACACGCATCCTTTTGATTGGACTCGCCGGTCTGTTGATTTATTGGGGCGGCACGCTCGTTCCGATGACGCTCATCCGCCGGATTCAACCGTTTGAAAGTATGCGCTCCGGTGAAGTCTCAAAAGGTCGTCGGTTCGTTCGGGCGCAAGGTGTTCTTGGTATGAGTATCAATCAACTCGCAACCTACTGGCAACGGACAATCCTCTCGACGATTGCAATTGCCCTGCCGACAAGTCTGTTCATCTTCTTCCTGTTCATCACGTTCCGACTGAAAGGTGTCTTGTATGCGACATGGCTCGGCGAATACGTTGCGCTCGAAGTCGGCACGATGCACTATGTTGCAATGGGCGTCGCTTTACTCATTGCCATCCTGACGACAACCGAAATCATGTGGCAGAACGTCAATGAACGAAAAAGTCAGCTCGCCGTCTTGAAGGCAACCGGCTGGCGAAACAATCAAATCCGGACACTCGTCTTAAGTGAAGGATTGATGACAGGACTGTTCGCCGGAATCATCGGCTTACTGATCGCTCTAGCGATGATCGGTTTCGTCTACAACCAGTTCCCAACAGGTGAGCTTGGTTTCTTAAGTGTCATGTTATTGATTCCGATGGTGACGGGTGTTCTTGGCGCCCTCTTACCCGCTCAACGCGCCGTCAGCATTACACCGAATGCAGCGATCGGGAGCGTCGCAACGAATACGAAGGCGACCGAACGACGTTTCCGACTCGCCTTGTCCGCAGTCGGTGGTGCACTTGTCGTCGGAGTCGCTTCTCTGTTCTTCTTTGCTACGACAGAGGAAGGACCGACAACAACGAAACCGACACAGACAGCTACACCAACGGTCAAGACGACAGGAACGAAACTGGCAGATGTAAAAGACACGAAGAAGAAAAAGTCCTCTTCGAAGAAAGTCAATGCGAGCAAGCTCGATCAATTAATGGAGCGTGGTGTCGTTCAAACCTATCCAGGAGATCCAACTGTTAAGAAACAAGTGTTCCAAGTTGGAAAATTACTTTCGACTCCTCCAAAAGAGTTGAAACTGCCAACTCTCGATGATGAACAATATGTCACGGTGCCGGTCCTCTTGGAAAACTACAAAGACCAATCCGGAGAAGGCTACGCTACGTATAAACCGAATCTTTTCACCCTAGAAGATACGAACGGGAAAGTATACGAGGCGGTTGATTACGAGAATCGTAATCCAGACGCTTGGAAGGATGGCTATCGCTACTTTGCACCTTTAGCTTCTCGGGTTGACCTCGTGTTCCGTGTTCCACGTGACAAAAACACGTATGTCCTCTTCGCGACAGGCGAGGCGATTGCCAAACCGACGACCGTCAAAATCGAAGTCGATGCTGTGAATGCTACATCAACCACCGCAACGATCGGACAAAAGAAGGAGTCGAAAAAAACGGATACAGACGTCATCACAGAATTAATGAATAAAGGCGGTCTTCAAACTTATCCTGGCGATAAAAATTTACTGAAGGAACAGGGATTCATGGTCAGTTCGGCGAAACGTGTTCAACTTAAAAATCTTCCGAAAAATAAACAAGCCGTATCCGTCAGACTTGAGATGCAGGTAAAAGGTGAAGATTCAGCTGACTCTTATATCGACTATAAACCATCTACTTTTCCATTAATTGATGGTCAAAAGAAAAGCTACACACCAGAAGAAACGATCAATCTCAACAAAAAAGCTTATTCAGAAAGCTTAGGTTACTACGCTCCCTTACACTCAAAAATTGACGTCATCTATATTGTTCCGAAAACTGAAAATATCTTCGTATTGAATGTGAATTCTGGATATACTGGTTATCTCTACACCGTTAAAATCAAATTATGATTACTACTTAATCACTGGCTGTCATATGACGGTCAGTGATTTTTCTATTTATACCGAAAATGATTTCTTAACGATTTACTTTTGGTAAGATGAAATACAGGAAAAGAATTGGAAATGAAAATACGTAAACGAGGATCAGCTATGACATATTTCATGTATCTATTTTGTTTAATCGTCTGGGGACTGAATTTCATTGCCGTCAAAATTCAAGGTACACCCGTCGCTTTGGAAGTATCCTTGACCTATCGATTAGCGATGACAGCGATTCTCTTCATCATCTTCGCATTGTTCATCAAACGAACGAACAAACCTACCGCGACGGATCTCCCGTTCATCGTCGTGTTCGGTGTCTGTAATTTCGCTCTGAGTTACTTATGTCTCTATTACGCGACAATATTAAGCTCTGCTGCCATCGTGACCTTGATTTTCTCACTTAAAGTCATTCTGACACCGATCGCTCTGCGTCTGTTTTTAAAAGAGACGCTCCACGCGCGCGTCTGGATTGGTGGATGTTTTGGCATCATCGGCGTTGGTGTTCTAATCGTACCGAGTCTAAACAGCATCCATGGACTGACCGATTTGAAAGGTGTTTTGATCGCCCTAGTCGGCACGATATTGACGGCGATTGGTGATGCTAGTTCAGCGCGTAACGCCAAGCGACAGATCAATCCTGTCCATGCGAATGCGATTGGTTTTACCGTAGCGAGTCTACTGATGGGTGCGATTGTCTGGTTCCAAGGGACACCACTTACGCTTCCGACAACCGTTACCTATCTTTCTGCCTTATTGTATTTAACCGTGATTGCGTCATTTCTCGCGTGGCTATTTTATCTGAAACTCGTCGAACGAATTGGTGGTGCGAAGAGCGGTTATATGGTGGCACTATTTCCGCTAATTGGCGGTGTTGCTTCAGTATTGATTGGTGAATCGACGCTATCTCTTCCTTTAATCATCGGTTGTCTGTTCAGTTGTGTTGGAGCTTCGATTGCTTTAGGGATTCGTCCGTCTCGGCAACGGAATAACGTATTCAGCTAATTTCAATTCATAAACCGGAGTGATGAAGATGTCTTCTCAAATCATATGTACGTATGATTTTTTAAATTCACCGTGTGCCATTTCAAATTCTTCAGCAAAGGATATCCCAACCATTCTGTCGATAGAAGCGAGTTTTAAAATCATCATTGATCATACACTATATCTCGAAACATCAATATCCATCTTCGAGTTTTATAAATCGTTGTATCGGTGGAAAAGACAGGTCACGTCGACCTTCATTCCTGCCTTTTATTATTATTCGGTGGAATTTGATCACGATGAAGAAGGGGCGATCGTATCGATGGTCCCCTCCGCTAATCAAGGAAACATTCAATCGATTTGGGGCGATGATTGGCTGAATACTCTTTTTCCTCTCAATCTCTTAGTGACATGCTTGTCTGATTTAGAAAGACGCCTTCGTATTGACCTTGAAGCATACTTCGACATTCAGCTAGATGCCTTCATCCGTCACATTCCCTACTCGTCACCAAAACTCTAATAGAATCAGGAGACTTCTATATGCTTGATTTATCCCAGTTCCAGATTGAGTTTGATATCAGGAAGCAAACACCCTATTTTCAGTCAACACCAGAACGCCGCATCCGTTTTTTAATGGAAGACCTAAACGCCTCGCAGTTAAAAGAAATTCTTCAGACGATTTTTCAAGAAGACAGCTCCATCCATCTTTTATTCGTCGCTGCGTACATTCATCATCATCGTCGTTATTCAGCAAAGGCACTAGTAGGATCGTCAATCACGATTCGAAATTGGAAAGAGTATATCATGGAAGAAGAAGCCGATCATGCGGGTGTCGTCTATGCGCATGTGAAACATGTAAAGCTAGAGGAAGTCGCCTCCTATTGCGTAAAAATCTATCGAGGGCACACACCAGCTTATATCGCCTTCCATGACTCGGATTTCCTCTTGTATGTGTCGACTGATGTAGTGGATATCATCGGAACAGACGTGAATGCGATTAGGTCACTCAAGGAAACATACGCTGAACTTTACGACATGCTTCATGATTCACCTCTTTAAAACAAACTACAGATAACCCTCATGTCTAACAACCATTCATATTAGTACCATTGAAAAAAGGATAGAAGTTCAGGTGTCCATCACCTCGAACTTCTATCCTTTTTATTGTTTTTAAATGATCAGTCAATATAATCACCCGTTAACGAATTCTAATCATCCATTTGAAGGAATTCAATAGTTTTTCGTGGAAAAAGATTCTAACTATAAACAACATAAAGATTTCACAACATTAATTATTTAGAGGAGGTGCTCCTATTCTGAAATACGTTTTGATTGGTTGTGTAACTATATTGATTGCATTTTTCATTTATTTTGAACCATTCCGAATTGAACCCTACGATCCAAACGTCGAAGTAAATGGTAAACAGATTCCGACTGTTCAAGGCTCCTATTGTTGGTTTAGTTTGTTCAGCGGACAATGTGCCGATATGATCTATGTCGATGCGCTGCATATGACCGAAAAAAGTAAGCCTGTCATCGTATCACCAAACGACAAGATTCATCTCTCATTTGATCGTGTTCCAGATACACTTCAAGTCGTACGCTGGGATACGAAGAAAAAAAGCAAACAGGTTTCATTAAAAAACGATATTATTATCGTACCATCCGATCAAGGGACGTACACGTATGAAATTATTGCACGGTGGAACGAACACGGTGATGGTCTATCTGCTTTTTTGATCCAAGTTAAATGAATCTTACTTAACTCAAATAGGAGATGAACTCCAATGCGTAAAGGGTTTCGCCTTTCTCCCCCCTTACATTCTCGTGCCGTTTGTTTGTTTAATGCACTCGGATACGATGAGAAAAAATATCTTTAAGGAGGTTCCTTAAGAAAAGCATCGATTCGAACTGGTCTAGCGACGCTAGTCCTATATGCGTTGTTCGTCTGGAACGCGATGTACCGCGTTGAGGTGACGGAATTCGAATATCTTTACGCAGGACTGATCACGCTACGCCCTTGGGCATGGATGTGTGTCTACTTATTCGCCTACTTGTTAAAATGGTCGTATCTCGTTTTTCTATACACACAACATGCTAAAACATCATTTCACGGACAGTGAACATGTTTATTACAACGTCATAGAAGGAGCTAGGGAGTCAATGGCTCATTTGGCTCCTCATGAAGGCATTAAATGAAGGCAACTTGATGATTGAATCACGCTGTTTCGCTTCGGTCATCGCTTAGATGACTAAACTATGTTTTTAACAGAAATGCTCGTTTGTCCGATATTCGAAAGGAAGTTAGGGTATTATCTAATTAATACAAGTATTATATTTACCAGTTTTCTTGAACTACTTTCCCCTAATCAGCAATGTTTTGTTCATCTAAGAGAGGAAAGGAATTTTCCTATGATTTTCATTACGGACTTTTCTTCACCAATCGGTCAACTCGTCAGCCAACGTATGCGCACGGAAGAACAGCCTTTTTGCATTGGGGTATCCGATCCACAAGCCGCTTCCGAATTATATGGAGAGCATTTTGACTTTCGTCGATTCGATCTCCAAGATGCCTCGACGTTCGTAGAAGCACTCGCCGGGTGCAATCAAATCTTTCTCGAATTTCCTGCAAACGCGGACTTGGAGACATTCGAATATTTTATTCATTATCTCAGACAGACTGCCCTGCAACACATCGTCTACCTCTCAGCCAAAGACGCTCTATCTCTCCCATTCACGCCACATCATCGTATTGAAGTCGTCATTCGCCAAACCGACATTCCCTACACGATCATTCGTCCTAGCTACTACATGCAGCATTTAAACATATTCATGCGAGATATGTTACGAGATCATGCACACCTCTTCGCACCGGCAGGAATTGGTAAGACGTGCATGATTGATGCCCGTGACGTAGCGACCGTCGTGATGACGTGTCTTGAAAACCCAGCCACTCACTTCAATAAAATCTATACGATCAGCGGTGAAGCGGCTTACAATTTTTACGAAGTCGCCCGGCTTCTCGGAGAAGAACTTGAAACAGAGATCATGTATACGAACCCGTCGATTGATTTTTTCCGGTCCTTTATGATCCAACATGGATTGTCTTACGAAGAAACCAATGAAATCATCAAACTTCACGTGCCGATCTTATTAGGTCTAGCGGATGAGACGGATAACCACTTTCTAGAACTGATTGGTGAACGCCCGATCACCCTTCGGCAATATATAAAAGACCACCTATCCGATTGGGTAAATGAAGAGGAGGGCAAAGCATATGATTACTCATGAACGAGCGCTATTCGTTCGTCAATGCATCGTCGATTATTATCATCGGCTCGGCATTCATTGTCAGGTGACGATATTCACAGAGTATCCCTTGCAATTGTTGCTTGACTTCGACTCTCGAAGAGATGAACTGATTACGCCTCAACGGCGAAGTCTCTCCTGTCGGTACATTCGTGCACACCTGATCTCTGCTTTGATCACATTCGATGATTCTTACACGCATGTATATATGACGAAAGCGCCCTTTTCCTCCATGACGCGGTACTGTCTTTTGATTGTCTAATATCTTCTTCAGCCGAAAGTGAAAGGAGATACGATCGTGAGGTTGAAACGTGCTACGGAACATGGCTTACTGACATTACTTTTTTTGGTACACACCTCGAAATCGATGGCACGAAGAGGAGAATATGTAAAGACGAGAGACATTTCGCTTCAATGTGACATCTCTTACGAACATCTTACGAAGACCGTATCGATTTTAAGAAAGGCAGGTCTTTTACAGACCCATGCTGGACGAGAAGGCGGTGTTCAACTCCTCCCATTGAGTCATACTGTCCGGGTCGGAGATGTAGTAGCGTTATTCGAACGTCCATTTTTCCCGGGAACGCGTTATCAGGTGCGTGCGTTAGATCACCTATTAGATGCGGCACTGATTTCTTTCTTTAATACGCTCAATCAAGTTACGATAAAGCAATTAGCGGACGATTTACCACCTCACTTTTTCTTAGACATATCATGACTTACTTCCCAGCAAGTAGCATTCAGTCAAGTGTACAGGAAGGACGTTACACATGACGATTTTAGTAACAGGATTCACAGGAAACGTTGGACTAGCCGTCGGTCATGCAATGATGAAGCAACATATCCCCTTTCATGCGGCTGTCATCGACTCAGTTGCTGCTTCTGAGAAATTCGGCAATGCTTTTCACTATCGTCACTTGGACTACGCCGATATCTCAACGTTTTCACAAGCGCTAAAAGGTGTCGATCAACTCTTTTTGATGTATCCATCTCAAGTATCAACACGACAGTTTCATCTCTTTTTGCGCTATTTGCGCTTCACCTCAGTCCGCCACATTGTCTACCTCTCGTTCAAGGATGTTCCTATCTTTCCGCTGACACCTCACCATACGATCGAAAAGATCATTCAAGAGACCGGCATCCCGTTTACGATCATCCGTCCCGGGTACTACATGCAAAATTTAAATCTCTTCATGCGTGATGATATTCGCTTTCACGAGCAAATCGTTACACCCGCTGGTCTTGGGAAGACAAGCATGATCGACATTCGGGATATCGCAACGTTCGTCATCCATTGCCTCGAACATCCTGCCCCTCATTTCAATCGTGTTTATACGTTGCATGGCGAAGAAGTTTTCGGTTTCCATGAGATTGCAAGTCTGATGACGCTACTCTTAGGGAAGACAATTCGGTACACGAACCCTTCGATTCCATTCTTCCAAATGAAGATGGTTCAAAAAGGGTATCCGAAAAGTTACGTCAATGAAGTCATCATGTTACACCTCCCGATTAGTCTCGGACTCACGAAACGAACGAACCGTCAATTCCGTGAGGTGACAGGCACCGAGCCGATTCCCCTAAGTCAATATATTCTCGATTATCAAGCCCACTGGGAGAAGCATTGATTCCTCTATTCTTCGTAAAAGGAAAATGACTTCTTCAAGAGAAGCTGGATGATTCATCTTGAATTCCACTTAAATAACGAAATCTTTCCTATAGTAAAAAGAGTGATATCTCGCAAAAAAGATATCACTCTTTTTACTGCACATGACTGATCTACCCGATAAATTTAGAATATTCCAAAAAATAGATAGTGCTATATAATCATATGACGTATACTTAATGCTTAAAGATATAAGAATGATACATCGATTAGACACCTCTTATCATTTTCACCATTCCACTTCTATCGTTTGAATGAGTGGCTCCGATACTTACTGATGACTCTCTATTAACGGTTCCTCACGAAAGGAATTTTTCGATGCTTCATGCTATGGATCAATTCATTGTCAGTGTGTCGTCACTATTGTTAATCCTGATCTCCGGTGCTTTTTTCTTTCAATGGTTCTATCCCATCAAGCCGAACTCTCAAAGTTTCAATCATTTGTTTTCACTCATTTTGTTTTCGATTGCTGCAAGTATTTGGGTCCTTCTAAAAGCAATTGATCTTCATGGATTTTCCATCGATTTATCCATCCTATTTTTAATGGTCAGCCTCTACTATGGAGGACATCAAGTCGGACTTATCACGCTAGTGTCCTTGCAACTTTGTCAAGGTCTCTTTGTCTATCAGACGACTGACATTTGGCATGCCATGAGTTACGTTGTCACGTATGGAGTAGTCTTCTATGTCATCATACTTCTGAAAAAAAGAATGATCACCCAGTCAATCAGTTTTTTTGTTCTGCTTGCGGCGAGTCTCCTGATTTCCCTTCCTCTCATTTATTTCATAGAATCGACTTCACACATGAAGGAAACGAATACACTACAATTCATATTGATTCACTTCGGATCGGGTATTTTAATCCATGCCTCTCTCGAAACGATACGTGCTCAATATGCCCGCTATCATCAAGCATGCCAGGAGGCAGGAATTGACGGGTTGACCGGTCTGTATAATCGCCGAAAACTTGAAGAATCTGTTCGACAACTGCTAAAAACAGAAACTCCTTTTTCAATCTTAATGCTTGACGTCGATCATTTTAAGCGTATCAATGATGTATATGGACACGATCAAGGCGATGCGATTCTTCGTCAAATCAGTAGATTATTACAAAACCATTGTCCGGACTCCGTCATTGTCGGTCGTTATGGAGGTGAAGAATTCATCATGGTCTGTCCAAACTTACAGTTGCCCCAATCATATGACCTGGCTGAAGTCATTCGAGCAACTAGCTCGATTTATGACTATCAGATTAAGAACGAGCACCCTATTCAGATTACCGTATCGATTGGCGTAGCTTTTCATGAACAGTCTCATAACAAGAAAGAGAACCTGCAGGATATCGTTCAAGATGCTGATCGAGCACTCTATGAGGCGAAACGAAGAGGACGCAATCGTGTACGGTATAAACCTATGACACAGGTTGAGAAAAATGAGGGATAAATCTACATGTGGCGAAAACGTCAATTTCGAAAGAACCTACTCATCATCATTTTTGTTTAGTGATTCCATTCAATAAGAGAAGTGCCCTCTATGTTGTTACCAAACCGATTGTTTGTGTCGTTAAAAGGTTTCAATGAATTGCGAGCATTTAACCGTCACAAATAGAAACGTATGACTCATTCAAAATCTCTCCATCCATTTGAAGGGATTCAACAGTCTTTTGTGAAAAAAACCATATAATGACTATTTATAGGTTTTATGATATTGATTTCTTAGAGAAAATACTTCTATTCTGAAATATATTTTGATTGATTGTTTAGCTATACTGATTGCTACTTTATTTACTTTGAACCATTTTGTACCGAATCTTACGACCCATAAGTCGAAATAAACATTAAGCCCATTTCGACTGTTCAAGATTCTTCTTGCTGGTTTAGTTTATTCAGTGCTCAATGTGCTGACATGATTTATGTCGATGCGCTACATGACTGAAAAAGTAAACCCGTCATCGTGTCACCAAACGACAAAATCCATCTCTCTTTTGATAGTAAACCATATATACTCCAAGTCGTACGATGGGATTTAAAAACAAAAAGTGAGCAGGTCTCATTAAAAAATGGCGTTTTCACCGCACCGTCTGCTCAAGGAACATACATCTATGGAATTCGTGCACGGTAGAACGAACGCGGTGACGGTCTATCCGCTTTTTTGATTCAAGTCCAATGAAACGCATCCCACTCAAACAGGAGATGAATAATCATGCGAAAAGATTTTCGTTTCTGGCTTCCCTTGCTTTCACTTGCCGTCTGTTTATTTAATGCTTTCGGTTACGATGACAAAAACATCTTGTTGTTTCTCACAAGCCCTGTTTTCTGGCTACTTGAGTCACGTTCCTTCCTCGGAACTTGGCTGGATTCCTTCCATATCCCGCTGTTCCTGATCTACATCCTGACTTTGATCAGTTGGTTCTTGATCGGGTTACTGATCGATGTCATTCTTTCTGTTTTGTTTAGACGATCTTCTAGACGCATCCATGATTAACTGAGAAGGAAAATACATATGGGACCAACCAACGATATGTGGGTGTGGGTATTGTCCTATGCTTTCTTTTTCATCACGCTTATCAGTGCAATCTTCGTCGCGATCAAGCATCCAGCCTTGAAAAAAGCATCGATTCGAGCGATGTTAGCAATGCTTTTCATGTATGCATTATTCATTTGGAACTCCATGTACCGACTTGACATTACAGAATTCAGACATTTTTACGAAGGATTGACGACACTTCGACCGTGGGCATGGATGTGTGTCTTCTTGTTCGCCTACACATTAAAGTGGTGGTATCTCGTGTTTCTTCACACCCGTCGTCCGACTCCCTCTCCACATGATGTACAGCAATGACTTACGTTTCCGAAAACCTTTGAAGGAGCTATCCGATATGAAATTACATCGATTCGCAACCGTTTTTTGTCTCTCGACCGTCGTTTGGACGATAGCGGGTTGTTCCATAATAGAAGAACAAGCAACATCGCGTGTAGCACAAAAAAATGTCGCGTCATCTGAACAAGTGAACGTTTCATCCAAGAAAGCAACGACCGAAGCTACGAATCAGCATCCGGTCGAACTAGGAAAGCAGACAGAGCGCGTCACGTTAGGTCAAACGAATACATACGACCTCTCTCCTTTACTAAGTAAACTCCACGTTTCATTCAATCCACAGTATTCTTATCACGACCAAATTTTCTACTTCAATCCACAAAAAAATAAGAGCACCATTTATACATACGATACAAAACGAAAGTATAACAAAATCGTCCGTGCGACGAAGAGTGCAATCCCGATGATGACGGGTACAGGTGAGTTTTTACTATGGGTCGAAACGGAACAGCCGACAAAGACCGGTGTGAAGTGGTCGATTCGCCAACTGAAGATTACGACGAATCAGGTGACGACACTTGATGCTGGCGAAAGTCGTTTCGATACGTCCCCGCCGCATATCGATGTCACGTCAACACGTGCGTCCTGGATCACGCAGGAAGCGACTGAACAAAAAACGATTTCCACGTTAAAGTCTTATTCGTTAAAAACCGGAAAGATCACGCCACTCCAGTCCTTCATTTTAAAAACAGGAAAACACGAGATGGTCTGTTCACGTACGAGCACCGCGATAGCGATGACGGCGTGACCTTATACACGTCTCACTACAAAAACGGAAAGAACGTCCTAGTGCTTGAAACTCTGGATGGTGCGTATAAAAAAGAGTTGTCCGGATTGATTGATTTCAGTCGCAGCGGCACCTATTTCGCTCTTGGCACAGAGGGCGACGCCATTTTCCAGCCCATCGGATTGGACCAAAAGACGCTGAACTATTCCGCTTCAAGTGCCCAGACGACGATTAGTGGCATTCGTTTTCTCTCGAACACACAAGTCATCTTCCGCGAAGGTATCAATCAGTTGATGTACGCGGACCTAAAAGCGAAGACGGTTGCTCCCCTGACGGACTTTGAAGAGTTGGTATCCCTTCCTCTTTACCAGGACGGTGTACTGGCGTATAGCATCACGAATGGAACGAAAACGACGTACCAAGTTGTAAACTTGAAAGTTTCAAATTAATAGACATAACGATAAAAAGTTTTTTGGTCGTTTACACTAAGAGATTTAAAAAAACAATAAAGAACTAAAAATAAACCTAGATCTACTCAATTGAGAGATCTAGGTTTATTTTTAGTTCTTTACCGTACTAGGAACCATTTTTTAATTCTAAATGACATTAGAACATTATGTTAAATATAAATCTAATATATCCGATACTTATTTGAAAGCTATTTAAACATAAGGGAGGAACAATCTTTGCGTACAACTATAAGTTACCCCTTCCTTCTGTCCATCGGAATTGGTTTATTATTTTGGTATGGGAACCATTTTTTTGAAGGATCTGAATGGATGCGGTTGGTTCTATTAAACACGGTCCAGTTGTTCGTAGGTATTTTAAGTACGAGTTGGATTATAAAAAGTTATTTTAAAAATGACTCTTCTAAACGTTTTTGGATGTTTTTAGGTCTTGGAACGAGTTTTTCCGCCCTTGGCACACTTGTTTGGATCATCTTACTTGTTAAGAATCATGTCATGGTTACACCGGACTTATCATCCTTAACTTGGGTCTGCTCCTACTTTTTCTACTTTGCTGCACTGTTAAATCAACTTTTGAATCAAACGAGAAAATTTTCAAATTCGGCATTCTTCTTTAATACAATGATTTATATGATAGCCGCGACTTCAATTAGTTATCATTACCTGCTTTATCCGCTCTATCAGATTAATCAGCAGTCTCTGTGGTACAGCGTCCATATATTTCTTTTCCAAATTGCAGATTTAGGAATTCTTTTTTTTATAATTACGCTATATTATTTAATTCTATTCAACAAACAAAATGTATATTTGACTTATTTGATCATCGGTTTATTTTTACAAGTCATCGGAGATATCACTTTTGCACAATTTACAATTAAGAACAGCTATATATCAGGTGGCAGTGTCGATTTGATTTGGACTATCGCATTACTATTTATCGGTTACACTGCTCGATATCATGAAAAAGAGCCAAGACAAGAAAGTATGATTGATCCATTTGCTCTTGATGTTTCAACAAAGAAAGAATTTATCTTTCCTTATTCGAGCATCTTGATCCTCTCCATCCTAATGATGCAAAGCTATGCTTGGAATTTAAATGCCTTAAGTACAGGATGGATCATGATTTTTCTTCTTATCATTATTAGACAAGCTTTTACTGTCATGAAAAATAGTGAATTATTAGCAGAATTAAACCAAATCGCATATATCGATCCATTAACGAGCCTAGGCAATCGTGCATCTTTTTTACTAGACACTAAAAATAGCCTCAAAGATGAACATGCACCGCTTGCCTTCATATTGCTTCAAGTAGAACGGATTCGAATGTACACAGATATTTTCGGGCATCATGTCGGGGAACAGATCATGAAAGAAGTATCTTTCCGCTTAAAACATGTATTGAAAGAGAATTTTAAAATGTATCGGTACAGTGAAGATGAGTTTATGATTGTGCTTCTAAAAACAGAGAAATCTAGTATCACTGTTGTGAATGAAAAGATATTCATTCATCTTGCAGCACCTATCCGTTTAAAGGAGTTAGAATTGAATATTGTAGCGCATAGTGGTGTCAGTATATTTCCTGACCAAAGTTTGACGATCGAAGAAATACAGGCTCATACAGCTGAAGCTCTTTATCAAGCTAAACAGAATGGAAATTACACATTCGTTTACTATGGAACTGAACTTCAATCCAACTTAGTACGAAAGCTTGAAATTGAATCATACTTACGAAATGCAATACGTGAGCAACAATTAAGTGTCTACTATCAACCTAAAGTCAATCTTCGTTCTGGGAGAATCATTGGTATGGAAGCATTGCTCCGTTGGCATCATCCAAAGTTCGGATGGATTTCACCAGCTGAGTTCATTCCAATCGCTGAAGAAGCTGGTCTGATCAATGAAATCGGGGAGTGGGTCCTATTCACTGCGACCTACCAAAGTAAACAACTTCAGCTTTTAGGATTCGAACCTTTGCTTCTATCGGTCAATGTTTCTGTTCTTCAATTCCAAAATCCAAACTTCTGTCAGCGTGTCATCGAGATTCTTGAAGAGACATCTCTTGACCCGCAGTGGCTCGAGCTTGAGATTACAGAGAGCATTGTTCAAAACATCAAAGAGAGCGTTTCGATTTTGCAATGTTTGAAGACCTCGCAGATTAAAACATCCATCGATGACTTCGGAACAGGGTATTCTTCCTTAAATGTACTCGAGCAACTTCCGATTGATACATTGAAAATCGATAAGTCGTTCATCGATCGTCTGACTCCTAATCAAAAATCGCCTATGGTCAAGACGATCATCGAGCTCGGCTTGAATCTTAATTTAACCGTCGTAGCGGAAGGGATAGAAACGATTGAACAAAAAGAGGTTCTCACTTCCTATGGATGTACGATCGGTCAAGGCTACCTATTCTCTCGTCCTATCGATTTTGACGCATTTGTTACATTACTTCAAACACAAGATGTTTTGAAGACTACCTCTCTCTAAATTTTTTAAAGTGCATGATGTAGATGACGTTTGATCGTTTATGTCATGCACTTTATGATTGCGACTTATTTTTCTACCTTGTTCTTAAGGAGTTATTTGAAGATGATTTGTCTGATAAATCAGAATAGACCTGTTTTATAAACAAGTTCTTTTCAATAAATAAGCTCATTGTATACTAAGTGAATATGATAAGAAGGAGTATAAGAATAGCATGTTTAAACAACCTAAAAATTTTATCCTAATCATTCTACTTTATGCTTTAGGCTATTATGGATGGATTTTCACTTTTTCTGATTCTCAATTCCTTGAAGCACTAGGGGGAAATATCTTTTCGATTGCAGGGTTGTTGATCGCCCTTCTCTACTTAAAGATTGCTATCAAATGGGCTGATTCAAATGATCGTAAATTCTGGTTACTTATCGCTTTCGGCACCTTTTGTTATTTAGTCGCCGAATTGATTTGGTTTTTCACAGAAAGTATTTTCCACAAAAACGTGGCGTTTCCAGGATGGCCAGACGTGTTTTACATTCTTCAAGTCCTTTTCCTGCTTTACGCTTTGATATACAAAATTTTGAAGGATGCAGCAATACAGCAACGCATTTCATTCTTATTTGATGTCATGATCATTTTAGTCGTTGCGAGTACCTTTTCTTGGCACTTTTTAATCGAACCTATTCTGGATACGAGTGTGGCAACCATTAATGCTCTCATTGTTTCCTTAATCTATCCTTTAGGAGATTTGGGTATGTTAGTCGCCGCCTCCTTTTTATTTTTTAATCTTACGAGTAAAGATAAGAGTTTATCCATGTATCTCATTATCGCAGCCGTCACGATACAAGCAATCGCTGACTCTGTTTACTTGTATTTGATTGCTCAAGACACATACATCTCAGGTAGTTTAATTGACCCTCTGTTCATCATAGCAATGATCGTTTTAGCTTTTTCAGGTCTTCAACATCAGCCAAATACTATAAGTACAACGTTAACGACTCATCCCGAAAAGTTAAATATTTTTCAAATGCTCACGCCTTATGGGGGAGTCTTGATTCTGTTCGTCTTCATGGGATTTCACTCGCGTAGTTTCGATATCGTGACAGTAGGTTCAGGACTTTCCATTTTACTCGTCATTACCCGGCAAGTCTTAATTATTATCGAGAATCATAAATTAGTCCGTCGCTACTACGATCAAGCACAAACGCTTGAATTAAGCGAAGAAAGGTATAAATCCTTGTTCGAATACCATCCAGATCCAGTGTATTCAACGGACCTTAAAGGTCAATTCGATAGTGCGAATACTGCCTGTAGCGATCTTCTCGGTGTCTCTAAAACTGACTTGATGGGTCAAGATAGCCTTCGCTATGTCAAAGATACACACCGGATGACGGTCGCGAAAGAATTAAAGGAAGTATTTAAAGGTATGCCACGAAGTTATGAGACCGTTGTTGAAAATGCATTGGGTTCCAGTATGTATATGAACATCACCAATGTTCCAATCATCGTCCAAAACGAAATTGTTGGAATCTTCGGTATCGGTAAAGATGTGACTGAAATAAAACGAAATGAACAACGTATTCAATACCTTGCCTATCATGATGCGCTGACAGGACTATTCAATCGGCTTGCGTTCGAAGAACGACTGTTAAAGCTCATTAAAAGTAACTCTCTTCATCCTTCATCAAATGTGTCTTTATTTTTCATGGACTTAAATCAATTTAAAGCAGTCAACGATACACTTGGACACGATATCGGTGATCAGTTATTGAAAGCTGTTGCTATAAGACTACAATCATTCGAAACGGATTTTGACATGATGGCACGACAAGGCGGTGATGAATTTACATTACTTTTAAAGAATGTTAAATCATACGAACAACTTCATCGTATGGCAACTCAGTTGTTGAGCACGTTACAAGCACCTTATGAGATTGCCAATCATATGATTTCTTGTCCGCCAAGCATCGGTATCTCCTGCTATCCGACGGATGCCTCGAGTATGCTCGAGATGCTACAGCACGCGGATCTCGCCATGTATCGCGCAAAAGACATTCCCTCAGGAAGCTACGTTCTTTATAATGAACTTCAACACATGCCGAGTTAAAAAAACTTATTGGTCATGGGTATTGACTCTTTACAATATGAAACCAGCACCTGATTATTTATCAGATGCTGGTTTTTATTAAATGATAGTACGCTTAAAGGAAATAAAAATAGTGGTTCGCTAATTAATCTTAAAATGTAAGGAGTATACAGTTATGAATGTAGATATTCATCAATTGTCCATCCATGAGACTCCTCCGATGGAGCTCTTGCTAGCGGCAGACCCGTCTCTGAAGTTAGTCGAAAACTATGTAAAAAGAGGTCATTGTTTCGTTGCTGAAAACAATGACCAATGGATCGGTGTATATGTAATTCTCCCGACAAGACCGCAAACAATCGAAATCGTAAATATCGCAGTGGACGAGTTGTACCAAGGAAAAGGTGTCGGGAAGGATCTTTTGCGACATGCGATTAACACAGCTAAAACAATGGGATATACCACCATCGAGATTGGAACAGGCAATTCAAGCGTAGGTCAGTTAGCACTTTATCAAAAATGTGGATTTCGGATCGTCGGGATCGATATGAACTTCTTCTTGAGACATTATGAAGAGGAAATCATCGAAAATGGAATCCGATGTACCGATATGATTCGATTATCTCAAGATCTATGAGAATGTCAGCATCCTTTTTGCGAAAAGCGTGGTTCTATCTCTAACAATAGAACTTGAACGATGGTGGACAACATATTCATAAGTCAGTGACGTTAAATAAGATTGCAAAAAATGGATCCACACCGCATAATATGAACATACGTTCTTATTATGAGGAGGTCCACCATGCAGCACCTTCAAAAAGAAATAACTCATTCTGTACCGTTACACACCATGAACCCGCCGATTTGCCTTTCCGTCGATTCATCCATCCAACTTCACCATGATGCTTCCGTTCCTATGACTTATAAATTGGAAGTCATGTTGTTCATCGCTTTACGGGAAAAAACTCCCTTATCCATTCGTCAAACCAGTGATTCTGGGAGTAGCAAAGAACTTGTCTACATAGAAGAAGTGGACTTCGAGAGTCGACAGCTGACGCTTTTCCATTTGAACGATTCGTCATTGTCCTATCATCGTTATATTCAAGACGATTTGTTACATGACCATAACCCTCAGCTTTTACTCAGCATGGTGTAAGTTGGAACAAACTAATGACGTCAAAAAAGGTTGAATCCATTTCGATGTGTGAATGGATTCAACCTTTTTTTGCGCTTCTCGGCAATAACGATATTCGATTTAACGGTATGAACGTTCAATCACGAAATTCGTCTTATCCCCACGGAAGTAGGAACGCGAATACTCGATGATCTGTCCCGCTTGATCCTCTGTCACCGTCTCGATATAAAAACATGGTGCATTGACTGGACAGTTCAGATAACTACTGATCGCTTCATCGGCTAGGACGATTTCGAGTGACTCCGTCGTTTTCGCCACCTGGATATCGAAGACTTTTGCTAACGTATCGAACAACGAATGCTCCGCTTGTTCCTTCGTGATTCCTGGAGCAATCGACCACGGGATGAATGAGATTTCATATTGTGTCGGTTCGCCGTCAGCATGACGAATCCGTTCAATCTTCTGGATTGGTGCTTGTTCCTCCACTGCAAAAACTTCCGTCAAGACATCTGTCGCTGAGACGACGGATAATTGGATTAGCGACACCTCGCCCCGCTTTCCTTGCACCGCTAACTGTGCAGCGTAGTTATTTGGCGTATGTGACAAGGTCTGTCGCACTTTCTTGCCCGCGACGAACGTCCCACGCCCTTGCTGTCGGATCAAGTATCCTTCAAGAGTCAGCTGGTTCAATGCTCCCCGGACCGTTGTCCGACTGACATCGAACTCTTCACAGAGCACATACTCCGTCGGGAATTTCTTCCCTTCTTCGTAATATCCTCTCTTGATCCGCGATAGCAATTCTTCTTTGATTGCCGTCTGTAACGTTGATTGCGACATCATGCCACCTCCTCCTCTTATCCTTTGTGCCTTTATTGTGATACAGACATCATACAAATGCAAATACAAATCTTTATTTGTCTTATTTGTATTTTATCATTGTCTTAAGTTGTATTATTTGTTACATTTGTTACAACAAAAAGAGATCGCTTTCATGAGGAGGAATTTACAACATGCCACTCAAGGTCGTCATCATCGGTGGAGGCTCCAGCTATACACCGGAAATCATTGAAGGTTTCATTTTGCGTCATCACTCTTTTCCGGTCGACGAGGTCGTACTCGTCGATATCGAAGACGGAAAAGAAAAGCTCGAAATTGTTGGTAAACTCGCACAACGGATGATTGACAAGTCTAACGTGAAGATCACACTTCGTTGGACATTCGATCGAAGAGAAGCCCTCCGTGGAGCCGACTTCGTCTCGACGCAAATTCGTGTCGGGGGTCTTGCGGCACGGGCGCTTGACGAGCGCATTCCACTCAAGCATGGCTTCATCGGTCAAGAGACGAATGGTGCTGGCGGCATGTTCAAGGCCTTCCGGACGATTCCCGTCTTACTCGAACTCGCAGACGAGATGGCGGAACTTTGTCCCGACGCCTGGTTGATCAACTTCACGAATCCAGCTGGCATCGTGACCGAGGCACTTTTGAAACACTCCAAGCATCAGAGAGTGATTGGTGTCTGCAACATCCCGTTCAACATGCGGAACTCCGTTGCTGAAATCCTACACGCCCCCGTCGAGCACGTCTCGATCGAATTTATCGGGTTGAATCACTTCATCTTTGGTCGACATGTCACGGTGAATGGTGTCGATCGGACAGAAGACGTTCTTACTGCCTTAAGTCATGGAAACGACTACTCGCCAGCGAATATCGTCGGACTCGGCTGGTCCGACTCATTCCTGAATTCAATCAATCTGTTACCGAACCCGTACCATCAATATTATTTCCAAACGCGCGATGTCCTAGCAAAAGATCTGCAAGCTTACGAAGAGAACGGGACACGAGCTGAAGTCGTTCAAGAAGTCGAGCGCCGACTATTTGAACAATACCAAGATGTATCGCTCGACGTAAAACCGAAGGAACTTGAGCAACGCGGTGGAGCGTACTACTCGGATGCGGCGTGTAATTTGATGGACTCGCTTTATAACGACCGTGGTGATGTCCAGACCGTCAATACGCTGAATCAAGGGACAATCCGTGACTTACCGGAAGATGCGGTCATCGAGGTCAACGCTGTCATCACAAAAACCGGACCGCGTCCGCTGTCGATCGGTAGCTTACCACTCACAGTCCGTGGACTGATCACGAACTTGAAGACGTTCGAGGAACTGACGATTCAAGCAGCCGTCTCTGGGAAATACGAGGACGCTTATCTCGCTGCCCTTATGAATCCCTTGATCCAAGACGAAAAACGGATCGATGCCTTACTTGAAGAACTGTTCCGCGCGCATCAGGCTTACTTACCCCAATTCCAGCTTAAGGAGGTTCTCTCATGAATAAGTTCATTGAAATTGCCGGGCGTATCGGTTCCCAGCGCCATCTCGTCGCCATCCGTGACGGCTTTGTCTCCGTCATGCCGCTCATCATCGTCGGCTCACTCGCGATTCTGATCAATAACTTCCCTGCCATCCAGCTCGGTAGCTGGTCGCTCGATTTCGTCGGCTCGATGAATGCCGCTTTTGGTGAAGGCAGTTGGCAACGGCTTGGCGGCAACATTTGGAATGCCTCCTTCGCGATTCTCGGCTTACTGGTCGCCTTCTCGATTGCCTATAACTTGGCACGGTCCTACGATATCGACGGTCTCGCTGCTGGTATTCTGTCGATCGCTTCTTACGTCATGCTCGTTCCGGTCACGAAGGACTGGGGACTCAGCTTCGCTTGGCTCGGCGCCCAAGGGCTATTCGTCGCCATCATCGTCTCGCTTCTCGTAACGGAAGCATTCCGTCTTCTCATCCATACGAAGCTGACGATCCGGATGCCGGAGGGTGTGCCTGGTGGTGTCACCCGATCGTTCCAAGCATTGATTCCTTCGATGATCATCTTGACGGTCGTTGCTGCGATCCAGTTGTTCATCCAAGTGAAACTCGAGCTCAGCATCTTCGAGGTCATCTTCAAGGCAATCCAGCAACCGCTTCAAGGCTTCGGTGATTCGCTCGCTGCTGGTCTGATCATCGCCCTGTTGAACCATGTCTTGTGGTTCTTCGGTCTACACGGTACGAACATCATCGGGTCGGTCATCGAGCCGATTTACCTACCGCTGATCGAACAGAACTTAGCTGCCTTCCAAGCTGGTGCCTCCGCCTATGACGTGCCGTATACAGTAACGAAACCGTTCCTCGATGCGTTCGTCTTCATGGGGGGCTCCGGTACGACATTGTCACTCCTACTTGCGATCTTCATCGTCGTAAGAAAACAACGCAATCATCCTTATCATCAAGTCGCTAAGCTATCAGCTCCAGCAGGGCTGTTCAACATCAACGAACCGGTCATTTTCGGCATGCCGATCGTCCTCAATCCAGTCATGCTGATCCCGTTCATTCTTGCACCAGTCGTCTTGACGGTCGTCTCGTATGTCGCACTATCGACCGGGATGGTTCCGAAGACCGTCGCCATCGTTCCATGGACGACACCACCGATCATCAGCGGGTATCTCGTCACCGGTGGTAGCATCCGCGGTGTCCTGCTTCAGGTGTTCAATCTGACGCTCGCGACGTTGATCTATATCCCGTTCGTCGTAGCAGGAGCACGCGCCATGACTGCCGAAATCAATCGAAATAAAGACAGCATCCACGAAGGAGAGAAAATCAGTTGAAGACAGAATCAATTCAACAATTATCGTTCATGATCATCCTACATGCCGGAAATGCACGCTCAAGTGCGTTTGAAGCGCTTTCCGCTGCTAAACGCAGTGACGATGCACTCGTAAAGGAAAAGCTCAAAGAAGCTGAAACCTCGTTCCTTGAGGCACACAAGCTCCAGACAGAACTCTTACAAGAAGAAGCACGAGGAACCAGCAACGAGATGAGCGTCCTACTCGTCCATGCTCAAGATCATCTGATGACAGCGATGACGGTCAAGGAACTGGCGACTGAGATGATCGACATGATCACTAAAATCAACCGACTGGAGGAAACGAAATGAACATCTTACTCGTCTGCTCAGCAGGCATGTCCACTTCGATCTTAGTAGAAAAAATGCGTACGGAAGCCATAGCACGAGGTCTTGATGCAACAATCGAAGCGGTACCCGAATCGCGACTAAAGGAACATACGACGATGGACGTCATCTTGATCGGACCTCAAGTCCGGTACCTCGAGAATAAAATCCGCTCAGCGGTTAACGTTCCGGTTGCTGTGATCGACAACATGGCATACGGATTGATGAAGGGAGATCAAGTGCTTGATCAGGCACTCTCCCTGACCGGCACGGCGCATGCGTAAAACACGTGTGATCGTCAATGCTGATGATTTTGGTCTGACGACGGGTATCAACCAAGGCATCATTGAGAGTCATCTCAACGGTCCAGTCAATTCGACGACGATGATGATGAACGGACATGCGGTCGATGACGCCGTCCGACTTTCTGAGCAATACCCGGACCTCCATGTCGGCGTACATCTCGTACTCTCTTGGGGAAAACCGCTCGCGTCGACGAGTCATTCGTTAACGAAGGCGGACGGGACATTCCGTTTCACGAGTCGCTTTTTAGAAGAAAAGCCGCCAGCTCCTAACGATGTCTATCTGGAATGGAAAGCCCAGATTGAAGCTTTCCTTGCAACTGGTCTACCGCTTCACCATTTAGACAGCCATCATCATATCCATGGCTGGTCCACAATCGACTCCGTCATCGTTGAACTTGCTAATGAATATCAAACGATGTTTCGTGCTACAGGGAACGAGAACCATCAGGATCTCTGGCTTACGAGACGCTTCGATGATCGGTTTTATGGAGATGGTGTCTCGTTTGCGACCCTTGATTCGATTACACCCGGTTCATCCATCGAGGTCATGGTTCACCCTGCTAACATGGACACTTTACTTCCAAGTGTCACGTCTTATGTGAAGCAGCGACTCGTCGAGAAGGATCTTTTAACGCGCTATACTACACCGGACTGGTGGACATGAAAACAACATCCCTACTCTCTTGACGAAACGAGAAGTAGGGATGTTGTATTTCCTTCATGAAACATCAGGCTAAGAAACCGAGTTATTATTTGGAATTAATTTTACATATATCTTGTTTAATGACATACTAATGGTAATACTTTCATGAGGAGGAGATACCTTTGAAAAAACAACTCGCTTATGCTGGTTCTTTTGCGCTCTCAGCTATCGCTATCATCGCCGTTCTTAAATTAGTTGGAGTCGATATCTAAAATCATTACTTCAATCATGACAGAAAGAGAGGACCTCTTATGAACAAATCAGTGAAGTATCAATTTGCTTTTGGTGGTTCGACAGTTCTCGCCATGCTGATCATGTATGGCATTTTAAAATTATTCGGTGTTGATTTTTAATTGAATGATTCAAGCGCTGTTATGATGGATCGTCTTCCGATCATCTGTAACAGTTTTTTCTTGATTCATTGAGATGCAACGATCGGAAGTGATGAATTGAAAAAAATCGGAATCAATGTTTTGATTGTCTTCCTCTTATTAGGTGGACTGCTGTTTTACTTAGACGTCCGTTACGATGAACGATTCGAGCAGCATGTCAGTGCACAAGTCGAAACCTACGTCGAAAAAAAGTATGGTCCAGATCGCGTCGTCTCGCTCCACTCTGCTTACGACGACAAACACCGCGACAAGGAAAAACGCTATAAGATTGCCGTAAAAATCAGTGGTCAAGGGCTCCAAAAAGAGGAGTACTTGCTGTATCGTCTTCAAGACGATCGAGTCGTCGAGATGGGTACGACGACTAGTTTGCCGAAGCGAAGCTAGCTTTCGCGATGATGTCTTGTTTCACACTACATATCATGAAAGGTCAGTTGATTCCGTGTAACAAAGGAATCAACTGACCTTTTCATTTAATCTGTTTTATGACTCCGAAATACCATAAGCCAGTAACAACAAATAGGAGATCATAAATAATGAAATGAGATGGATACCAACGAATAGCCATTTTAGTAAGCAATGCTTTGCTTTGTACCCTGTGTACACACCTACTAACGGAACAACAAACAGAAGTAGGAGATAGGCAGATCCAAACCCGCTTAGACTGATTCCGCTCTTCATCACAATAAATAAGAGACAAAAACAGATGAATGCAGCTAACGAAAGCATACTGTAACGACTCATAAGCCCTCCTCCACTACAAACAAAGCTTAGCGATTTACCGTTTGAAGACCAAAGTATTCCGATAGCGGCACTACCCGCCCCTGTTCATGCCAATTCCGATATGCTTCGAAAGCGCGTAATACATCACCGTCATATCGTTCCTCGATGAGATAGTGGATCGCGAGAAAACTCCGCCAATAGTCGAACATGATACTCGACAGACTACCGGCATATGAGGCACTACCAAATTGATCGATCGACCGATTTCCGTACTCTTCTTGAAAAAGCTCAACGAGTTCCGTCTCGATTGCTGTGATCTGCTTGAATGCTTCGTCCGACAACAGGTGCTTCCGGGGTAAATACTCACACATTCCCTCTTCGAACCAGATTCCGTCTTCCCGTTCATCATCAAACTCATCAACGAACAAATCTAAATGATGAGTCAGTTCATGACCAGCAATCGTCAAGACGTGATCTTCGGCGAGCGTCTCATAGAACTCTTGAATATGCGGTACGTCTTTCCCGTCGAGTTGCGACAAAAATAACGTCCGCCATTCTGAGACATCTGGTGATATGTAAATCAAATTCTTGTTCGTAAATGCTGGAATCGGAATATCTGAGAATATGGTCGTCGCGAGTTCCGCAGAAGTCCAGACGATTCCTTTCGGTACGTCAATCAGTTGATACTTCTCTCGTAAGATGGTTTGATACTCGTCCAATCTTGTGCGAAAGCGATCCGTGATCGCTTCATATTTGGCATAGTCCGTTTTTGTCTCAAACGCAAACAGTTGCTTCATGATTTCAATCATCTCCCATCTTTAAAAATATACGATTTTATTTTAACATATTTTGGATGTTCAATTAAAAAACCACCTGTATCAGGTGGTTGGATGGATCACTCATCTGTTACTGAAATGACAACATTCCCGAACTTTTGTCCGGAATCAACGTAGCGATGGGCTTCGACGATTTCATCAAGCGGATAGATGCGGTCAATCACTGGTTTAAACTGTCCTGCTTCAAACTGTTCATTCAAATAGTGTAAATCCTCTTTCCGTTCTTTTGCGACACCTTGCCCTGCGACGGATGTGAACGAACCGTTTTGTTTGACATGCCGTTTCGCCTGCGTCTTGTTGATCTTCCCGGATGCATCGAAAACGGCATCATATTTGAGCAACAAGCCGTCATAACCGTCCTTCGTATAATCGATGACGTGATCGGCACCGAGTTCTTTAACACGCTCCAGATTTCGTCCACTACAGACTGCCGTCACCTGAAGTCCTTTTGCTTTGGCGATTTGAACAGCAGCCGTTCCGACAGCACCCGACGCACCGTAAATCAAGATCGTCTTCATCTGATCGAGCTGGAGTTTCCGGAAAAAATGAAGTGACGTCGTACCACCGAACGGGAGACAAACGGCTTCCGCGTAAGAGGCATGCTGCGAGATTTTAGACAAGCAACGCTTCTCAGATACACAGGCGTATTCCGCGTATCCACCGAAGCCAAATCCGGTCAAAGCATGGACGCGGTCGCCGACTTTAAACTGTTTGACGTCCTGACCGACTTCGACGACTTCTCCGGCAAGAACGACGCCAAGAATTGGTTGTCGCGGTCGCTTGAAACCAACAGCCAAACGCATCGGAAGTTTTCCTAACGCTGGAACATCGAGCGATCGCATGCGCCGGTCTCCGGAATGGACGGCGGATGCATACACTTTGATCAACAGTTCGGATGATTTCGGAACCGGGCTCGGCACTTCTTTGATGTGCAAGACGTCCGGCGGTCCGTAGCGAGTACAGATGGCTGCTTTCATCGTAATTCCTCCTCTGATTGAGATGATGGTATTACCTTAATCATACGCCGATACTCCTCCGAATCCCTGTTAATCTAGAGAAAGAAAGATTTTTTTGATTCACATCAATCAGTTTCACAACTGGTAAAATTTATATAACAATCTGATTTTGATCAACCATACTTACTGACGAAAGTAGGTGCCTGATGCATGCCGACACGTCGTTGGCTTTTCGCTTTTATTCTATTCCTTTGTATGCCGCTTGGTGCCTGTACACACGAAAATGATGCTCGTGTCGTCGAACAGATTGTCGGTGACACGCTTTTCGTCGCTCCTAGTGAACAGCAACCGGACGAACAATACACATTGACCGAGATTCGCATCACGCCGGACACGATCGTGTATGGTGAAACGGATAACACGGCTGCCATTCAGATGGGTGATACGATTCAAGTGACGCTTGCAAAGGACTTGATTGTTGCGACTGAAATCCGTCGAACAAAAGACTAAGAAAGGGGGTTATCCACGATGCGAACCTTATTCGATAAGCAGCCAGGCACGAAATTGACTGGAAATATAAATCATATGCTTCTGCTTTCACTACGCATGATACAAAAAACAAATTAAAATACATTACTTAGATCACAGATAAATAAGTAAATTTATATATTTTTTAAACATAATTCGTTAATATTATTTAAAAAGGATGGTTATATGAATATTTCTTTAATTTTATCTGCGACTCCTGGAGCCGTTGCAATACCTGTTACAGTAACAAAGGAGACTATAGATTTTCTTAGATATATATGGATATTACCAGTAGTTATAGGTTTCATTACATTTATTCTAACAAATTGGTATAACAGTAGAAAAGATAATAAAGAGTATAGATTAGAACACAGAGCATTTATTACAAATACCTTTTCGACTTATAAAAATCCTTTTAAATTAAGAGAAAATGACTTAAATAAAATATTAATTGTTAAAAATAGTTCAACTAATACTCTAACGAAAACAACAGACGATAGAGTAGTATATTTGAGGTTAGAGAATACTACTAAAAACAGCGTTTTTTATGTTAATATCTTTTGTGATATTAACGGTGAAAAAAATACTTATTTCTTACAATCTTGGAATTCTGATGTAACTCTTCTTATTCCTTTGAAAATAAATGAGCAAAATGAAGAGAGTAAACAACGCTATTCTAATTTTCGAATAACATACAGCACTGTAGCAGAAGAAAAATTTATAACCAAAATCTCTCAAAAAATAAGCGAGAACGGTCAAAGAACATCAAACGTATCAGTTTATTTAATTAAATATAAGATAATCAGAAAAAAAATTTTTTCTAATCTAGTAAAGGGTAATAATTCCGAAAGAACTTCGACAATAACGAGACTTCATGTCCCCAAAAAAATTGATGATACAGAAAACGGATAAAGTTATATTAAGTTAGCTTTACTTAAAACTAGTTTTTAAGTAAATTTTTTTTACAAATCATTACTTTAATATTTCCTGAGTCGACAGTTTTAAACTTTAATATTACTACATAAAAAAGCAGAATGTAGACTGACCTAGCAATATGAGACTCATATAAAACACCTTGATTAGGCTGCCAGTACACCGTATTTTTTCGGTATCAGGTAGCCTAATTTTTCTTAGATTCGTTCTTCATTATAGTAATTTAAGTAATTAGTAACGCGTTCAGAGACCTAATGGTCTCTTAGTGAATTAAATTTGACGTACTAAAACTCCTCAGACTTTAAATTAGAGTGGAACGATTCGATAGCTGCGTTGTCCCAACAGTTTCCTCTACGAGACATGCTTCTTGTTAGGTGATTCTTCTTAACGAATTCTTGAAATGCGTATGACGTATGGCATCCGTTGAGCTGAAATGATCGAAGATTGGCTACAGGAAGGTTCTATGATGAGAAAGTAATAGCGAACGACCTTAGAGAAATGCGGTATCATCTCTTACAGTCCAAGACTTAAAAAGTCAACAATAAGCCACATTGGCCTCAACTTCTTTGATGGTTTGTCGTATAGAAAAATTACCGAATACATATTGGAGAAGCACAATCTTTCTTAATTAAGCAAAAAAGTTCACTTTGTTTTCAGTCTGAAGTGAGCCTCAGGTGAGACTCACTTTTGTTCGTTATGACGAGACGACCTCTCCACCCGTCAAATCAATATGTCCTTCGCCCCACGCACACATCGCGTCAAGAATCGGCTTCAATGACCAGCCGTATTCCGATAACGAGTAGACGACTTTCGGTGGGACTTGTTCAAAGACGGTCCGAATGATGACGCCGTCTTCTTCTAACTCCCGCAATTGTTGCGTCAGCATCTTTTGCGTAATCGTCGGCATCAGCTTGCGGAGCTCACTCGTCCGGCGCTCGCCTTTAATCAAATGACACATGATGACGACCTTCCACTTTCCACCGATGACTTCAAGTGTCGCTTCGACTGGGATATTGTACGGCATGTTCGATCCTTCCTTTCGTGATTCCGTTGAGGGCATAGGTACTTTTTGGTGCCTATCGTACTTGAAAGTGCGTACTTCCCAAGCGGATTGACTGGCTATATGATAGCAATTGTCAACGGAAAGTACAACCTCCTTTTAGACATTGTGTCTTGAAGAAGGGGTAGGGTACTTTTAAGTGCCTATCGCACTTTAAAGTACGTACTTCCCGAAAGAAAGAACCCCCGTTATGCTGGGGTCATGTCAATCGGATCACGTTCGGTCGGGCCCACCAGACACGATCCCTACCGAAATCATTTTTAGGAGGAATCCCCATGAATCAACTAAACCCCCAGGTCCGGGAGGAACAGGTCCCAAGAAACGGCGGACTTGCCTTACTTGCCTTAGCAATCAGTGCCTTTGGGATCGGTACGACGGAGTTCGTTCCCGTCGGATTGCTCGCAGCAATCGCTGGTGACTTAAATATCGGTATTACACTCGCTGGTCTCATCATCTCTGGTTACGCGATCGGCGTTGCCGTCGGTGCGCCCCTGTTGACGGCACTGACGAATCGGATGAATCGGAAAACATTACTGATGGCATTAATGGTCGTCTTCATCGCCGGTAACCTTGTTTCTGCGATTTCACCGACGTTTGAATTATTAATCGTCGCCCGCTTCATCACGGCTTTCTCACATGGTGTCTTCTTCTCGATTGGTGCGACGATTGCCGTCCAGCTCGTACCCGAGCATAAAAAAGCGAGTGCTATTGCCTTGATGTTCACCGGTCTGACGGTCGCGACCGTCACAGGTGTCCCGCTCGGAACATTCATCGGTCAATCATTCGGCTGGCGCGCAACGTTCTTTGCTGTCGCCGCACTCGGAATCATCGCGATCATCGCAAGCTTCTTCTTGATTCCTAAAGACTTGAAACAATCACCACCTGCTAAGTTCTCTGACATGTTCAAACTGTTGACGAACGGACGTTTGATGCTCGGTTTCTTGATCACTGCCCTCGGTTATGGTGGGACGTTCGTCGCGTTTACGTACTTGACACCAATCATGCAGGACGTCACGAAAATCAGCCCAAGCTTGATCAGTATCATTCTACTCGTCTACGGAATCGCTGTTGCGATTGGGAACACGGTCGGCGGAAAACTCGCGAACGGTAACCCGATCAAAGCGTTGTTCTATATGTTCATTCTCCATGCGGTTGTCATGATCGCCTTGTCGTTCATGATTCCGTTTAAGGTCGCGGGCATCATCGGTATCATCTTGATGGGACTTCTCGCCTTTATGAACGTCCCTGGACTCCAGCTCTATATCGTCCAGTTGGCTGAAAAATATGTCCCGGCAGCAGTCGATGTCGCCTCTGCCTTGAATATCGCAGCCTTCAACATCGGAATCGCACTCGGAGCAACAATCGGTGGTCTCGTCGCCGATACGATCGGTCTCGTCCACACGCCATGGGTCGGCGGCATCATGGTCATTCTTGCCGTCATCTTGACAGGTGTCTCACGTCGTCTTGAGCGGCAGTAAGGAGGGTTTCTATGTTCAACGATCACACAAGTTATCAGCGGATGTACCGCGAGGGCGAGCTTACGCTCGGTCTCCACGTCCCGCTTGAGAATTTCAAGATGCGAACACCAACGCTCGATAAACAAGTCGAACTCGCGCAAAAAGCAGAGGACTATGGCTTTACGACACTTTGGTTACGTGACGTCCTACTGAAGGATCCTTATTTCCTCGATCCTGCTGTCGGACAGATTCACGACATGCTGATTTACGGTACGCATCTTCTTAGTCAGACGAAGCAGATCGCACTCGGAACATCAGCCCTTGTCTTGCCGCTTCGCCATCCGCTACGCTCCGCGAAGGAAGTTGCGACGATTAATGCGCTGTTCCCAGAACGTTTGATTCTCGGCGTCTCGTCCGGTGACCGGCAAGCCGATTTTCATGGACTTGGTATCGATCATCCAAGTCGTGGCGCTCAGTTCAAGGAAGCACTCCAGGTGATGGAACAAGCCTTATATGAAGATTATCCGCAAATCGATTCGACGTATGGAGAAGTCAGTGGTGCGACGCTCGTCCCACGACCAAAAAAGAGAATCCCGACGATGATCACTGGTTTTGCGCAGCAAAACATGGACTGGCTCGCGAAAAACGGTGACGGTTGGATGTATTATCCACAAGGTCCGTTCGAACAAGCGCGTGCCATCGAACAATGGCGTGCTGCCAGTCAAGAAGCCGGTAACACAACGTTCCGCCCGTTTTCGATGCCGATGCATCTCGACCTGTCCGCAGATCCGGATGAAGAAGCGACACCAATTCGACTCGGTTTCCGAATCGGTCGTAATCGATTGATTGAGTTGCTCGCATTGTACCGTGAGCTTGGCGTCAACCATCTGTTCTTCGCTTTGTTCGATGGTGAACGCTCAGCGGAAGACGTGATTGACGAACTCGGAACGTATGTCGTTCCACACTTCCCTCCGTTATCATAAAGCCTTAACAATCACCTTTAATCGAAAGTAAAAATCATGAAACCCAGTCTCCCTTTGGAACTGGGTTTCATGTCGTTTAATCGCACACTGAATCGAGTACATTTAGCCATTTTCGGGGATTGTTTTTTAATCAATTGCACATTCCGAACATTTACCACTTTACTTTTGAGTTCTCATGACCTTATAATAAATTCAAGATAACAATTACCTTTAAAGGAGGAAGCGCTGTTGACACTACTCATTGCTTTTCTAGCCATCGTTTTCATCATGCTTGCCCTTGACCTTGGAGTCTTCCATCGTAAGGCACATGAAGTTTCGCTTCGGGAGGCCTGGACGTGGACGTTCGTCTGGATCGCGATTGCGATCGCCTTCGGCGGCTGGCTCTACTTCGATCAAGGTAGCTCCGCTGCGATTGAATACACGAGCGTTTACTTCATCGAGAAGGCTCTCGCGATCGATAACGTTTTCGTCTTCTCACTCGTCTTCGCGTACTTCGCGATTCCATTGAAGTACCAGCACAAAGTTTTATTCTGGGGTATTCTCGGTGCAATCTTCTTCCGCGTCATCTTCATCGTCGCTGGTGTTTCGTTGCTTGAGAACTTCGCTTGGGTGTACTACATCTTCGGAGCGTTCCTCGTCTACACTGGTTGGATGATGTACAAGAACATCGGTCAAGAGACGTCACTCGAAGAGAACAAAACGATTCGTTGGTTAGAGAAACGTTTACCGATCACGCAAGACATCTCGTCTGGTAAGTTCGCAAAACGAATTGATGGGAAACTGTTCTTCACGCCACTCTTGATCGCGCTCGTCTTCATCGAGATCTCAGATATCGTCTTCGCCGTCGACTCGGTCGCAGCAAGCTTCGCGTACTCGCGTGACCCGTTCATCATCTTCTATGCGAACATCATGGCAATCCTTGGACTCCGTAGTCTCTACTTCGTCCTTGCGAACTTGATTGATCGCTTCTACTACTTGAAACACGGTCTTAGCTTCATGCTCGTCTTTATCGGAGCGAAGATGATCTTCAGTGACGTCTACAAAATGCCGATCTGGATGTCACTCGGTACGATCGTCCTCGTCATCCTGATCAGCGTCTTCTACAGCTTCTACAAGACGAAGCCAGGAAAATAATCAATCGTAATGCAACAGGGAGTGGATCCGTTGATCCACTCCCTGTTTGTGTTAGCCGACCTGTTCGAGCCGACCTTGATTGATCCGGTAGACAGAGTCACAAAGTGCGTCGATGTCCTGTTGATTGTGACTCGTCAAGACGATCGTCTTGCCTTCTGCTTTGAACGACAACAATAGTTCCCGCAGACGCAGTACACTGTCGTGATCGAGCGCATTGAATGCTTCGTCCAAAATCAAGATGTCTTGCTGTTCCATAATCGCTTGCGCAATCGCGAGCTTTTGTTTCATTCCGAGCGAATACTGTTTGACCTTCTGCCGATTTCCAGGCTGTAAGCCGACGGTCCGCATTGCTTGTTCGATGTCGGCATCTGTGATTACTTTCCGAATCGCCGCTAGTTGCTTCAAGTTCTCAAATCCAGATTTATGCGCGATATAGCCTGGTCGATCAATGATGACACCGACGTTTTCCGGAAAGCGTCGTGCCGGACCGAGCTGTTCATTCCGGACGGTGATCGTTCCCGCGTCTGGATGGATGAAACCGCAAATCATCTTGAATAAGACTGATTTTCCTGAACCGTTCGGTCCCGTGATGCCGACGATGTCTCCTTTTTGAATCGTCAAATCAACTTCTTCGAATAGCGGATTGCCTTGATACCCTTTCGTGACCTGCTCAAGCTTAATCATTTCCATGATACGTCCTCCTTATATCCGAATGCTTTTTTGAAACAGAACATATAACCAAACAAGTGAAAGTCCCAGATAGATCAACAAGATAATCAAAAGATGTGTCAGACTAAACGACTGCAGCTGGGCGAATCCATTTAATCCGGACGGAAAGATGCCATACCGATTGAAGTTCGGCAGTAAGAATACTGATAAGACGCCAAACAAACCGATCGTCGCGTATCCATCTGAAAATTGCCACAGTAAGATGAAGCTCAAGAGTGAATAGAGCATCAGTTGGAGCATCGAGATACCAATCAGTTGCAAAAGCAATTGGAGCGGTGAAATCGATAAGAGGCTGGTCGTCAGCGACAGCGATAGTCCTTTAATCGTCCCGACACCAAGCGTTCCGATGAAGAGTAACGCCAGTGCAAGTAGATAAAAGCGCCCTTCTTTAACGAAGACATGAAGCGCCCATTTCTCTAGTCGTTGATAACGCATCCACGTGAAGGGTCCGATTGCTGTCATTTGATCCTGCAGACGCAATTGACTTAAGTAAGCGAGTCCGAAGAACAGAATCAGATGTGACAAGAGTTGCAGAAACGAACTGTCCTCTGCACTGACACCGTAAAATACGACGACGAAGAGATCACCGATTGTTTGCAGATCAATGGACGCCCGGCTGCTACTCAGTAAGATGTATAGACTCGCAAGCATCGCATAAATTACATACGGGATGAACTCTTTTTGTGAAGAAAGTAGCTGACGAAACGAGCGAATCCATTGCGCCAGTAAATAGATCAGCATAATCACGAGACTGAGAATGACGAGAGCGATCCAGGGGGGCATGCTATTAGATACAGCCCCGACCGAGAAATACATGGCGGGTGAAAAGAACTCACCTACTCCAAACGATAATTTGAAACAGAAAATACACCACAGCATGACTCCCGCCGCCTGCAGCAGCAAGCCATTTCGCTTTTCGTGTAATAAAAATGCGAGACACATGAATCCATGTAAGGCAATGCTTGCGAGCAACCAAAGAAGCGGTTGTAAGAAAAACACTGTCAGTGGTGAAGCGAATGTCGCAATAAGATAATGGATGATGTTTCCACTAGTCGCTAGTTGACTGTATGCACTCCACTTGAGCGTAAACGGTTGATCAACGGCACAAAGAAGACTCAACAGCAAGACGAATCCGAGTAGCGGCAGGATCGCGCGAAAATACAGTTTTACCGAATAATATAGCCAGTTCCGAAATGAGCCGACCCGAATCAAGATCGTCGGTTCATACTGCTGTTCAATCGTTCGAAATGAGAGGAACAACAATAAAGGCATCAGGAAAAAGAGTATTAGGTACATATCATTTTGAATCGCAAACGTGATATCCCACGCGTTGACGTTTCTGCCGAACTCCTGCGCCTTGGTCAGTACTTCCTGGCGTCTATACCAACCGACGTAGCTGATCACGAGGATGAATAAACTTTTTAATAAAATCGAGATGCTTCGTTTTCTCATCATGATGTAAAGATCCACTCCGGTTTCGGTCGAATCAACGTCAAGTACAGTATTACGTTAACGATAGTCAAGACAGTAAACGGTACGAATACCGTCCAAAGCGGCTGTTCCGTGATGTTAAACGGAAAGACCGTACTGATGGGTGAGAATTGTGGTGCTTGCATGATACCCGAGACGAAATTAAAGATATGATAAGCAACGAACGGTAACGACATCGCGAGATAGACTTGTTCGAGTGCTAAGATCAGCAGGTAAGCAAGTGTTGCGTATAACGCTCCGTTTAAAGCGATCCAAGCAGAATAAATAACGGCATAGAGTAACGGATGGATGTCTGCTAAGAACGAAAATGCATTTGAGGTCTCATATGTCTTCTCGCTAAGAGACCAATAATCTACGAAAGCGAAGATGGGTTCGACGTAATGAATGAAAAGGAACGTAACGATCGTCATCAAAAAAAGGATGAGTCCTGTCAGTAGCGCATTGACGATTCCGACAGCAAGCAAATAATCCTTCAGACTCGCACGCGTTCGTACATATGTAAGATAGTTATCCTTGTATTCCGCAATAAAGATTGGCAAGAAGATCAAGACGGCAAGTATCGGAAACAGCATCGGAATCGCCCCTGAAATCGTCTCCTGGAATACTTCTATCGATAAGAAGAACTGATAGCCCTCATAAATGAAACTGAATTGAAGAGCCGGTAACCCGAGAATGATCAGAAGATATAGCACGCATCGCTTCATCGAGAATGCTTGCGCCCACATGAGCTTGATTTGTTGCGACATCTAAACCCCTCCTATTTTCGTAATGACCAAAACCAATAACCGAGCACGTTAAAGACTATGACTGAGACGATGCTCAATAGATGTAAACGTCCTGCATGATAGAGCTTGATAACGCTCCAGATGATCGATGTCACGAGATAGACCGTTAATCCGATCAATGCAAGTACGACACCGAATTTCGTGACATCAAAGCTTTCCGTCGTCGTCAGGTGTTGTTCGTCAATCAGATAGATACCGTGCGAAGTGAACAACTCCGGTAACCAAATCGACCGGTGAACGGTGAAGTCGCGTGAGGACGTAGCATCTTGTCCAGAAATCGATAGTAATAACAAATTATCCTCTAAAATGTGCTCGTAGGATTCAATCGAGCGTTCGCTGTCATAAATGGCATTCGCATACGCGAGTGACTGTTGCTGGCTCAATATGATCGTGCCAATGAAAAACAACATCGTTACTGCGGCTACACTAATCCCGATCCGGAGTAACCACGAAGCGAACGTCCGCTCTTTTCGATAGACCCATGTCAGAATTTGATCGACGTGTTCCTTGTTCCCATAGCGGTACATGGCGAGTTTCGTCGCTTCTTCTTCCGAATGACCTTGAATCATCAAGTCCCGCACCGATTGCTCGAGGTGACTTCGCGTCTCTTCGATGACGTCGATGATTTCTGGATCCGTCGTATCCGCATCCTGATACAAGTCACGGACGAAATGATCAAGCTTATTCAAGCGCACCGTCCCCCTCTTCAAGAAACTTCGGGAGTAGTTGTTTGAGAAAACGCCATTCGAGACGTTTTTTTGCGAGGAGGAGCTTTCCTTCCGTCGTCAGCGCATAATATTTACGCCGTCCGCCGCCCGCTGCTTCATCACTCCAATAGGATGTGACGCAGCCTTTTTTCTCGAGTCGTTTCAGTGACAAATAGAGTGTCGCCTCTTTTAGTTCGAATTGCTCGTCTGACGTTTGCCGAATTGTCTTCGCGATTTCATACCCGTATCGGTCCTGTTCGTTCAGCAACGACAAAATGATCGTGTCGACGTGCCCCTTTAACAGTTCTTTGTCGATTTCCATCCCGTCCAACCCCTTCCTTATTTTGGATGTATTAGTACCTTAACGATAAACTGAATTACTCTGTAATGCAAAGTACTTTTTACAACTTATGGTAATGATTCAACAAAAAAAAGCACGCTCTTTTTCAAGAGCATGCCCGGTCGGTTCAGTTCAATAAGTCGTTTACTTTCTTTGAATCTTCGATAAAAGGCTTCGTGAAACTCTTCAGCGCTTTCTCATTATCATACGTCGTAAAGTCTTTTCCATACCAGTCGCGCAGCTGTTGTTTCGTGAAATGATACGAAGCATCTTCGATCGTTACATTCACTTGATCGACATTCGGAATCAGTGTGAAAAGTGCTGTTGCATTATAGATTGCCGTGCGATTACTTTTTTGTTCGACTTGTCCTTCTTCATAACCTGCATATCGTAAGGTCAATTGATAGGGCTTCTCTTTCGTCGCAAGTTCCATTTTCTTTAACTGATCGCCGTGTGGTAGTCGTTGGACGATGTCTCGTACGCTATTGTTGTCACCCAGATATGTTCCTTGTTGTTCAAATAAATCGGTTTGTGTCGCTGCTGTTCCACAACCACCGAGTATTAGCATGCCGCTTGCTAGAGCGAACGCGCCTATTGTCTTTTTCATGTTTATGTCTCCAATAATTTGACTTGTCCTCATCTTAATAAACGGATCAATCAAAGAAAAGTTTCAAAATAAAGGAAAATTTTATTCCTATCATAACTTTATCAACTCTTTTAATAAAAACCTCTAAAACAATAATCATTTTATTATATATTGTTAATTGCTATGTTACTCTATTACTATTCGATTGTTCGAAAATTTAGCTATACATATTCACGGAGGTCTTTGATGCTACAACTGTCTAAATTACTCATTATGCTTTTCTTATTTATCCTAATGACATGCGGATTTGTTTTCGCGTTATTCTGGTTCATCAAAAAAGTCAAATCGTAATCACAAAACAACCCGGTCTCTCAGATGAGAGAAACCGGGTTGTTGTTCGTTTCATACAGCTGTAAGATACGATCTACGATTTCATTCGCTGTTTCCGGTACAGGCGGCATCCAGAGTCCCGTCACCGGACCGTAGACAACAGGATTGATTGACACTTCGTAGCCACCATACGGATATTCTTCTGCTGTCGGTAAGTAGCCGATGTAACCGTTCGTATAGCCCCCGAAAAACGCGAGTTCTGTTTGACGAGTCTGTTGGATCTGTAATGCAGTCTCACAAAACGGCTCCATTGGGATACCGGAGAACGAACCTTCATTTAACTCGAATAACTGAATCTCAATCGGAATCGTAAATGACGTTCCTGATTTCTCTTGTACGTACGCCAACCAACGTGCTGCACTGACTCCCCATGTCTGTTCAGCGTAATCCGCCATGTCTTGTAATTGGTTCGTCGTTGGTAATTCTGTTAAGTGCATCGGGTGAATGATTGACTGAATCCGGTGGTACGTTAACGGTTGATACGACACGTCTGGAATCGTCGTTAAGACATGACCACTTAAAGCAAACGCCATCTTCTGTATGCTTGCTAGGTCACCGCGATATTTCGCATTGATGTTCCCCGTCGCCCCTTGGACGATTACAACGGGACAGCCGAGCGCCTGTTCAAGCAACGTTCGGGCGACACCGGGATAATCATTCGATAGAACGACGCTGTCTGATTTCAAGACGTTCGGATGCGCCGTACAAAAGACGAAAGCTCCAACAAAACGCAAATCGTCAGTCCGCCGTATTAATAATGTCCCGATCCGGTCGTCCGTCACGCCAAGTGGATCTGTTCCCATCACTGCTTGCCCGTCTCTCTTTTCCCGTCGGTTGACACCAAGTTTTCCCTTTGTGACACCCCAGCCGATCTCAACCGGTTGCATCGCTTCACGCGCTTTGACAGCTGTCGCAATCGCTTGTTGCGTCAAAATCGTTTTGTAAGCGACAATCAACGTCTCATCTCCTGCTGTCGCTGGTCCAGAATGCGTATGCGTATAGACAACTGTCACCTGTTCCTTAGATACGTTCAAACGATCGGCAATTCCTTCACGAATGACATCCGTATCAGCAACAAGCATTCCGATATTATCGATGCTGACGAAGATCGACGTCGTCTGCTCACTTTCGAAGATGCTCGCTGTGACATAGAGCGAATCGTGAACGGCTGCGACACCATTTTGCCGGTGATAACCAATGAACGATGCGCCGAGTGGCGGATTAATCAACTCTTTTTGAATTCCAAAACGGCTCATGACTGATTCTCCTTCTTGAACAATCGTATCCTTCTTCCATATACTAACATTAACTACATTAGAAGAGGATATGAAGATGTCGATTCGTTGGAAGGAAAAGATGCTTCAGTTCGAGACGTTACGTGAAGCCGAGGTCTGGGCAGACTCGATTGCGAATGAGATGCACGATCGTTCGATTACTGGTTATGGTACGCCAGACTTTAAGGTTGCTACGATCCTTGTCTTTTATTTAGCACAAGTTCCTGAATCTCGAGTTCATACTGCGATTGTTCCACTCGATGCAGAGATGTTCTATCAAGTCTGGATTGAAATCGAAGATAATTTATAAAATTTATGCTCTTTCGTATAGATCAATCATCGCTTCAACTGCCGCGTCCATCCGCTCCTCTAAACCAATCTTATTCAAGACGACGAGTCCTTCCGTGAAGACAAATAGTAACGCCGTTTGCTTAGCAACGTCTTCGTCTTCCGCTGGCACATATATCTGTTTGATCCAGTCGTCGAATGATTCTCCGATCATCCGCGTGATTGATGTATACGGCTCACCCTGACTCGTTGCGAGATGGGTGATCTCGAACCAGAGATTCAAATATGGTTTAATCCGCGGCTCATCAATTGCTTGTCGTAAGAAACGGACGAATGCCGTGAACTCAAGCTTAAGATTCGGTTGTTGCAACAGTTCGATCAGCTCTTGGCTGATCGCGGTCAACACGGCTGTCTCGATGTCCTGTTTATCCTTGAAGTAATGCATCAGCATCCGGTCACTCGTTCCGGCAGCGGTCGCCATCTTCTTCAGACTCATCTCCTTGATGCTTGATGCTAACGTCGCTTGCGCGATGTGATGCGTATAATCTTGTCGTTTTTGTTCAAACTTGTCCACTTTCGATCGACTCCTTCCCTTCCCATCATACTCGTTTTTTCCGAGACGGACACTACGCAAAAAAGCATCCGCGAAGGATGCTTCATTTTAAAAATCGACTACTTATCTTCTTAAAGCTGAGATCCAGTCGGACGTTCTCGTCTTTCGTCAGCTGTTTCGCGTCTTCAAAAACAACTGAAGCTTCGTCGAATTTGTTTTCATAAATCAAAATCGTCACTTTCCCACGTTCCGGTCCGACGCGTTCACTTGACTTCTCCCGCTCTCGTAACATTGCCTCTGCTGCTCGATCCAAGCGCTCGATCCGGTCTTGCTTACTGATTTTTTTCTTCATCAGTTTTCGTTCGAGTTCCTGTACGTAAGGAAGTGATTTAATCAACGTCAATGCTGGATCAAGGGGTCCATATTGGGCGACGAACGCTTGCATCTGCTGTCGCTCGTACTCCATGACCTCTTGATACAATGGTTTGCTTTCCTTCGCTAGTGCCTGCTCGACTTTGACCAGTCGTTTGACTTCCGTTTTCATCGCAGTCATTCGTTTGTCGAACGCTTTTTTCTCAGACGATGTATCGACTGCTTTTAGATCGACACGCATCGCTCTGATTTTTCTTGATTCCTTAACTTGATCTGAATCGTATTTTTCCGCTTTCGGATTATACTGTTCCACCGCAGTCCGATACGTTTCGTTTTGATAATAAGAAGGAATTTTGATTTGGGGTTTGGAGCTAAGATCCGATAAGATGTTGCCGTACTTCGTGATGACCTTCAATTGGTCAGCACGATATTTTTTATAATCGAACGCTTTTTTCGCCTGAACCACTTTTGCTTCGACATGACTGCTTCCACTTCCGATACTCACTCCACTCATCAATACTGCTACAGCCGCACTAATGGCGAAAATCGTTCGCAATCGCTTTCCATTCATCTTTTTGTTCCTTCCTTTCTCGCTATGCTACGCCTCTTTTTCCGTATTATACCAAATTGATAGTCGTCACTATTCATCCTTTAATGATTCATGGGAATACATTCACTTCTATATCCTCGATTGACGTTTCATTGTAGTACATGCTACATTTAATTGTAGTAATCACTACATTAACTAAGGAGGACTATTCATATGAATGATTCAAATGCTTCGTTCGTAGACGTTATTCCCAAACCGTTAATTGCACTCCTCACGATCGCCTTCGCAATTTTAACTGCTTTTTCGATTCTTGACTTTGGTGTGCTCGGCATCTTCGTTGAAGCGACAAAAAACACAGCGACACTTCAAATCTTCATTGACCTCATTCTCTGTGCTCTCTTCATCATCGTTTGGCTTCGCCACGATACACGTCGCATAGGGCGAAGCTTTCCGCTTTGGGCGATTATCACGCTTGCGATTGGTGCATTTGGTCCATTGTTGTATTTATTAACGAGAAAATCATGATCCTCCCACAAGTGCTGCGTCTTCAGTACGTGTTTTTCTTAAGGCAAACTTAAGAAAACAACTACGTCCATCATAAGAACTCGACCGTATCATGAGGAGTAGATTAACGCATAAAGGAGTTTGACCTCATGAAGAAAGCCATCTTTGATACAATCGTTCACTTAAACGCTAGACCAGCAGTCGCCAATACCTTGAAACGGTTTGCGATGAGTCGCTTCAGTAAACCATTAATCCGACCATTCATTCGCACCTATCAGATTCAGACGGATCAAGCGCTTAAGCCCGTCGATTCGTTTAATTCTTTACACGATTGTTTCGTACGCGAGTTACGTCCCGGGATGCGACCGATCGCATCAGCACCAGATGCCTTTGTCAGTCCGAGCGACGCTGTGCTCTCAATCGTTCCGGCGTTAACGGAAGATAGTCGTTTTACAATCAAAGGACAGGACTATACCGTTGCCGAATTGATTGGTTCGACCGAGCGCGCGCAGGATTATGCGAACGGTGTTGCCTTGATCTTCTATCTCAGCCCAACCGATTATCATCGTGTGCACTCCCCGATCACAGGCAAAATCACGAATAGTTATACGCTCGGACGAGAATCGGCACCCGTTAATGACATGGGGCTACGGTTCAGCAAACGTCCATTGACGCGGAATTATCGTCGCGTCATGCGCTTGCAAGTCGACCATCGCTCGATCGAACATGTCATGGTCGGCGCACTGAACGTCAATACGATCGTTCAGACACACCAAGGACGTCTGCTGGAACGTGGAGCAGAGTTCGGCTACTTCTCGTTCGGCTCGACCGTCATCCTCGTCTTGCCACCAGACACTGTTGAACTCGCACCAGGCATCGAGCGCAGCGTGCAGATGGGCGAACAAATCGGACGCTGGATCCCGTAAAAATGGATTCCCTTTTTCTTAAGATTCATGACTAAGTAAAGCATTTGAATTTGCTAGACTAAAGGAAATGACTGTCCAGGAGTGACCTCTATGTCCAAGCGCTTATTCAAGCGAACCATACTGATTGCATTCTTACTTTTCCTCACGCTTTTCACGTTCTATGGCATTCACCGCGCTTCAGCGACACTTGAACCCGAACTTCTCATCTTTCAGGCAAAAGGCGAGTCCTGGAACGCCGTGATTCATGTACGGCAAGTTAAAGAGCGCCCTTTATCCTACCGAGTAAGCGAAGGCTACGCCCTAACATATATCGGAAAGGATCTGAAACGAATGGAACACCAACAGAAACCTGTGACCTGGTTTGTCGATAGTCAGTTGTCAGATGGTCGACATGCTAAACACTCTAGCCATTTCCAAAGCTTCATTGGAACTGAAAGAGATGGCGCAACCTTTGAGACAAGTGCCGCCTTACAGATCTTTAAAGATACTGACACGTACCATGTACGAATCAAATGGGATGGTGATCGTGAAGAACAGTTGACGTTAACATGTATCGACATGGAATAACATACAAAAACGAGAAAGAGGTTATGTCATGAAAAAAGTCGTTTTAATATGCGCTTTCTCGATCATAACTGTATGGATGTTAGTTGCTTGTAGTAATGAGGAGACAATGCAAAGTTCTAGTGAAAAACCGACGGCTTCAGAAGTATTAGATGAGGATTCTAATGCTGACATTTTTCAATTCAATGATACGATCTACAAATCAGATGTAGAATGGGCAGAGAAAACCGAAGTCACTCAGAATAAAAAAGTTGGAGTAATAAAAAGAATGAATTCTGATAAAGACGATTTTGATAATGGGACTGCTACGAAACTCTCTAAGGGTACCGTCATATACTCTACTAAAGAGAGGGAAGAAATTCTTTTAGTGAGTTTTAAAGGGAAGTTAAAAAAATACGTTGCGTTAGGTGAGGGATAAATTTATTAATGCATGTAGAAAACCCCTCATTTCGATTACGAAATGAGGGGTTTTCTACATATTGAGGCATCCTCAGATGGGATGCCTTTTCTTATTTAGATACGATGCTGATCAGCCGTTGACGACCTTTTCAGACACTGCTTCATTCATCGACTGACGATTGATTGACAGTTGCTCGCCCTCTTTCAAACGTTTTCTGTAATCAGCTGTCGCCGTGAACAGAACGTCTGTTGACGAATTGAGCGCTGTCTCAAATGAATCTTGCAAGACACCGATAACGAATCCAACAGCGACGACTTGCATCGCAACGTCATTCGGAATCCCGAATAAGCTACATGCGAGCGGAATCAAGAGAAGCGATCCCCCAGCGACACCAGAAGCACCGCACGCACAGACAGCAGCGAGGACACTTAAGATAATTGCTGTCGGAATATCAACTTGAATGCCGAGCGTATTGACGGCAGCAAGTGTTAGGACCGTGATTGTAATCGCTGCACCCGCCATGTTGATCGTTGCGCCAAGCGGAATTGAAATTCCGTATGTCTCTTTATCGAGACCAAGCTTCTTAGACAATTCCATGTTGACCGGAATATTCGCAGCCGAACTGCGTGTAAAGAATGCCGTGATCCCACTCTCGCGTAGACACTTAAAGACGAGCGGATATGGGTTTTGGCGAACGTTGATATAGACGATCAATGGATTGACGATCAGTGCGACGACAAGCATCGTGCCAATCAGTAACCCTAGCAAGCTCACGTAATCAAGAAGTGACGAGAGACCGTTCTCCGTAATCGAACCGATGACAAGCCCCATGATACCGAGCGGTGCAAGCTTGATGATCCATCCAACCATTTTTGCAAGTGCGTCTGAGAAATTCGAAATGAATGTTTTTGTTGAATCTGACGCATTTTTTAGCGCTAATCCTAAGATGATCGCCCATGTCAAAATGCCGATGTAGTTCGCTTGGACTAATGCATTGACAGGGTTATCGACCATGTTGAGGACGAGTGTCTTGAGGACTTCGACCGCGTTACCCGGTGCTGTCAGTTCCTCCGTGCTCTCCTTGAGTGTAATCGTCACCGGGAACAGGAAGCTGACGATGACCGCAATCGCTCCAGCTAAGAACGTACCGAGTAGATACAAAAAGATGATTGATTTCATGTTCGTTTGCTGTCCCTTTTTATGTTGCACAATCGAAGCCATGACTAGGAAAAAGACCAAAATCGGCGCGACTGCCTTTAGTGAGGAGACAAATAATGTTCCAAAGATGGTCAATGAACTCGCTACTTCAGGAATCGTGACGGCTAAGATAACCCCTACGATCAAGCCAATCGCGATTTGTTTCACTAAACTGATTTGGTTCCACATCTTCAACAATTTCATACGTTCCCCTCCAGGCTTTCAAAAAATAAAGTATTTAGAATTCGAAAAATGATGACTTCTCTCTTCTACTCAAAAGGATGAATAGTCTAGCCATTCACTTTTCTAAAAATTCTCGCAGTTTGTTGTGTTCTATTTTTGCATAAATCGTGTGAAATAAAAACTAGTTTTTTGCAAGAAATATGATTCCTTTTCCTGGATATCGCATGAGCATACGAATGCAATCGATTGCATAATTACAAAAAAAGTAGCAAACGACTCATGCCGTTCCCTACTTCATTATGTAAACTAAATTGTTTCATAAACGTTGATTGACCTTTATTTTCTCTTCAGCAGTAATCTCGAATTTCGTGCTGACAGGTATCGTTAACGCTCTTTTTGAGTTCAATCAGTTATCGCTTTTATCCCTTTGATCGTCCGCTTGAATTTCGGATGATCCTCAATCCGATGGGTGAAGTTTTGAATCCAGTGTTCTATAACGTCCGAATCTTCATGCCACTTCATCACACGTAACATCGTTAAAAATTCCGGTGCATACGCAAGCTCCATCGATTCGACGATCGTCAATCCTTCTAAGAAACACTGACTTGCTTCTTTCTCTTCACCTAGTTCAAGATGCAACATCCCGATATAAAGAATCGTACTTGATCTTGCCAGTGGTTCTTCTAACTGCTTGACATGCCTCGACAATAAATCAATCGCACGTCGTCTCATATCAAATATTGCTAACCCAACAGTAGCACGGGTAATCCAAGTGTAACGATTCATAATAAAATTCTACTCCTCAAGAGATAGTTGATTTTTTACGTTTAACGATCAATAGAACGATCACGAACAGAATTTCAAGAATCGTAAAGATACCGGCGAAGAAATAGACGACTAATACCTGACTGATACCATCGACTGCGATCGTGTAAAACCAAAGTAATGAAATACCAATTGTGTACAAAAGATTAACGATCGTTCCACTAATCAGACTAGATTTTAAGCTTTTCTTACTCCGAGCCTGACTCACGATGATGATGATGGCACCGATTGCCCAGACGATTAATATGAGTTCAAGGATAGATTTGTCATTCCATTGTACATGCATTCCTAATTCTCCTTTTCAGTAGACTGACTAAAATAATTTAAGTGATAACTATATTTTACAGCACTATAAAGTCTTGCAGTCTTCTGAAAGTTGAGTGAATACATTTTTAAAGATCTAAGTCATCAGGATAGTCCTTCATTTTCCTAACCCGAACACTTTCCTCCTGACCGATGTGATCGGTTTCTTTCAAACGATGTTGCACAACGAGCAGAACCAACACGACTGCTGATAGCACACAAATCGTCGCATAGTACGGTTGCACGATGCGCTCGAATTCTAAAGCCGATAGCACCTGTAAGATCGTCAATCCAGCTAACATCCCGTGGAAATATCTCTGATAATTGCGCGGCATTCCCGCTTGCCCAAACGTCTCATACCAGACGTACAATCCGAGTCCGAACGCGAGTCCGTTTAGGATCGGCGAAGGCAGGAGAAACAGAAGGATTCCAAGAGCAAGCATTAACCAAGCGTACCGAATAGCTGGCTTGAAGAAAGCAGGATCGAGCGTCGGTTCTTCTTCCTCGATGACAGGCGCTGCTTTCTCTTCTTCGGTCAGCGGTCGAAAACCAAGTGCTTCTCTCTCTTCTGCTAACTCGAGCATCCGTTTTTTCATTCCGAAATAGAACGGAAAACGTTCTTTAATGATCTCCCCTTCATCCGTTTGATCATCGGCTCGTTCTTGTACGGATACCTGGTAAAGCGTACGCCCCATTCGGTAGCTAACCCAGTACTCGGTCGTTTGTCCATTATTGCGTTTAAGTTCAATCACCTTCGCTTGTTGATTCGTCATGATACGTGATTCCTTTCGTCGCTAGGTCTTTTAATTGTTCCGCAGCATATAACAGGAGAATGAATCCTGAAACGAGACAGACGACTCCGTTAATCGAGAGATTAATCGATGATAAATAGTTTTTCGATGAGCCGGCTAACGCGAACATGAAAAGTGCTCCTGACCATCGATAAATGCGTACACGCGCAGATTTTCCTTCGAGATGCATCGGCCAGAAAAGCATCAGTACAACGAGTGTTATGTATCCTGGAATCGGTAAGATATCAGTCAGCGTCAGTAATCCACTCAATAAGATCAATAAAGCGCTTAAAATGCGCAACTTTATGATCCGTCGGTCTGCTCGAAAATCCATCACTTCAGACATCGCAAACGGCGATTTCATGTATCCATCGTCTAATTTTTCACGTACCCATGCTTTCTTCTGACGATATGCGCGCAATGGATTTTTGAAGACGATTCGTTTCGTCGCGGACTCTTCATTCGTTTCCATCATATCCTCGCTATCGATCGCCTGCTCTTTTCGGGCAACTCCTTCCCGGCAGAACAAGGTGCGACCTTCTTGGTAGAAGACGATATGGTACACGCGATCGTCGACTTGTTTTAGTAATTGAATCATGATTTGAGCTCCTCTTTTACCTTGCTGTATCGCTTCTTTTAAAGATTTACCATGCTGCACTGACACCGTATAGAGTGAACAATCCACCTAATACACAGATGTAACCGTAATGCCTGACAGTCAATGAACAAAATAGGATGACACCAATTGACATAATGATGCCGAGAACGAATGAGTCGACGCTATCTCCATGTCCCGCTAGCAGTGTCTTTTTCGCATGCTTCGACCGAATGAAGTAGATGCCTAACGTCAGCAAAACTAATCCGATAGTAAGACCAAGAAACGGTAACACCATAGACGTATCCTCCGACATATAGATTTGTGTAATGTAGTAAGTAATTATGGTTCATAAAATTATTATACAACTAATAAATACGATATTTTCCTTATTTAAGTTCCATTTTCTAATTTTTTCCAATAAATCAATTAAGTATTATTCAGTAAATAGCTGGACATGTATCCTATAATTAAAATTCATTCATTTTTAAGCCATTTCCTATAAACGCTGCAAATGATATGCGAATATATGAGCTTACTTTTTACGAATCATACTCCAATTATGCTATATTTCGTTTTGGTAATTCTTTTACGAACTACTCTGTCATTGTATTTAACTTTATTGGATAAAGGGGTCATCGTTTTGAGTAAATTTAGTATTCCTGTCGAAGCAGCTTTAAAAGTAATCGGTGGGAAGTGGAAAGTCGTCATCTTATGCCACTTGTTTAAAGATAAGTACCGGACGAGCGAGTTGAAACGTCGCATGCCGAACGTCTCTCAAAAAATGCTCGTTCAACAGTTGAGGGAGTTAGAACAGGACGGCGTCATTCGACGGGTTATTTATCACCAAGCTCCACCTAAAGTCGAATATGAGTTAACGGATTATGGTCGGTCGTTAAAATCGACCATGGATGTCTTATGTGACTGGGGAGAGCAGCATCTCCAAAATGAACACTTGAAAAATAGCTGTTAATTTTTCTGTATTTCCATAAACAGCCCTGCATTTTCGAATGCAGGGCTGTTTGCTGTTTGATTTTTTTAACTTTTGCCCTTCCCTCGTCCCAGTAATCTAGGAAAAGTCACTTTTTGGTGACTATGGAACTTTAAAGTGCCGTCTTCTTATTTCTGATTGCTCCCGATATGATGATGTCACACATACAGCACGATTTTTTTGCTGTAATTTTGATAAAGGAGCTAGATGAATATGAAAATCTCTACAGTACGATTAAACAACGGTGTGGACATGCCACAAGTCGGATATGGCGTATTTCGTGTCGAGGACGGTGCGGATCTCGAGCAAGCGATCGTAACTGCGATTCGCGAAGGCTATCGCAGTATCGATACTGCAGCCATCTATGGCAACGAACAAAGTGTCGGAAAAGGCATTGCGAAGGCTATCGAAGAAGGACTCGTAACACGCGAAGAACTATTCGTGACATCAAAAGTCTGGAATGCACATGGATCATATGAAAAAACACTTGCTGCTTACGCAGAATCCTTAGAAAAAATGCAGTTAGAGTATCTTGATCTCTACTTGATCCATTGGCCAGGGAAAGCTAAGTATCAAGCTCCTTGGAAAGCACTTGAAGAATTGTATCAAACGGACAAGGTCCGTGCGATTGGTGTGAGTAATTTTCAAATCCACCATCTCGAGGACTTACTGCAACATGCAACGATCACACCTGTCGTCAATCAAATCGAACTCCATCCGAAACTAACTCAGTCGGAGTTACGTCAATTCTGTAGCGAACATGGTATTCAAATTGAAGCCTGGTCACCGCTTATGAATGCGGAACTTCTAGAAAATGAGGTCGTTCAGTCGCTCGCTACACAATACAAGAAATCAGCTGCTCAAATCATTCTACGATGGGATATTCAACAGGGCATCATCACGATTCCTAAGTCGATGACACCTTCACGGATGCAAGAAAATCTGTGCATTACTGATTTCGAACTCCTTTCAGAAGATATGGAACGATTAAACAAATTGAATGAAAATCTGCGGAGTGGACCGGATCCAGATACGTTTGACTTTTAATCAAAATGGATACTCTAACCCATCTTAAAAGGAGCTTACCGATGTCTATTGAAGATTTGATACAACAGACCCACCAGGAAGAACATACTTTACGATTTAACCGATTCACACATGATGATATCTTTCCGTTAGGATTGACTTTGATTAAAGAAGCACAGAAAAACAATGTATCCATCGCCGTTGATATCACAGTCAATGGTATCTCGATGTTCCATTATAAAATGCCAGGTACGACCCGTATCAACAGCGAATGGATCGAACGAAAAAAACGAGTCGTCGACTACCATCTCCACAGTTCTTACTTCATGCAATTATGGGCTGCACGTAGTGAGGTGACGTATAACGAGGAACATCGACTAGACTCAAGCTTTGCTGCTTTCGGCGGTTCTTTCCCGATCACACTGGATGGAGGACTGATTGTCGGAATGATCACCGTTTCAGGTCTAACTCCTGAAGAAGACCATGAGCTCGTAGTAAATTCGATGCGCACATACCTAAAAGAACAAGAGGTATTCTGATGCCATTACTTTCTCTAAATACTTGGCCTGCGATGTCACGTGATACGAAACGACAACTCATCCATCAACTGACGAATACTACGGTCGAGACATTGAACATGATTCCTGACAAGATTCAAATCTTGATTCACGAACAAGAACCAGAAAACTTTGGAAAGGCAGGTGCCATGGCATCCGACCCGACCTTTTCTTTTGATAGTCGCATAACGAATTGGCAGACACGAGTTTCTTATGGAACAGACGCCTCTCCTGTCGCTTCAATGGCTATCTTGACAATTGATGTGTGGGATACGTTCCATCAAGAAACAAAAGATGCTTGGGTGAACAAGTTAACGGAAGATCTTTCACTTTTCACCCATGCACCGGGAGATAAAATATTGATTCTTATTCGAGAAATGCCCCCAGGAAACTGGGCGCAAAACGGAGTGACAGGTATCCATGAAGATTTTTTAACGAAAAGTAGAAGAGTTTATGATCTACTTTCATATTTTTTAGATTGAATCGCACTTACCTAGAATATTTACAATTTGAATTTCAGCTCTTCAAAGAATCATTATTCAGGATTATAGCCCAATCCTATGTACTAAAACCTCACTTTGTATTACAATGTATTACAAAGGAGATGATATTCATGAGCACCATTTCTGTCCGTCTGGATGATCAGGATACACGACTCATCAAGGAATATGCGAAGGCAAAGAACATCACGATTTCTACACTTGTTCGCGATGCCGTCCTCGACCGTATCGAAGACGAAATCGATTTACAACTCTATCATGATTCCATGGCAGCACACCGTAAAAAATCAGAAGCGATATCTTTCGACGACATGATGAAGGAACTTGATTTAGAATGACAGCTTATAATGTAGAGTTCGAGCGCGGAGCTCAAAAGTCTCTCAAAAAGATGGACCCACAACAAGCGCGGATCATCATGTCCTGGATCAAGAAAAACCTTGTCGGGACGGATGATCCGCGTCGTCATGGGAAAGGACTCGTCTCGAATCGCTCTGGCGAATGGCGTTATCGCATCGGCGACTATCGTCTGATTGCTGACATCCAGGATGAGAAAGTCGTGATTTTGATCCTTGAGATAGGGCATCGTCGTGATATCTATAAATAAGATGACTAAAATATATGAATGAACTGAACCCCGAATGATACATTTTTTCAAGTGTCTATCATTCGGGGTTCAATTCATATAGAAATATGTATACGCTTTTTTCTATCCAAACATCATTAAGTCATTTGATGGAGTTTCACATGACTTTTTAAGAAGACGATAATTTAGCTAGACTAAAGAATCGTTGTAAGTTTTTGATAGACGATTTTTAGAATACACTCATTCGTCCATCAAAATGAAAGACTCAATCCCTAGCCTTCAGAGATTGAGTCTTAAGGTTTTACCATCGATCAAAACCATTGTTTAAATGCCGTGGTCGCCGTGTCCTTCTTTTTTTAAATATAAAATAATCATGCTACTTACAAAAATCAAAAAACAGACAAACATGACATACGTATTCAAATTGAAGAACTGTGAATTCATAAAAGGAGAAAAAATACCACTGGTTATGCTATCTATATAATCCAAATCTTTAGTCACGCCTTCAGCTAATACTATCTCTTTAACCAAGTTCTTGTATCTTGAATACTCATTTGATTGATACAAGAATCCAACGATCACATACGACAAAGATAGAATTATCATAGTTACTAAAAAACCTAATTTTAATCTTAGATTTTTTAAAGTAATCATTATGAAATAAATAAAAATAGGAATAATGAAAACAAGTGCAATCATAGAAAGAATCGCTAGATTACCATTCCCACTGCTACTTCCAGGAGCAGCAGTCATCTTATTTCCAAAATAAAATAGAAAACCAGATATGATTAGTAGTACTATCAATATCACTTCTGGATTTTTATTAGAATTCATGATTGGTGCACTCCATTTCAGTTCATCATCAATTTAATTTTAACGGCTATTGCAATTAGCACGAATCATCGTCAGATAATCATTGCAAGTGTTCCATTCATACCAACGATTATCTTTATTATTTGCACCATGGTCAGGTTCTTTAATAGCAAAACAAGCGCTGAACGGAGTATACTCATACCCAACATCTAATATGAAATGATAATCAAAATCCTCTGCTTTAGGATTACCATAGTTTGATGCATACAAGATGCGGTAATAACACCGTTAACTAATCCTAGATATTCTTTTTCTCTTCATAATTCATGACTCGATTGAATATCCTATGAACCTGACCACATCAATTTTATAGGGTCTAATCATGGATAGCGATACAAGACGTATTATACCTGACGCTCTGGATCTTCTAGGAAGCGCAGCAAATCTTCCTCTCCATGTACACAATCTAATAGATAAATGTACACTGTGATATCTTCACTCGTGTAGCGGAATATCCTCTGATCCACAGCGAAGTTCTCAACGAGTGGATATATGACAATTACTTGTTCACTCACGTACTTCTTAGCATATGCAAACATCTGATACATATCGGATTGTGAAATCCCCAAATTATTTACCTTAGGATTAAGAAGCTTCCATTTCATATCAATGATTCGTGTCTTTGTTACTTTATCGACAGGACATACATACTTCATAACGATGTCTGGAATGAGTCTAAACGATCCGCTATCGAATAGATACTTTGCTGGTTTCTTAAGTGATACTTCCCAGCCTTCTCCAGTATGACGTTCGATGAGTCTTCCGACGTAACTTTCAAACAACTGATTCATTGAAAAAAGGAGAGACTGAGTCCGCGTATGGCCCACCATATTTGAAATATTGAAGTCATTTAGTAAGAGTCGCGACCATTCTAAGGAATTCGTATAATATCTAGTCTTTCGATTTTTAATAACACTCGCGAACTCTTGATCAAGCGCATGACTCTCCGTAACACCATCAAAATAATGTAAGAGACGACGTGCCTCGTGACGATTCCTTGGATCTAATGCTATCAGCATAGCCTTTATCAATGCTTTTTTAAGAATTCGATTCTCTGGACAATCGATGCTGTATTCATCAAACGCAACATAAAATCGTTCTTTATGGACATGGTTGATGGTAAGCTGACGCGCAAAATTCATCTTACCTTTATAGAAGCGTACATTTTCTTCTTTCGTCCGATAGTCAGACTTCAATCCTCGCTTCACTACCCTAGATACTTCACGAAGAAAAAGAATTATATAGACTTCAAACATTGTCATTTTCGAGGTACCGAGTTCCGTTGCATCAAAGGATTTACTCGGGAATGTACGTAATGTTTTCAGCATTTTAAGCATCGCTGTGCGAGCATCTGCGTTTGTTGCATCAATTTTTGGAAGGATTTGAAGTTGTCTGCCGCTTGGCATCTGTAAGACACCAACATAATTCCTCGCGCGAATCACCTTTCCGACACCTTTTCTTAAGGAAAGCGTCAAGAAATCTAACCCATCCCATCCTTCTTCCGATAGTTCGAGCATGAGACTTTCTAGTTCCTTAAAGGTTTTTTTATCGACATTACGACGTGGTCCTGTACACGTGATGTCTTCATATTCCATTACCTCAATAACGTCATACGTTTGCATATCGATTTCCATAAATCGCTTGATATGTCTCCGGTTGAGTAAGAATGGCATGATTGATACGATAGCTCGTCTCTAAATCATTTGGATCAATTGAGGAGTCAAACAACCCAAAGGCTGGCACATCTTGAATGAGAATTGGATAAGTCCTATCATTTCCGAATATAGCGTTTATTTTTTCAACATTATCAAAGAAGTACTCTTGCAATAAAGGAATAATTGATTTTAAAAAGATTTGCTGCAATGCACTTATATCGTCACTTGATGACAGTGACGAGAAGTAGGCATGACCGATCATATGATCTCGATCATATAGTGCTGCAATCCGCCGATTCATAATATCGAGGACATATTCTAAATGTACACCTTCGATAGAAACACCTCGAAGCAGACGCGAATCAGGAGCCATTTCGATAAACTGGAAGCGTCTCCGCAACGCAGTATCCATTAACGCAATAGAACGGTCAGCCGTATTCATTGTCCCAATAATATAGATGTTACTCGGAACACCAAACTCCTTTTTGGAGTATGGGAGCTTAACAAGCGTCTCTTCCATTTCTCCAAGGCGTTTTGACGGTTCAATGAGCGTAATCAACTCTCCTAGGATTTTCGAAATATTCCCACGGTTAATTTCATCGATGATGAATACATACGGTTTTTCGCTTTGAACGTTTACATTCGAGATACCGTATTCAATTTCAAGCATGCGTTCGACTTGCGAGACAGACAAACGATCTAATGGATACACGGTCTTCCGTGTCAAATTTTTCCGCATATTCATTTCATGTATATCAAGTGAGATATGTTTAGCAAGCCAGTTCACTTTCCGGCTACGTTTGTAGTGGTCTTCCTCTTCTAACCACTCGACTTCCCCATCAATGATTCCAATACCATCAATATGTCGTTCATCTTTCAATGATAGAACAATATCGCCTATTTTCATCGTTTCGTAAAAATATGTTAAAACACTTCGTTCAGAAGGATTCATGGAAACCGTACTATTAAATGGTTCTTCTCCATATTGATCCCACCCGATCCGCATGATATCTTTTTCAAAGCAAACTTTCTTGAGAGGATGATCTCCTGATCCTCCAAGAGAAACTTTCCAAATACGCGCCTCACTATCAATTGAAACATCATACCCACCAAATCGTCGTCCGGTAGCAGAAAGGTCGCAAAACTCCTTAAAAATACCAGACTCGATGTTAAATCCAATCTCGTTCTGATCCGCTGCTACGACGGGTTTGATGCCTTCAATAAACTCTTCATATCCATATGATTGATGGAATGTCGTAAAGGCGATTCGGTTCTCGTCTCGATATTTTGCGTAT